>JBEBKH010000074.1:0-11515 GCA_040079575.1 Chakrabartia sp. | reverse complement strand
TTCTACGGTGCTCGGGTCAATCAATGCATAACAGTAATTTCTTAAGAAAAGGGATAGCGCGGGCTTTACATCCATATCGAGATCAATTGACATTTTCAGTGCACTAGAAACTTTATCAAACAAATCATCTATAACGAATTTAAATAGTTCGTCTTTTGATTTGAAATTTTTGTAAAGAGTCATGATTGAAACATTTGCCGTTGCAGAAATTTCATTCATCGTGGTAATTTCAAAACCTTGCCGAAGAAAAAGTTGTATAGCCGCATCGCAGATTTGGCTCCGTTTCTGTTTCGCTAGATTCTTATGAAAATCACCCTTAGCCATATATAGTGTTTGCCTCATTCATCCTGAGATAGCTCTGACCCAAATCGATTTTGACCGCAACGCCCCCCTTACTGCGATGGAGTGATCGGATCATCTAAAAAAGGATGGAGCAGGTGGATGCATTGCGAAAGGATATCCTTGGACTGCGGCCTTGGCCGTTTTTCGGGCCAGGTCGAGCATTTCGACGAGCCGGTCGGCCAATGAATATGGCAATTAGTCAACATGTTCTGCCGAAGCCAAGGGATTGGGACGCTGCGATCAACATGGCCGGATTCATCCGCATGCCTGCCAGAAATGACTGGTTGCCTCCGGATCGACTGGTTCGATTCCTCGATACGGAAAAGCCGGTCATCTATCTCGGTCTGGGTAGCATGATGGTCAATAATCCACGGTCCATTGTCGACGCGTTCTGCACGGCAGTAACCTCTGCGGGCTGCAAGCTGGTAGTGAGTGGTGGTTGGAGCGAATTGCAGGCCACAGCCAATGCAGGCAACGACGTACTTAACATCGACGGTATCCCGCATGACTGGCTATTCCCAAAGATGGCTCTAATCGCCCATCATTGCGGCGCGGGCACGACTGCAGCAGCAATTGCGGCAGGTCGACCGAACTTTGCGATCCCCTTCATGGCTGATCAGTTTTTCTGGCGAGACCGCATGAGCAGACTTGGCATCATGGCCGGATCAGCAAGGAAAGCCGTTTCGGCCCAAGACGTCGGAAATGCCATTGATGTTGCTCGCAACGACAGGGAGATGGCAAGGCGATGCCAAAAACTGGCGCAAAATCTCGCGAGCGAAGATGCAGTGGCGAATGCGGTTGTTTTTATCGAAAAGCTGTTTCTCTGAATTAACTTGATGACCAACAGTCTGTCACCTGACGGGAAGTTCGCGATCTGACATACTGCCAATGCGCCCGACAGCTGCCGCTACATGCTCTTCGGTCTTGCTGCCGGCCGCGAGATGACGCGGCAGGCCTAGTAGAAGTGCGGAAGATATCCTGATGGGACATTCGGTGATTACCCGGTGATTGCTGGAGCAGATTCACGTCCAGCGAAACAACCAAAAAACGAAGCAGAGTCAGATAGATGCATGAAAACAAGCACAAAATCTGGAATTTTCGTTACGTGCTACGGTAGCTCTCCAGAAAATATCTATTTTGGCGATTATAGTCTGTCCCCTTTTGGCCCTGCCATCGACTTCCGCGCGCGATAGTTGGCAACCTTATCGCGATTGCCGCAGATCGACGTCGAGCACCACCGCCGCCTCATATTTTTGCCCCGATCATAAAACACTATGGCACATGCTGGATTGTCACAATGTTTCAAACGGGGCACTTCATAATTTGCTACAAATCGCGCAAAATCAGCCGCGATAGCAACGGCCACATCTGAGCCTGCTGCACTTGCTTGCTCTTCCAAAATGATCGAATCGGCCACGCGGGAAAGTTGCATGTGGATAGTCAGCTTACCGAGAAGTGCATTCACCATTACGAGTGCATCAGCGGACAATGGGGCGTTGTGAGAAAGCTGCTCAAACGCCACTGCGAGGCCGTCGCGCAGCCGGAGCAAGACCGGGCGTTCGTCCTTCATATTACGTTCGTCGAACACAATTCCGGCCTCCTTTGCCCAGCCGGCCAATGAGGCCTCGTCGCGCAAAAAATCTACCGACTCGCCATTCAACACGAAGCGCGTGTTAACGAAGTCGATCCACAGGCTGCCGCCAAGAAATGGCACCCCGTTTCTGAATTCTTGTGAAATCTCAGCTCTCATAGTGATTTTGACCCTCTCTGAGGATGTCCTTAATTCAAATGCACGTAACTTATAAAATAATTGTTGACGGGTGTCAAAACCTATGTAACTTATCAATTAACAATTAATAAGTTACAAGGATATCTGATGCGCCAATCCTCCCAACTGCTCCGCACGCTCTCACTGGCACTTGCAGCAACCCTTTTTTCAGCCCCCGCTCCAATTCTTGCGGCGACACCCCACTCACAGAAAGCGACCGCAATGAAAGAAAGTCACAGCGCAACCACATATCATCATGCGACTATCAATGGTCGTAAAGTCTTCTACCGCGCGGCGGGTAACCCCGCTGCGCCAACGATCATTTTGCTTCATGGTTTTCCCAGCAGCTCGCACATGTATCGCGATTTAATCCCGGCGCTCGCTGACAAATTCCATGTCATTGCGCCTGATTATATCGGTTTCGGCCAGTCCGATGCACCCGCCGCGAACGAATTCGACTACACGTTTGACAACCTGACCACGCACATCACCGGCCTGATCGATCACCTCGGTCTCAAATCCTATGTCCTTTATATGCAGGATTATGGTGGCCCTGTTGGCTTTCGCATTTTCACCGCGCGCCCAAGCCAAGTAAAAGGCCTGATTGTTCAGAACGCCAACGCCTATCTTGAGGGCGTCGGCGATATGCCAAAACAGATTTTCTTGCCGCTATGGGAAAAGCGCAACGAAGTCACAGAGGCGGCCGCGCGCACATTCCTTGCTGCTGGTACAACGCAGTTTCAATATACTGCAGGTGCCAAAAATCCTGACGCCATTAACCCCGACAATTGGGTTCATGATCAGGCGCTTCTGGATCGGCCTGGTACCGATGCCTACCATCTCAACCTGCTTGAAAACTATAAGACCAATGTCGGTGCTTACGATGGCTGGCACGCCGCGTTCCGGACGCACAAACCGAAAACTCTGGTCATCTGGGGAAAGAACGATCCGTTCTTCATCCCGGCTGGTGCCGAAGCGTTCAAACGCGACCTTCCGGAGGCGAAACTGATCTGGCTCGATGCTGGGCACTTCGTCCTCGATGAAAACACGCCAGAAGTGGCACGCGCAATCAAAGCAATGTTTGCTGGCCGGTGACCTCACCCATGAAAATCCTCAACATCTTCAAAAGGAAAAAATCGATGACAAAATTGCTCTATATTAAGGCATCACCGCGCCCTGATTCAAAATCAGTTGCGATTGCCGATGCCTATCTCGAAACGCTCAAAGCCAAAAACCCAAACCTCGAAGTTGATGTTATCGACGTCTGGCACGAACGCCTGCCTACATTTGACGGCAACAAGGTCAACGCCAAAATCGCAGTCTTCACTGGCCAAGCGCACGACGCCGAACAGAAAACCGCATGGGACGAAATCTCTGCAATCGCCAATCGCTTTGCAGCGGCGGACCATTATTTGCTTGCCGTGCCAATGTGGAACGGCGGTATTCCTTACCCGCTCAAACACTATATCGATGTTGTCCACCAGCCAGGAATCCTGTTTGGACTTGTTCCTGAAACCGGATATTTTGGACTGCTCAAGGACAAGAAAGCGACTGTCGTCTTGACCAGCGGTGCATTCTCTCCCGCCGCCCCGTCACCTGCATACGGCGTTGATCATCATTCGTCTTACTTAAGCTTTTGGCTAAACCAGGCCGGTGTCACCAACATCGAGGAAATTCGCTTCCAGCCCACGTTGCTGACCGGCGACCCCGAAGGCGATTTCGCCAAGGTTGTCGAGGACGCCAAGGCCGCTGGCGCGCGCTGATTGCAATAGGGTGGGGTCGTCGCTGGTCGGTTGCCTCACCCCCCACATTTGAGGAGCAATGCCATCATGTCCGTTCTGCATATCGTTCAATCATTCTACGACGCTGTTTCACGCGGAGATGTGGACGCCATATTCGCGGTTCTTCACCCGCAATTAAGCTGGACTGAGGCTGAGGGGTTTCCTTACTATAGCGGAACGTGGACCAGTCCGCAGGAAGTCGTTGAAAAACTGCTGGTTCCTCTTGGACGCGATTGGGATGGATTTTCTGCGACGCCACAAGATCATATTGAATGTGGCGACCGCGTCGCAATGTTCGGTGTTTATGCCGGGACCGCTAAAGCCACGGGACGTTCGATGCGCGCAGAATTTGCCCATCTCTGGTCGGTGCAGGACGGAAAGCTCGCCAGCTTCAAAATGTACGCAGACACGCTCCTCGTGGATCGCGCGATGCGCTGAAGTCACTGCGCTCAAATTTACTTCGCTTCGCCGGGCAGGCTTCAGCGCCATCCTTCGATCGCCTGGCGGGTCGCACCAGCTCGCGCTGACATCGCGTCAAAGCAATGCGGCGCGGGCTGGAATTTTTGAATTGCTTTCCGAAAATCAATTCTGATTCACAATTCACATCTAAGGCGTAAGCTTTAGCAACCGGCCAGAACCGCCGTCCTCCAACAGCCAGATTGCACCGTCCGGACCCTGTTCAACCTCGCGGATGCGCGCGCCCATGTCCCATTGCTCGGCTTTCTTTGCCGTTTCGCCGTTTAGATCAATGCGGATCAATGCTTCTCCACCCAGCGCGCCGATAAAGGCATCGCCCTTCCAATCGGGAAACATAGTACCTGAATAAAGCATCAAGCTGCCGGGTGAAATGGACGGGTTCCACCACAGTTTCGGCGCTTCAAAACCATCCCCGGCCCCGTGGTCTGGAATGTCACGACCGTCATAATGCGACCCGTTTGATTTGATGGGATAGCCATAATTTGCGCCGCGTTTGATAAGATTGAATTCATCGCCGCCGCGCGGTCCCATTTCGCTTTCCCAGAGACGCCCCGCAGCATCAAAAGCCAGCCCCAAAGGATTGCGGTGTCCCAGTGACCAAATTTGCGCCTTTATCCGCCCCTGATCATAATAGGGATTGTCCGACGGGATCATCCCGCTGTCAGTCAGCCGCACGATCTTGCCCATGTTGGACATCATATCTTGTGCGGGATCAAATTTCTGGCGTTCACCGCTCGAAATATAGAGCATGCCGTCGGGTCCAAACGCCAGTCGATGCCCGTAATGCCCGTTACCCGACACTTTGGGTTCTTGCCGCCAAATGACCTGAAGCCCTTCAAGCCGGACACCTCCTTTGTCTTCCACCAAGCGCGCGCGCCCGACAGCTGCGCCTTTGACCGCGCCTTGCGCCTCGGCCCAGCTGAAGTAGACAAAGCGATTATTTTTGAAATCAGGGTGCACCGCCACATCGCCGAGGCCACCCTGTCCTTCGTCAGCCACAGAGGGTGCACCTGAAACCGCGGTTTTCTGACCTGATTTTTCATCCCAAAGCTGAATATGTCCGGCTTTTTCGGTGATGATAGCGCGGCCATCAGGCAGAAATGCCATTGCCCACGGATCTTCAAAAACCGCTTTCTCGCTGATGGAAAAGGGGTACTTCCCCTTGTCAGAAGCCCCGGTCGCGCCGCTGCTGCACGCCGTGAGCGGCAGGGGGCAGGCCACCGCAATTCTAAAGCAAAGTCCCTTGACGCGTTTCAACTTGATCATCGGTAACTCCATTGTCGAGGCCGGAAAGGGTCGCGCCAAGCAATCTTACACCCATTGGTAATGGGATCAACGTGTCAAGCAAGTCCGCAATCATCGGTGCGATCTGTGCTGCTGTGGACACCGGCACGATGACTGTCCGACTGCGCGTCACCGTCCGAAAATCAGCATAACGCAGTTTGAGCGTCACGGTTCGTCCGCGCATCCCATGTTTTTCAGAGTGCCGAGCGACACTGTCGATCAAGGGGAGCAGCGCCGTCATGCAGTCATCTTTCGTGATCAAATCGTTTAGAAATGTTGTTTCAGATCCAATGGATTTGCGTAACTGATCAGGGTTGACCGGGCGGTGATCAATCCCGCGCGAGGCATTATAATAATAGCCCCCGGCCTTGCCAAAATTCTGATCCAGAAACGCGCGGGGACGATCGCGCAAATCGCTGCCCAGCACGATGCCCAGCCGCTCCATCTTTGCCGCCGTCGCAGGGCCGACCCCGTAAAATTTACGGACCGGCAATGCGGCGACAAAATCTGGCCCTTGGGCAGGTGTGATCACACAAATACCGTCGGGCTTGTTGATGTCTGAGGCAATTTTGGCGAGGAACTTATTATAGGACACCCCCGCTGACGCGGTGAGGCCAGTATCGGCGCGGATACGTGCACGAATGTCCTCCGCAATCCGTGTGGCAGAAGATTCGCCCCGCGAATTTTCTGTGACATCCAAATAGGCTTCATCAAGCGAAAGCGGTTGGACGAGTGCAGTATAATCAAGAAAAATCGCCCTGATCTGATGTGATACCGCGCGGTACACATCAAAGCGGTGTGGCACGAAAATCAAGTCGGGACACAGCCGCCGCGCCTTTGCCCCCGCCATTGCGGACCGCACCCCAAACACCCGCGCTTCATAACTGGCCGCCGCCACAACACCGCGTTCAGAAGCCCCGCCAACCGCCACAGGCTTCCCGCGCAAATCAGGATTGTCCCGCTGTTCACAAGACGCAAAAAAGGCATCCATATCAATGTGAATGATTTTGCGGACGGGGGCATGTTCCATAGGGGCAGATCAATATTGTTCGTATTATGTTCCAATACACGCCGCCACAGATATGAGCAAGGATTATGCCGCCGCCGGAAGCACACGGGGAACACGGCCATCCGTAACCCGGTCACGTCCGCCACGTTTTGAACGATAGAGAGCCTGATCGGCAGCGACATAAAGCAACTGCCAATCCTGTTCATTCCTGAGTGGCCCTGCCGCCAGGCCGATGCTGACTGTCACCGCCAATTCAACCGCCTTTGAGGAAACGGCAATTTTTTTGCGGACAAATTTTCCGACATCCACCGCGTTCCCGCCCGCAATCAATATTGCGAATTCATCGCCCCCCAACCGACCAATCATTGGCATACCCGATGCGCGAATGGCATCTGCAACATGACAAAGTACTGTATCCCCGACATGATGACCAAAGCCATCATTGACGAATTTGAACCGGTCAATGTCGATCAAGATCAATTGGACATCTTGTCCATTCGCAGCCGCGAGGTAGGAACGGTCCAGAAACGCGCGGCGATTGAGCAACCCGGTCAACGGATCAATGGTTGCCAGCTGATACATTTCGTCGGCGCGAATTTGAGCACCATCCCGTTCTGTGCGCAGCTGTTTCAATCGCCATGCCAACCCAACGGAACTCAAAAGCGCTTCAATCGAGACCACCACAAAATTGCTCGCTTCAAACAGCGCGCTTTCGGTTTTCACAAGACCGACTCCCCACAAGACGCGGGCCATTATGACGATAAAGGGCAAGGACCAAGCCAACAGATAGTATCTGACCGCGATACTGCCGCGTTTAAGGGCAATGGCGGACCCGATAATTGTCATCAACAGAGCAATGACAAAGCAAATATAAGTGGCAGTATCGGTCAGCTGCCACGTGTTAGGGGGCATGAAAAAACGGCCAATCTGCACCAACAAACCAAGAATATTGACACTATGGATAAGTCTGCCCGCCCAACGCGGCAACATCCCGTCTTCCAGAAATGTCGTAAAGAACAAGCCACCCGCCGCAAAACAAACCGCAATCGACAGCGCATGAACGTTAAACTGCATTGCCGTGGTCATTGTGGGGAGGAAATAGAGAATAGCGTTGGACCAAACCACCCCGTATACAAGATTGGCAAAGATCAGGGAAACATAGCTGAGCAAAACCGGATAGCGGAGCGCGCCGTAAAGAGTCAGGTTATAAAACATGATGCCGGCCATCGCGCCGCTCAAAATGCCGAAAATCAAATAGGTGATCATCAAATTCTTGTTAGCAACGGGCGCAGAGATCAGCGCCGCACGCGGGGTTGAGCCACGCCGGTTTTCCAATCCTTCAACGCGGACAAGCAAGCTGTTAATCCCGTCCGCCGCAGGAAGATCAAACACCTGACTTGATCCGCCGAGTATGCGCCGTGCCGCTTCACGTTCTGTCGCGATTTTTAGGACGCGCCCGTCCTTGGTTCCCACCCACAGATGTTCACTGTCTGCTTGCGTTACCGCGTGGCTATAATGCCATTCCACTTCGCGCGAATCGATGGCGCGCGGCAATTGAAACCGCGCCCAATGTACGCCCGATTTTAGGTCGCCGTGCTTAAGGGTGCAGGAAAACTTCTGCGGTTGCGTGATCAATGTTTCAGGATTTGCAGTGGCCGCCCCCTGCAGCAAGCACGGTTCACCAAGCGAAATCGTCGAAAAACGCGCCGCATCCGCTTCGGCATATGCAGGGCGCACGCAGAGCAACAGCAGTAATGCGACAATAAATGACCGGATCAAAACGTCCCCACGTAGCCCAGAGTTCCCAAAAATAACGTGTAAGAGCAATTCGTTGACGCGGTCTTAATGCGCAATAAAGATCGCATCTTGCTCTACCGCAAAGTCACGCCTATAGAACCCATGTCTTCTCGACATCGTTAGAAAGTGTTGGGGTCGGTTCCGAAAGGGTCCGGCAACGAAGGCGCATTGTTTTTTACGGAAAAATGAATGACCGATATTGCCGTGATTACCAAATTGATTGAACCCCATGCAACCGCAATGGGGCTATCGCTGGTGCGCGTTGCGATGTTTGGCGGCAAAAGTGACCCGACCCTGCAAGTGATGGCCGAACGTCCTGAGACGCGTCAATTGGTGATTGAGGATTGCGCCGAATTGTCGCGCCGCATTTCCGATACACTTGATGAAGCCGATCCGATTGAAGAAGCATACCGATTGGAAGTGTCTTCGCCCGGTATTGATCGTCCACTAACCCGCCTTGCCGATTATCATGATTGGGAAGGGTTTGATGCACGGTTGCGCCTGACCGAAATGTTTCAGGGCCGCAAACAAGTGGAAGGACGCTTGGGCGGATTGTTGGACGATGACATCATCATCACAACCCCCAAAACGCAGGAAACGCTGCATATCCCCTTTGCAAATATCAGCAGTGCAAAATTATTGCTGACCGATGCCCTGATCAAAGCCACCAGACCGCTGTCGACCGACGGCGTAGATAAAATTGTTGAAGAGAGGTAAGTTTCGATGTCCACCCCGATTTCTGCCAATAAGGCCGAACTGCTCGCCATTGCTGACGCGGTTGCCCGTGAAAAACTGATCGACAAAGCTATTGTTCTTGAAGCGATGGAGGATGCGATCCAACGCGCCGCACGCTCACGCTACGGTGCTGAAAATGACATCCGCGCCAAAATCGATACGCAGACCGGCGACATGCGCTTGTGGCGCGTGGTTGAGGTGGTTGAAGTGGTTGATGATTATTTCAAGCAAGTGAACCTTGCTGATGCGACCAAACTCGACAAGGCTGCCGCTCTTGGCGACTTCATCGTCGATCCACTCCCCCCGATTGAATTCGGTCGGATTGCCGCTCAAGCCGCCAAACAGG
This sequence comes from Chakrabartia sp., assembly GCA_040079575.1. Taxonomy (GTDB): domain Bacteria; phylum Pseudomonadota; class Alphaproteobacteria; order Sphingomonadales; family Sphingomonadaceae; genus Aquisediminimonas. The sequence continues at coordinate 1,976 of JBEBKH010000074.1, read as the reverse complement.
TCATTTTCCAAAAGGTCCGTGATGCCGAACGTGAGCGTCAATATGAAGAGTTTAAGGACCGCGCGAACGAAATCATCACAGGCGTTGTTAAACGCGTTGAATTTGGTCACGTCGTTGTTGATCTGGGCCGCGCCGAAGGCGTGATCCGCCGTGATCAGCAAATCCCGCGTGAAGTTGCGCGTGTTGGTGACCGTGTCCGTTCACTGATCCTCAACGTCCGCCGCGAAAACCGGGGGCCGCAAATTTTCCTCAGCCGCGCACATCCCGAATTTATGAAAAAGCTGTTCGCGCAGGAAGTCCCTGAAATTTACGATGGGATTATCGAAATCAAGGCCGCCGCGCGTGATCCTGGTAGCCGCGCCAAAATCGGCGTGATCAGCCGTGATTCCAGCATTGATCCCGTTGGCGCTTGCGTCGGCATGAAGGGCAGCCGCGTTCAGGCGGTCGTTCAGGAAATGCAGGGCGAAAAAATCGACATCATTCCTTGGTCAGACGATGTGGCAACCTTTGTCGTCAACGCGCTGCAACCCGCAACGGTCGCTCGCGTTCTGATTGATGAAGAAGAAAGCCGGATCGAAGTTGTTGTACCGGACGATCAATTGTCGCTCGCCATTGGCCGCCGTGGTCAAAATGTGCGTCTGGCGTCGCAGCTGACCGGATCAGCGATCGATATTATGACCGAAACCGATGCCAGTGAAAAACGGCAGAAGGAATTCGTCGAAAATTCTGAAATGTTCCAAAAAGAACTCGATGTTGATGAAACATTGGCACAGCTGCTGGTAGCAGAAGGCTTCACCAGCCTTGAAGAAGTGGCCTATGTCGACGTCTCGGAAGTCGCCGAAATTGAAGGCTTTGACGATGATCTCGCCGCTGAACTTCAAAACCGTGCGACCGAAGCGCTGGAGCGCCGCGAAGCGACCAATCGTGAAGAGCGCCGCGCCCTCGGCGTTGAAGATGCATTGGCGGAAATGCCGCATCTGAACGAAGCAATGCTCGTCACGCTGGGCAAGGCGGGGATCAAAACGCTGGATGATCTGGCCGATTTGGCGACCGACGAACTGATTCAGAAAAAGCGCAATGAACCACGCCGCAAACCAATTCCGGGCAAAACTCCACCCCCAGAAGCCAAGGGCGGCGTACTAGCGGACTATAATCTGTCAGAAGAACAAGGAAACGAAATCATCATGGCCGCGCGTGCGCACTGGTTTGAAGATGAGGGGGACGCTGATGCGGCCACCTCAGCATGAGACTGCTCACGAGCCCGAGCGCCGCTGCATAATTACCGGTGAACACGGCCCCAAATCGGGGTTGATCCGGCTTGCGCTTGACCATGACGGTCAGGTCGCTCCAGATGTTCGTGCGCGAGCCCCAGGGCGCGGCGCATGGATTGGTGTTGATCGCGCAGCCCTGGAAACCGCCATTGCCAAGGGCAAATTAAAGGGCGCTTTGGCCCGCGCATTCAAAACGCAAGCGGTGAGCGTACCTGATGATCTTGCGCAATTGACCGAGGCGGCCTTGGAACGCACCGCGCTTGACCGTTTGGGGTTGGAATCGCGCGCGGGCATGCTCGTCACAGGGTCCGACCGAATCGAAGAAGCGGCGCGTTCAGGCAAAGCGCGGCTGTTGCTGCACGCAAGCGATGCCAGTGCAGATGGCAACCGCAAACTTGATCAGGCATGGCGTGTCGGACGGGAAGCCGAAGGATCCGGCGAGACAGGCTTGGTTTTAAGCGTTGATCGCTCTATATTAGGGGCAGCTTTGGGGCGCGAAAACGTGGTCCATATCGCCCTGATTGACCGCGCCGCTGCCCAGCGTGTGGAAAGTGTATTGGCCCGATGGCATAATTTTATCGGTCGCAGCGACGATGCTTTACCTTGCGAAAAGGGTGCGTAAGGTTCACGGCGTCGCGGCGCATGTTAGTTTTTGAAGGATTTAGGTTAAGGCAATGAGCGAAACAGAAAAACCAAAGCGAGGCA
>JBEBKH010000073.1:0-11525 GCA_040079575.1 Chakrabartia sp. | reverse complement strand
ACAAGGAAGCCAATCTGTTGGCATGGGTAAAGCGCTGGCGGATGCCAGTCCAATCGCGCGTGAGGTATTTCAAGAAGTTGATGATGCCCTTGGTCAATCGCTTTTCAAACTCATGTGCGAAGGACCAGAGGAGCAGCTGACCCTGACCGAAAATGCCCAGCCAGCAATTATGGCAAATGCGATAGCGACACTGCGCGTTTTGGAACGCGAAGGCGGGGTGCGCTTGGCGGAAAAGGCTGATTATGTCGCAGGCCATTCTTTGGGTGAATATACTGCCCTTTGTGCCGCTGGGGCGCTTGATGTGGCGACCACGGCGCGACTGCTCAAATTGCGCGGTCAGGCAATGCAGGCGGCTGTTCCTGTCGGCATTGGCGCTATGGCGGCTTTGTTGGGGGCAGATGTTGAAAAAGCGCAGGCATTGGCGGATGCTGCTGGCGAAGGTGAGGTTTGCGTTATTGCGAATGACAATGATCCAACACAAGTTGTCATTTCCGGGCATGTCGCCGCCATTGAACGCGCGATTGCACTCACCAAGGAACACGGGATCAAGCGCGGGATTCTCCTGCCAGTGTCAGCGCCCTTTCACTGCCCCTTGATGCAACCAGCTGCCGATGCGATGGCTGCGGCACTATCAACCGCTGCGCTCCAAGCCCCCCTCGTTCCGCTCTACGCCAATGTGACGGCGGCGCCGGTTGTTGATGTTGACTCCATTCGCGCATTGTTGGTCGAACAAGTAACCGGGCGGGTGCGATGGCGCGAGTCTGTGGCGGCTATGTTTGCTGTGGACACACATCATTTCGTCGAATTCGGCGGCAAAGTCCTTGGTGGGATGGTCAAACGAATTGCGCCTGATGCCAACGCTGTTTCCGTCATTTCGATGGATGATATTGAAGCCTTGTTAAAGGATATTTGAAGATGTTTGATCTTTCGGGAATGACCGCGCTCGTGACGGGCGCAAGCGGTGGCATCGGTTCTGCTGTCGCGAAAGCACTGGCAGCGCAGGGTGCACGGGTTGCGCTATCCGGCACGCGTGAAGATGCGTTGCGTGCGGTTGCGGCGGGCCTACCGCATGATCCTATCATCCTGCCCTGCAATCTTTCTGATCCTGTTGCAGTCGATGCGCTGGTGCCAAGCGCTGTTGCAGCGCTTGGACAGCTTGATATTCTCGTCAACAATGCCGGTGTTACGCGCGATAACCTCGCGATGCGGATGAAGGATGAAGAGTGGGACACGGTCATTCGGGTTAATTTGGAAGCCGCATTCCGTTTGATCCGCGCCGCCGCTAAGCCGATGATGAAAGCACGTTTTGGCCGTGTCATTTCAATTACTTCGGTTGTCGGCGCAACGGGCAATCCGGGCCAAGCCAATTATGCTGCGTCAAAAGGCGGACTGACAGCCATGTCGAAAGCATTGGCACAGGAATTGGCAAGCCGGAACATCACCGTGAACTGCGTCGCGCCAGGATTTATTACGTCTCCAATGACGGATGCCTTGCCCGACGCCCAGAAACTAGCGCTTACCGCGCGCATTCCCGCTGGCCGTCTTGGTGAAGGCGCGGATGTTGGCGCAGCGGTCGTCTACCTTGCCAGCCGTGAAGCCGCCTATGTTACAGGGCAGACGGTTCATGTAAATGGCGGAATGGCCATGCTGTAACGCGGTCTAATATGACCGCACGCCGCATCGCCAGAATGAATGTCGCGGCAATTACAATAAAACCGAGGGGTATGGTTGTGCCACTTGTGACTGCACGACCGAACAGGGGGGCGATCCAAATCAGCGCATATATAGTTTTTTCACACGCCAAAAATCCACGTGCACGACCATCCACGACTAAAAATGCAAGTGCCATCCCCAAGGGGATTAGGTCATAATCAAGCACATAAGGCGTTGATAATAGGGCTGCTGACAGGATGACGGCATTGCGCACGGGAGATGATGTGCGGCGTGCCACCACGGCCGCACCAATTATTGCCATCAATGTCACAATGGTCTGCACGGCCCAAGCGATTGGCACTGAACCACCCCAATTTCTGACGGCCGAAAAGGCACTCAATATCTTTTCCCAACCTGTCGATCCTTGCTCAATAACAATAGACTGGGTGAGGGGGAGGGAGTCCAAAAAAGCCTGCCATACCGGCCACCCCCAAATCGCGAGCGTCAAACCACAGAGCAGGGTCGCCGATAAAAGCGCGCCACCAATTGCCCGCCAATGCCCGCCAAGCAGTAAAATGACCGGTAAAACCAATCCGAATTGCGGCTTGTAAATAACACACCCCAGCAGCAATCCTGCAATCAGTGGTCTTCGGTCCAGCAAAAGTAATCCGCCCCCAAATAGAGCGCCGGTTAGGAACCCATTGTGTCCGTGGCCTAAGCAGATCAGCACAACCGGAAACCCCAAACCTGCGAGCAACGCTGTTTTTTCAGGCAGGATGGCGCGAAGCGTAATCACTGCCAGCCCAAGTGTCGTGACCTGCCAAATGATCAAGGCGGGAATATAAGGCAACTTCGCCAAAGTCGCCGCAACCAGCAAAAAGGGTGGGGGATAATGCCATCCATAGACCGGAACATCTGGATCATCGTGGGTTGCGCGTTGAACCGCAAAATGGCTCGCCCAATCCCATGCATCTGCCGCTTGCCCCTGCAATGCCATATGACCCGCTGTCCATACATTGGAAAAATCGGTACCAAGCGGTCGTCCGAATTGATCCACGGTGCCGTGCGCTGTTAATAAAAGGAAGCTGACCATCAAAATGGTCGCCGTCATCATCATAGCCGAGACGGCCTTTATCCGGCTGATATTGACCCATTGGCCGTCTTTGATTGCCGCAAACATGTGCGACGAATAGAGGTCTTTGCCAAAGAAACGATTAACCAGGCACATTTTTGGTTAAAACTGATCTTACGGTTGTTAAGGATAGGGACTTGCACCGCTTGCTCGCCCACGATAGGGCTAATTTCAAATATTGCTCAAACATGAATGAGAAGGACCAACCATGAGCGAGACTGCAGACCGGGTGAAAAAAATCGTTGTTGAACACCTCGGTGTTGAAGCGGACAAGGTTACTGAAGAAGCGAGCTTCATTGATGATCTAGGCGCAGATAGCCTTGACATTGTTGAACTTGTTATGGCGTTTGAAGAAGAATTTGGCGTTGAAATTCCTGACGATGCAGCTGAAAAAATTGCCACAGTCAATGATGCCATCGACTATATCGAAAAGAACAAGGGCTAATTGCCCTCTTCTGACTGGCACGTCCGGTTTTGAACGAGTCGTGATATACAAAGCGGCTCCCCAGCAAGACCGGGGGGCCGCTTTTGTATTTTAGAACGGAGAATGCGAAATGCGCCGGGTCGTTGTAACGGGGTTAGGGCTTGTGACGCCTCTAGGATCCGATGTTGAAACCGTTTGGGCAAATCTACTTGCCAGTAAATCGGGTGCGGGCCAGATCACACGGTTCGATGCAACGGATTATGCGTGCACCATAGCTTGTGAGGTTAAACCCGCTGACCATCCTTATGGTTTTGATCCTAATAAGCGTGTTGATTATAAGGTTCAGCGGCAGGTTGATCCCTTTATTATATACGGCATTGATGCCGCAGGTCAGGCATTGGAAGATGCGGGCCTCACCGAAATGACTGAGGCAGAGCGTTTTCGCGCGGGCTGTTCGATTGGATCGGGAATTGGGGGGTTGCCAGGCATTGAAAGCGAATCGCTGTTACTTGCCGAAAAGGGGCCAAAACGGGTTTCCCCTCATTTCGTGCACGGTCGCCTGATCAACCTGATTTCAGGTCAGGTTAGCATAAAATACGGCCTAATGGGCCCCAATCACGCGGTCGTTACCGCTTGTTCAACGGGTGCACATTCGATTGGCGATGCTGCGCGCATGATTGCAATGGATGATGCCGACGTCATGCTTGCAGGCGGGGCCGAAGGCACGATTTGCCCACTCGGTATCGCTGGTTTTGCGCAAGCGCGCGCGCTGTGCACCGCCTTTAACGATGCACCAGAAAAGGCAAGCCGCCCTTATGACCGCGACCGCGACGGGTTCGTCATGGGGGAAGGCGCTGGCGTCGTCGTTTTGGAAGAATATGAACGTGCAAAAGCACGCGGCGCAAAGATATACGGCGAAGTAATCGGTTACGGTCTGTCGGGCGACGCTTATCATGTGACCGCGCCTGAACCCGAAGGCTCCGGCGCTTATCGGTCGATGGAAATGGCGCTCCGTAGATCGGGCCTCGCGCTGTCGGATATTGATTATATCAATGCGCACGGCACGTCGACGATGGCTGATATGATTGAATTGGGATCAGTGCGACGGCTGTTTGGTGATGACATTTCCGGCGTGTCCATGTCGTCAACAAAATCGGCCATTGGCCACCTTCTAGGCGGCGCTGGTGCTGTTGAGAGTATTTTCTGTCTGCTCGCGATGCGTGATCAGATTGTGCCGCCGACCCTCAATCTCAACAATCCGAGTGAGGGGTGTGAAGGCGTTGATCTTGTACCGCTCATTGCGAAAAAACGCTCTGTAAAAGCTGTGCTAAACAACAGCTTTGGTTTTGGCGGGACCAATGCCAGTCTGGTAATGCGGGCGCTTTGACATGAGTCGTAAGTTGGGTTGCTTTGTTTTGCTGGCAATCCTCGCTGGATTGGCTTTTTTCATAGTTCGCAGCTCAGGCGGATCTGGCCCAGACAAAGATATCACGGTCGTTGTCGCACAGGGATCAAGCCTGAAAGCTGCGGCGCGCATGTTGGAACGCGAAGGCGCGATCACCTCGGCAGATCGCTTTATCACTTATGCGCGCGTGTTTGGATCAAGTGCATCCATTAAGCCTGGCGAATATGAAGTGACAAAGGGGATGACGGCCGCCGCTGTCCTTGAACTTTTACAAGCCGGCAAAACACTGCAACGCTATGTTGCCGTGCCAGAGGGATTTCCCTCTATCATGGTCTATGACCGGTTGATGGCGACCAAATTCCTAACGGGTGAGATTGCGGTTCCGGCAGAAGGATCTGTCCTGCCTGACAATTACAGCTATGTACGCGGTGAAAAACGCAGTGCGGTTTTGTTGCGTATGCAAACAGCCATGACCAGGTCATTGGCGGAACTCTGGGCAAATCGAAAGCCGTCGACTGTTGCTCAATCTCCGCAAGAGGCAATCATACTTGCGTCGATAGTCGAAAAAGAAACTGGCAAGGCCTCAGAACGCCGCAAGGTCGCAGGTGTATATTCAAATCGTATCCGTATCGGCATGAAATTGCAGGCTGATCCGACGACGATCTATCCCGTAACAAAAGGGAAACCGCTTGGAAGGCGTATATTGAAATCGGAATTGAGCGAAGACAACGGTTACAACACTTATGCAATGTATGGCTTGCCTGTTGGTCCCATTGCCAATCCGGGCAAGGCATCGATTGCCGCTGTGCTCAACCCAGAACCAACGCGCGCATTATTTTTTGTCGCCGACGGCACTGGCGGCCATGTTTTTGCTGATACTCTTGCCCAGCATAATGCCAATGTTGAAAAATGGTTCGCACTCCGCCGTGGCAAGGGCGAAATGTAATTGATCGCTAAATTCGATCACTGAAACCATTGTAATCGGTTTTCCTAATTTTCAGGCGCGCAGTAGAACAAAATATCGCAGACGGAGTTACCCATACTCGTCCGTGTTTTCTATTTTATTGGAGCCATAAATGATAAATACGCTTGTCCCTAAAATCACATTCAAAACCCGCGTGCGTGATGAAACCGTCGAAGGTGAAAATCCATTTCGTTGGCAGGATACTACCAGCAACGATATTTTTTCAGGAAAACGTGTGGTTGTATTTGCACTTCCCGGCGCATTCACCCCGACCTGCACGAGTGAACAATGCCCAGCCTACGAAGCCAGCTATGACGCAATCCGGGCAACGGGCGTCGATGAAGTTTACTGCCTGTCGGTCAATGATGCCTTCGTTATGTTCCAATGGGGCAAGATGCTCGGCCTAGAAAAAGTAAAACTGCTGCCCGACGGTTCTGGCCATTTCACAAGGCGGATGGGCATGTTGATCAGCAAAGACCATCTTGGTTTTGGTGATCGGTCGTGGCGATATGCAATGGTCGTTGAAGATGGAAAGATTGTTGCGCTGTTTCAAGAACCCGGCATTAATGATGATGGATCAGATGCTGATCCCTACGGAGAAAGTGCGCCAGATAAGGTGCTCGCTTGGTTAGAAACCAACCCCCCAGAAAAACTGGCTGGCTAAAGCCGCAATCCCGTTGTTTCGTCCAGACCCGCCATCAAGTTCAGGGTCTGGACGCAAGCGCCGCCAGCACCTTTGCCAAGATTGTCGAGCGCTGCGACAAGACGAACTTGCGTAGCATCCGCATTCTCAAACACAAACAAATCCATATAGTCTGTTCCCGCTGCATGTTCGACGGTCAGATTTTCTTCATCAAATCCATCAACAAAATGCACAATGGGTGATTCTGCATAGGTTTCGGCCAACACTGAACGAATCGCTGTTGCTGATGGGCGCTTGGGCATTGCGCCGATCATAAGCGGAACATCTACAATCATTCCGCGGTACGTCCGCGTCACCGACGGCGCGAACAGAGGTGCATAAACCAACCCTGCGTGACGCTGCATTTCCGGGACATGTTTGTGACCTAGACCCAAGGCATAAGTGCGCCACGCTGTGTCCGTATTTCCATTTTTGAATTCGGCGATCATGGCTTTACCGCCACCAGAATATCCCGACACCGCATTCACGGTCAGCGGCCAATCGGCAGGGATCAATCCCGCCCGCACCAATGGCTTCACCAGCGACAAAAATCCGGTTGAATAGCAGCCAGGGTTGGACACCCGCGTGGCATTTGCCAACCGGGCACGGCCATCCAATTCGATTTCATGGAAACCAAACACCCAATCGGGCGCGGTGCGGTGCGCTGTTGACGCATCGATCACGCGGGTATGGGGATTATCAATCAGAGACACAGCTTCGCGCGCCGCATCATCGGGCAGGCAAAGAATAACAACATCGGCGGCATTGATCGCGTCGCGGCGGACCGAAGCGACCTTCCGCTGTGCGTCGTCAAGCGTGATAAGCGAAAGTTCAGAACGCCCAGAAAGCCGCTGCGCAATTTCAAGGCCGGTTGTGCCCGCTGCCCCGTCAATAAAAACCTTGGTCATTAGGCAATCCGTTTACGCGCTGTGACAGGTTCATCATGCTTGGCGGCCATGCGTACGATCACGTCTGCCAAAGGCTCAATCACAACTTTGCCTTGATGCCGTGTCGCGTGGATCAATTCACTGCCGCTTGCCATCATACCAACATGACCAGGGAAAAAGATCAGGTCGCCAGCCTTCAAATCTGCGTCAATAGGAAGTGTTTCCCCAAGCGCAGAGAGCTGCATGTCGCTATCTCGTGGCGCGGCTATATCGCACGCGGCCAAAGCGCGTTGGATCAAGCCCGAACAGTCAATGCCAGCGCCGCCGCGACCGCCCCAAACATATTGCAGATCGAGAAAGGATTTTGCTGTTTCAAGCGGGTCGGCAGCAATGATTTTCTGGTGGCGATCGCCGGATGACAGCGCTGTTTCAGGGACATAGCCAACATAATGATCATGTGCGCAATATCCCCAAGCCCAGCCACCTGATTGATCAAGCACCATGAAATTTTCTCCGGACAGCAGTTCCGACGTCTGATTGCTGTCTTCCGAGGCACCGTCGCGCACGGCAACAAAGGGGGCTGAACAGTGCATCGCCATCGCCTTGGCATAATGGGGCACAAAAATTTCACCTGCGAGTGCGATGTCGGCAAGGTCGCCGCGCACGGCGTGAATGCGAGGATCAAAAAATTTTGATGTGCTATGAAGCATGAATTGAGGGCGCGGCGCTATGGTCATAATGCCGCGAAATAGCCGAGCACGGCCATAAATAGCAATGGCGGCGTCAGATCATATCCAACGCCGCCAAAACATGTCTGAAATTAATCTTTCAGATCAGCCGGAACAAAGCCGCCATTGGCAGCAAGTTTGTTCATAACCTGACGGTGAAGCCAGATGTTCATCGAAGCTGAATCGTTCATATCACCTGAAAAACCAAGCTCAGTCGCCAATTCCTTGCGGTTGCCAAGGCTTGAATCGAGACCGCAAAGTTTCATCAGATCAACAATCGACGTGCGCCAATTTGAATCATAATCAACCGATGCTGCAGCTGCTGTCATGATCGCTTCAACATCCACAGGCTGCGGGGCAGCGGCGACGGGAGCTGCAGCGGCAGTTGGGGCAGGGGCAGCCTGCGCTGCTTTACCAAAAATGGCGTCTTTAATGCTGCTAAAAATACTCATGTTACTCTCCTTAATGACCAATGCGACGAATCGGCATGGTTGTTACTAGCCAAAAGATGCTACATCGATTTGACAGTCGATGCCATGAGGATCGAGTCTGTCAGTAATTTAAGGGAGTGAAGTGCGTGGATATACTTGGACAATTATTACAAGGTGCAATCGGTGGTGCTGGCACAGGCGGCAATCCGCAGATCGATGTTGGCGGATTGGCAACCCAGTTCGGTCTTTCACCTGATCAGGCCAATGCGGCTGTGGGCGCACTGCTTCCGGCGGTTCTTGGTGGTTTGAACAAAACTGAAGAATCCGGCGGCCTTGGCGGCCTTGCTGATATTGTCAGCAAAATGGGCGCACCGGAACAGGATGTCGACAGCGGCAATAATATCCTTGGTCAAATTTTTGGATCCAAAGATGTCAGCCGCCAAGTCGCGAGCCATGCTTCAGCGCAAACCGGCATTAGCGACACCATTCTGAAAGCCATGCTGCCCGTCATCGCGGGTCTTGTCGCGCAGCAAGTATCAAAGAAAATGGGCGGTGGTATCATGGGTGGTCTTGCTGCCTCTGTTATTGCGTCGATGGCTGGTGGCGGTGCTGCCGCAGCGGCACCATCAGGCGGCGGTGGCCTTGGTGATATATTGGGCGGCCTTGCGGGATCCTTTGGTCAGGGTGGCGGTCAAGCCAACCCGCTTGATTCGATCCTCGGCGGTCTGCTCGGGAAACGCTAAACAGCGGGATAGCGATCCTTCAAAACCTTAAAGGCGGCACGCACACCAAGTGCGTCGCCGCCTTTGGGGCGCCCCGGTTTGGCCGCAGGGCGCCATGCGAATGTGTCGAAATGCGCCCATGAGGTATCAGCGGGGACAAATTTCTGCAGAAACAATGCGGCGGTCACTGCGCCTGCCATGCCACCCTCCGCAGAATTGACGCAGTCGGCAATGTCAGATTTCAACATATCTGCATAACCAGACCAAAGCGGCATACGCCAGATATTGTCATCGACGGATTTTCCGGCCTGTAAGAGCGCATCCGCCAATTCATCATCATTGGTGAACAGCGCAGGAAGATCAGGGCCCAGGGCCACACGCGCCGCGCCTGTAAGCGTGGCATAATCGATAATGAGGGCAGGGACGTCCTCTGCTGCTTTCGTCAGCGCATCGGCCAGCACCAAGCGACCCTCGGCATCCGTATTGTCGATCTCAACCGTCATTCCATTGCGTGATTTCAATACATCACCGGGGCGGAAGGCGTTCCCCGCAATTGCATTTTCGGCAGCGGCAACCAATACATGTAAGTGCACGGGAAGACGGGCCTCCATCACCAATTTTGCAAGAGCGAGTGCATGCGCCGCGCCGCCCATATCCTTTTTCATCAACCGCATGGACCCGCCGGGTTTGATGTTGAGACCGCCGCTGTCAAACGTCACGCCTTTGCCAATGATGGCGACGCGGGGGTTATTAGGGTTGCCCCATTCGATTTCGATCAAACGCGGGGCGTGTTTCTTATCTGCTGCCATCCCGACCGCGTGGATCATGGGATAGCCAGTTTCCAGGTCATGCCCTTTGGTTACGTGAACCGTCGCGCCGTTTGCTTTTGCAATGCCTTCTGCTGTGTGTTGAAGGTCTGCTGGCCCCATATCGGCAGCAGGGGTGTTAACAAGGGTGCGAACGAGTGCAGTGGCCTCTGCAAGAGAGACCATGTCCGGAATGATCGCTGGGTCCGCCGTGAGCAATATACGTGCACCCTTTGGATTTTTTTTATTCAAATAGCGGTCAAATTGATATTGCGCGAACAACCATCCCAGCATTGCTGGGCCGGGATCACGCCCGATCAGCCGGTACGTTCCTTCGGGCAGGGTTTCAGCAAGTTTCGCCAAGCACCAAGTGGACAGCGCATCGACATTGGCAACGACGGATACCACGGACCATTCATCGGCCGTTTCCCCGGGAAGGATCGCACTGGCATAGCCTTTTGGTGTCAAACCTTGGGCATGCACCGCCGCGCGTGCGCGTTCGGGCTGGGCAGAGAGCCAAGCATCAAATCCCTTAGGATCAATAAGGTGGATAGCACGGGCGGCTTGGCCCTTATCGGGTTGGAGTAAGGGGATAGAATGGGTCATGCCGCACCTCGAAGTTCACACTGTTCATTGTTCACAGAAAAGTACCGTTTTTTGTCATATTGAGACGGAAAAAAGGGCGAGAAAAACGGTGGCATTCTATAAACTCCAATCTCCTTAGAGGTGACAGGAGATTACCTACAATTCAAGGCTGATAAGCATAACATTTCATGTTAAGCGTATCACACATCGACAGTTATGTGTCACAAGCATTGGCGCATCGATCTCCAAAATGTTTGCCACAAGATTTGGATGCGATGAGGGTTTTGTATTATTCGTTTGAATGTATACGGCAATGACGTATAGATGATCCATGCACACTGTTGTTGAAACGCCAACCTATCTTGCCGCCGCTGCAAAGGCTGGCATGACGGAAACAGAACGAGTTGCAGCAGTTGATCAGATCGCGGCAGACCCGCAAGGCGGAGAAGTTATTTCGGGCGGCGGCGGAGCGCGCAAGGTGCGTGTTGCCGGGCGAGGAAAAGGTAAATCCGGAGGATATCGGATTTTGACCTACTTTATGACAGAAGATGAGCCGGTTTTTCTCATTTCAGTCATCAGTAAATCAAAATCAGCCAATTTGAGTGACGTTCAAAAGGCAGAGGTTAAATCGGTCGCAAAGGATATTCGTGATGAGCGGTGATATGATGGATAAAGACGATTTCGAAAGCATGATCGCGGGTCTGCGAGACGTCGCTGATTACCAAAAGGGTAAGCGCAGCGGATTCGTTGCGCACGTTCCAGCCAGTGTTGACGTCCGCGCGATCCGCAAGATAGGCGGGCAAACCCAAGATGCATTCGCCCGCACTTATGGCTTCAGCGTGTCCTCTGTCCGCGATTGGGAGCAAGGACGGCGGCAGCCAGAACGGTCAGCACGGATATTGCTGGCGATGATCGCTCATGCGCCAAGAGAGGTGGAGAAGGTGATGCGGGGGATTTGAGAGTGACTCACCGACTTTGCCAATGCTTCAAATCCGATAAAATAGTTTGGCAAATAGGGCCACAAATTACATGTAGAGTGACAGTATTAAAAAATAAATCTGCACTATTCTTGTAGGCTCTGATAAGTTCAGTTGCGCGATGGTTTC
>JBEBKH010000072.1:0-11709 GCA_040079575.1 Chakrabartia sp. | reverse complement strand
ATTGTCCGTGACCTCCTCATTTCGTCGCGCCGTTTTTCGGAGCTTCAAAAGAGATTGAAAGGCATTGGTGCTAACTTGTTATCAAAGCGCCTCAAAGAAATGAGGATCGCTGGATTGGTCGTCGGCGGAGATGAAACACCTTATTATACATTAACAGAAATGGGGTGTGGGCTTGAACCAATTATCTTGCATCTGGTAAAATGGAGCAATAGCTGGATGAAATCGCCAACCAAACCGGATGACTTACATTTTCCAGATTGGGATTTGCTGGGCCTTAAAGCATTGTATGTCCCGGACCCTGAACGCAAACGGCCGCTTGTCGCTCAGTTTGCCGTGGAGGATTGGATGGCTTGGGTTCGCATTGATAAGAACAGTTATACTTACGGGCTCGGTAAATCAGAAGAAGCTATCGATATTAATTTTCCTTGCCTCATTTCTGAGCTACGCCAAGCGGGAGCGATTATTGAGCGCCTTCCTGCCCGACAAATAACGGCTGCCAAAAAGTTTATTTCTGCATTTCCGCTGACCTAGGGTAAAGACGAAATCACTCCACCGTTTCAACCCATTCGGGGAAAAAGGCAGGTTCGCGGGTTGACCATGCGGGTGCGGTTGCCGCCGCTTCGCTGATCGACTGGAGTAAATTCCGTCGGCGAGCGGGGTGGAGGTGGGGCAGCGATGCCGCCGCACAAAAGGCCGCAGGCAGCCAAGGGCGCGCGGATGCGCCTAACAGACGTTCGTAAAGAAACCGGTACGGGCCAAAAGCATGAAGTCGGTCTTGCCCCAAATCAAATGCGCTCAGCAAAATCACGCTGCCCATAAATCCCTCAATACCGCTCAAGCCTCTATCATCGGGGATAAGTGCACGCAGCGCCGGTAATTTATCATAAAGGCGTGATTGCGCCCGGATACTGGCGGTTTCAACGGTATCACGCGACCACAAGGCAATCGCATCTGCGCGGTCGAACGCGACGTCGAGTGAGCGGCGGACATAACGCTGGGCAGCTGGCGGGAAACTTGCGAATTCCTGTAGCTCTGCCAGCGTCAAAACACCATCGGCCTGTGTTATTCGTGTACCCATCATCGGTCCTCTGAACGGAATACAGTTGGATATGGACCAACATGGTTAGCAACCGGTTAAGGCCGGAGATGTGAGCCTCCTTTTCGATCAGCAAGTAAGCATGTTCGACCAATGGCGGGTAAAATGGTCGCATTCATGCGCGTGTGCGCTATGCAGGTGTCATGAATGATCCTGTGGCCGTGATGTTTCCTAAAATGGACCGCCCCCCGCTTGGCAGTGGCGCGGTGCTGGTTTCCATCTTGGGTTTCTGGCTTTTTTACGTGATCATCGTGTCACTGCGCGCGAGCGTGATGGATTTTCCTGCACAGGGTGAACTGGCCTATCGCCGCGCGATTGTCACACTGGTCGGCATTTTTGTGACCATCGTCTTGTGGCAAGGTATCCGTTGGTTTGATGGCAAAGAATTGCCGACACGCATTCTGGTCACTGTCGTTGCAGCGATTCCTTGTGCCTTTGCGATCGCCTTCGTCAATTATTATGTCTTCAACGTTTATGATGCCAACAGTCTGTTTGATGAAGCCAAGATGGAGCACCATCAATTTGGCAGTTTCATGATGGAGGAAATTGCCGAAGTTGCAATTTCGCGGTATTTTTTCCTTGTTGCCTGGGCCGCGCTCTATCTCGCGATGAGTTATGCCAATGATGTGCGCACCAGTGAACGGCGCACCGCGATTTTTGCCCAAGCGGCGCAAAAGGCTGAACTACGGGCGCTGCGGTATCAGGTTAACCCGCACTTTTTGTTCAATACGCTCAATTCCTTAAGCTCGCTGGTGATGACGGACCGCAAAGCAGAGGCCGAAGCGATGATCATAAATCTGTCGTCTTTTTTTCGAACGAGCCTGTCCGATGATCCTTCTGCTGACGTTTCATTGGCCGAAGAAATTGCCTTGCAACGGCTTTATCTGGATATGGAGGCGGTGCGGTTTCCCGACCGGTTGAGCGTTTCCGTTGATGTTCCAGAGGCGTTGGAAAAAGCCGCAGTCCCGGGGCTTATACTTCAGCCTTTGGTTGAAAATGCTATCAAGCATGCAGTCGCACGGACGACCAAAGCGGTAACGATCTCCATCACCGCACGCATCGATTCAGAGCATTTGATCCTGACCGTGTCCGACGATGGGCCCGTTCAAGCAAAACCAATCGTTACCCATCAGGG
This sequence comes from Chakrabartia sp., assembly GCA_040079575.1. GTDB lineage: Bacteria > Pseudomonadota > Alphaproteobacteria > Sphingomonadales > Sphingomonadaceae > Aquisediminimonas. The sequence goes on along the minus strand of JBEBKH010000072.1, from coordinate 9,478 downwards.
TATTGGATTGGCCAATGTTCGTGATCGATTGGCCGCGCGGTTCGGTGCGGCTGCAACGCTGACGATGTCTGCCCCTTCTGCAGGGGGCTTCTATGTAACACTGTCAATGCCGTTCCTTGCCAATGGATGATGCCACCGTGCCTTTGCGGACGCTGATCGTCGATGATGAACCTTTGGCGGTGGAACGGATGCAGTTGCTGTGTTCAGAATGTCCTGATCTGGTTTTGGTTGGAACCGCAGGCGATGGTGCGGCTGCGATCCGCATGATTAAAGCTCTGTCCCCAGACCTTGTTTTCCTTGATATCGCAATGCCCGAACAGGATGGCATGGCCGTGGCGCGCACTGTTGCTATGGGGCATGACCCGCGCACGGGGCCGCCGCCCGCGATCATCTTTGTGACGGCGTTTGAAGGGTTTGCGCTGGAGGCTTTCGAACTGTCGGCCACAGATTATTTGCTTAAACCCGTCGCGCCGGATCGACTTGCTTTGGCGGTCAACCGTGTTCGCACACGGCGCGGCGCGTATAATGTTGCAGAGGCCAAGATTGCCTCTGCCTATATTGATGAATTCTGGGTGCCCCACCGTTCAGAACTGATCCGGATTGCGGCAGGTGATATTGACCGGATTGATGCCGAAAGAGATTATATGCGGCTCCACGTCGGCGCGCGCTCCTTTTTGTTGCATCAGACAATTACGGGGTTGGAGGCGCGTTTGGATCCTGCGCGCTTCATAAGGCTACACCGGTCTGTGATCGTTAGACAGGACAGGATCGCGCGTCTTGGCCACGATAAAGCTGGGGCGTGGCATGCGGAATTGATTGACGGACAAGTGGTGCGGATCGGGCGCACCCATTTGGCCACCGCTAAGGCAATGATTGGGCGATAAATGTCAGGGTGGCGGCGGGCCACACAGAAATCGGGATGGGGATCAAAGGGGACCGCCGCGCAGAACCGTTTTGGTTTTAACTGGTGGAAAGTGCACCCCGCCTTCGACACAGGCCGTAATTTGTTCGTCGAGCGGGAAATGCTTTCGACCAACGATCTGAAATCGTCGATCAACCTTGCCCTTCGCGACAGACATCGGCATAGGCGTGGCCAATCCAAGCACAGCATCTTATAAACCAAATACAGGACAACACCGCAATGAAAGTCCGCATCTTCGTGACCCTTAAGAACGGTGTCCTTGATCCGCAAGGCAAGGCCATTCACCATGCGCTTGAGGGATTGGGGTTTGAGGGCGTATCTGACGTTCGTGCGGGCAAGATGATTGAACTTGATGTGGCCGACAGCACCAGCGACGTTGCACTCGATGATATGTGCCGCAAGCTATTGGCCAATACAGTCATTGAAAATTACCGGATTGAACGGGGCTGAAGGCCGTGAAAACCGCTGTCATTGTTTTCCCCGGATCCAATTGTGATCGTGATCTTGCCGTTGCGTTTGAACAGGCGACGGGCACAAAGCCAGTCATGGTCTGGCACCGTGAAACCACGCTTCCTGACGGGATCGACCTGATCGGTGTGCCAGGCGGATTTTCCTACGGTGATTATTTGCGGTCTGGCGCGATGGCGGCGCAATCTCCCGTGATGCGCGCCGTGTCTGATGCAGCAGCCAAGGGCACCTATGTTCTCGGCATTTGCAACGGATTTCAGGTGCTGACGGAAACAGGGCTTTTGCCTGGCGCGCTCATGCGCAATGCGGGCATTCAATTTGTCTGCCGTGACGTGGCGCTGACGGTTGAAAACAGCCAATCAGCCTTTACCAGCCGTTATGATGCAAACGAAGCGATCACCATTCCGGTTGCGCATCATGATGGTAATTATGTTGCCGACGCTGCCACGCTCGATGCGCTGGAAGGCGAAGGTCGCGTGGCGTTTCGTTACGCCGAACCTGTGAACGGCTCTGCGCGCAATATCGCTGGAATTTTGAACGCAGGTGGTAATGTTTTAGGCATGATGCCCCACCCAGAACGCGCGAGCGAAATTGCCCACGGGAGTATCGACGGCAAGCGTTTGTTTGAGGCGCTGGTGGGGGTTTAATTCCCTGCGATGAACTCCCCCCTCGCCACCGCGAATCTCCCCTGCTATCGGCGTGAGTCATGACTGACCGCACCGCACCGCCGACCCCATCCGAAGACCCATATGACCATATTGTTGATGCGCCATTTGATACGGCACTCAGCGACCGGTATCTGGTCTATGCATTGTCGACGATCACGGCGCGCTCGCTGCCAGATTTGCGTGACGGTCTAAAACCTGTGCACCGGCGCCTGCTCTGGGCGATGCGCTTGCTCAAGCTTGATCCGGCGAGTGCGTATAAGAAATGCGCACGTGTTGTGGGGGATACCATCGGTAAATATCATCCGCACGGCGATCAATCGGTCTATGATGCGATGGTGCGTTTGGCGCAGGATTTTTCACTGCGTTATCCACTGGTCGATGGGCAAGGCAATTTTGGCAATATCGACGGTGATAATGCTGCGGCTTACCGCTATACTGAGGCGCGGCTGACGGCGTCGGCGATTGAGCTGATGGCCGGGCTTGATGATGGCACAGTTGATTATAAGCCGACCTATAACGGCGAAGAGGAAGAACCCGAAGTCTTCCCCGGCCTGTTCCCCAATCTGCTTGCCAATGGATCAAGCGGGATTGCGGTGGGGATGGCAACCAACATCCCGCCGCATAATGTGGCAGAGATTTTGGATGCGGCGACATTGCTTATTGATCAACCTGACGCGGATGATGCCGCGCTGTTGCAATTTGTGCAGGGGCCAGATTTACCAACCGGGGGCCAGATTGTTGATCCGCCTGCCGCAATTGCAGACGCCTATGCCACAGGGCGCGGCTCATTTCGTGTGCGTTCACGCTGGTCGATTGAGGATCAAGGGCGGGGTACTTGGGTCGCTGTGGTCACTGAGATTCCTTACCAAGTGCAAAAGTCCAAATTGATTGAAGCGATCGCCCAATTGATTGCTGACAAAAAACTCCCGATCCTTGCCGATATTCGCGACGAATCCGATGAAGTTATTCGACTGATCATTGAGCCACGCAGCCGCAGTGTTGACCCCGATGTGCTGATGGAAAGCCTGTTCAAGCTGTCCGATCTCGAAGTCAAAATTTCGCTCAATCTGAACGTACTGGGCGCAGACCGTACCCCGCGCGTGATGAGTTTGAAGACTGTTCTGACCCAGTGGCTTGCCCATCAGATTGAGGTGCTGGTCCGGCGCGCCAAACACCGGTTGGGCAAAATTGATGACCGGATGGAGCTGCTCGACGGTTATCTGATCGCCTATCTCAATCTCGACCGTGTGATTGAAATTATCCGCACAGAGGATGAACCCAAGCCCGTGATGATGGCCGAATTTGGCCTGAATGACCGCCAAGCAGAGGCGATCCTCAATATGCGGTTGCGCTCGCTGCGGCGCTTGGAAGAATTTGAAATCAAGAAGGAACGCGATAAACTTGATGAAGAACGCGCTGGGTTGGTAGCGCTGATCGAAAGCCCCGCACGCCAACGGACGCGGTTGAAGAAAGACATTGCGGCGCTGCGTGATCGCTACGGCCCTGAAACCCTGATTGGTAAACGCCGGACTTTGGTGGTGGAAGCAGCACCTGCAAAGGACATCCCGCTTGAAGCGATGATCGACCGTGAACCGATCACGGTGATTATGTCGCAGCGCGGCTGGATCCGCGCGATGAAGGGGCATGTCGCGCTCGACAATGCAGAGGCGCTTAAGTTCAAAGAAGGCGACGGTCCGTCCTATGCATTCCACGCGCAGACGACCGATAAAATACTCCTCGCCGCCGATGATGGCCGTTTCTTTACAATCGGCGCAGACAAGCTGCCGGGCGGTCGCGGTTTTGGGGAACCCGTGCGGTTGATGATCGATATGGCCGAAGGGCTCGGCATCGTTGCCCTGATGGTCGCGGGCGTTGGTAAACGGCTGCTGCTCGCTGCATCAGATGGCAAGGGCTTTATCGCCAAAGTTGAAGAGGTTATCGCCGAAACTCGCAAAGGACGTCAGGTGGTGAATGTGCGCGCGGGAGCAAAACTCGCCGTGGTGCGCGATGTTGCAGCAAGTGATGATTATGTCGCTGCGGTGGGGGATAACCGCAAACTCGTCGTTTTCCCGCTCAATGAACTCCCCGAAATGGGGCGTGGGCAGGGCGTGACCATTCAGAAATATAAGGACGGCGGCCTGTCAGATGTCGTCACCTTCCGCTTTGAGGAGGGGTTAAGCTGGGCAATGGGCGGCGATACTGGCCGCACGCGCACCGAGACTGATTTGACCCCGTGGCGGGTTGCACGTGGTGCCGCCGGTCGCATGCCGCCTTTGGGTTTCCCTAGGGACAACCGGTTTGAGTGAGGGGTTCACTCCGCATCCCAACCAAATACATCCTCTAACCCAACCCCGAACACACGTGCGATCCGAAAGGCGCTTTCAAGTGAGGGTGAATAACGACCTTGCTCAATGGCGATAACGGTTTGCCGTGTGACACCGATGGCATCGCCAAGGAAAGCTTGGCTCATCCCACCCCGTGCTTCGCGCAATGCACGCACATTGTTGGTAATGGGGGGGCGTTTGGCCATGGTTACAGGCTCTGACGCAACAGGATAATTCGGAAGATGTAGTCACTGATTTGTGAGATCATGAGGCCGCCCATGATCAGATGAAACAGAAGAGTGCCATCGTTATACACTATAAAATTGCCCAGCGCTGAGACCACCAGCACGCTCAGCACGATGCCAGACCAATTACCCGCACGGTGTTCCACAATGCGTTCGCGTTCGTCGGCAGGGGCGCTCGCTTCTTTTGGAGAGAAGAGCGCCAGCGCCACCTGCGCTACGACTGAGGCGGCCACAACAAAAATGACATAGGGGATGAAAATGGCGAGAGACGGCGCGGTGGTTCCGGCTGCGCGTGAGGCAGCACTGAACAAAGTGAGGTAGTAGAGGGCTGCCGATGTCATCAAGATCGCCATGACCGAAGCAGATTTTTCGCGAAACGACATGTGATTTCCTTTAATGTAAAAAATATCTTACATGGGGGAATAGTCACATAATAACATATGTCAAATATTTTTTACATCATTGTGGATCAACCCATCCACAATCGCACCCACGCGGGTCATATCGGGAAATTCTTCCGCCACCCACTGCGCCTCAACAGCTTTGAGGATCAGCGCGACACTTGGTCCGGCTGGGACGCCGCGTTTGATGATAAAACTACCCGTGATTGGAAATAGGGGTATGTCCCATCCGTCGAGTGCCGCCAGTGCATCTGTGCCGCCTGAAAGCAGCAACCGGTCCTCTGCTGCTTCCATCCCCAACCAATAAGCAAGTGCCTTCGGGTGAGCGGCATCATCTGGGTTGCGCCCCGCCGCGCGCACCAGCCGCTTGGTGATGGCTTTGGACAGTTTGAAACGTTTGGCAACCGCGTCGGCAATTTTTGGGTCTGCGGGAAGGAGGCTGGCGAAACGGCGGATGGGGTCTGCACCCTTCAAGGAAGCAAGCAGCTCAGTCGTCGTAATTTCGGGAAGGATCGGCGCGAACACACCGTGATCGAACATCAATTCTACCGTATCCTGAGGCTCCGGCAGGGCCAGAAGTTTAAGCAGTTCATCGGCGATCCGTTCGCGGGACAGCGCCATCAAATCATTGGCGCGCGCGGCACATGCGGACAAGCTCTGGGCGTCAGGTGCGCCTTTTCCAAAGCGCGCGTGAAATCGGAAAAAACGCAGGATGCGCAGATGGTCTTCGGCAATGCGCTCCAAGGGCGCGCCAATGAAGCGGACCAGTCCTGCCGACAGATCATCACTGCCGCCGAAATAATCGAAGACCTCACCGGTAATGGGATCGCTATAGAGCGCGTTGATCGTAAAATCCCGGCGCGCGGCATCTGCGCGCCAATCGTCGGTAAAGGCGACTGTTGCACGTCTACCGTCGGTTGTAACATCGCTGCGCAATGTGGTGATTTCAATCGGGCCATCCGGAAAGACAGCGGTGACCGTGCCGTGGGTAATGCCGGTGGGTATTGCCTTGATATTCGCTTTTTTGAGAAGCGCCATAACCGTTTCAGGGGGCAGTGCGGTGGCGATATCAATGTCATGTGCGGCCTGACCAAACAAGCGGTCACGCACCGCGCCACCGACCACACGCGCATTTCCGACGCCCAATATCTGGGCGACCTCCATCACCGTTGGAAAGGTCAACCAGTCCATGCGAGCCGTCGTGATAGATTGACAATCATTGCGGCCGTGGCTCCCCAAATCCGGCGTTCTTCCCAGTGCATTTCATAATAGGTACGCGGTTCGCCTTGCCAATCAATTTCGCGTGTCTTGTGGTTTGTGGGATCAAGGAGGAAGGACAAGGGCACTTCAAACACGGCCTCAACCTCGTCAGCATTGGGTAGAAAAGCCAAGTCGGGTGGAATGACGCCGATGATCGGGGTTATTTCATACCCGGTGATCGTGCGGTATAGATCAGTAACGCCGATGATCGTTACCATGTCGGGGGGGAGCGCAATCTCCTCCTCCGCTTCACGCAGTGCGGCTGCAATGACGCTGTCATCCCCATCATCAACGCGTCCTCCGGGAAAGGCGACTTGCCCGGCATGTTTGCGCATTGTGGTGGGGCGCTGGGTGAGGATAACGCCCGGATCTGCGCGATTGGTAACGGGGATGAGAACCGCAGCGGGGGTTGTCGCGGTCGTCCAATCACGCGGCAGACCGTCATGTGGGATCAACGGAACATCACGCGCATGGCCATCTGATAATGCTCTGAAAAGCCGCCGCGTCAGCGTCATGCCGGGGCCATCGCAAAGAAACAGTCATTGCTCCAAATGCCCAGCGGTGTTTCGCCGTCCTCAATCGCCAGATTGGCGAGTTCATAATAAACCGTGCGCGCGATCAACGCCTCCATCCCGCCGCGCACGCCGAGATAGGGGTGCGGCCCGTCACTGTGCTGGACAAAGCGGATCGGGTGATCCTTGTCGGCCACGACCAAATCATCGGTATTGAGCCGGAAGGCGAGGCGACGCTCGCGACCACTGCCATCGATTTTAACCTCAACAGCGATGAAAGGTGCATCATCAACAACAATGTCGAGTTTTTCAACGGGGGTGACAAGGACATAGCTGCCACCGGGTTCGCGCCGAAGGATGGTTGAGAATAATTTGACCATCGCCTTGCGGCCAATAGGGGATCCTTGGTGAAACCATGTGCCGTCTGCTGCGATCCGCATCTCACTGTCGCCGCAGTGGCTGGGGTGCCACTGGTCGACCGGTGGCAGGCGTTTGTCAGCAACGGCGTTTGCAATCTCCGCAAGAGAGAGTGTTGAAAGATCAGCGGGAAGATCGTGCATGGGCATGATGATGTTCTTATGCGTTCACCGCCGTGATGCAAAGCGGAAGCATATTTCTTATGGGTTGGGGATAATCCGCCCGTGCTGAGGCATACCGCCGACACGTTTGATTTTGGCGAGCAAGCGGTGGCGCTCAACAGGGCCGGGCACCATCCAGCCGCCAGTTGCATCTGCCGTAAACCCAAAGAAGCGGCCATAATATTCTGGATCGCCAATCATGACGAGCACCTTATGGCCATGGTCATCTGCCGCATCGACCAGCTGTTGCATAAGCACCTTACCAATACCGCTGCGTTGCAAATCTGGCGCGACGGCGACCGGTCCCACAAGTGTCATGACAGTGTGCACCCCGTCTTCACCCTCAAGTGCGACCGGCCAGCTTTGCAAAGTGCCCATCAACGTTCCGTCGCTGTCCAGCGCGGCAAAGCTGAGCAATTCAATCGCCCGACAGCCAGAACGCATTTTATAGGCCGTGCGCGCCTTACGATCTGCACCAAAAGCGGCATCCAGCAAAGTTTCAACAGCATCTTCGCTGATCTGGCTTAAGGGGACAATATGGGTCAATGCTGGGTGTGGCCCTTGGCTGCATGTTGTTGCGGAAGGGCGCGCTTTAACGGTCCATGCCCGAATGAAAACCCCTTATCGTGTTGCGACGCAACAAATTGCCACTTGGCGCAATCCCAAACTGGGCCTAAACGCGCCAACCATGAACGATAGTCTGATCTTAGAAGTCCGTGATTTGGAAGTATCTGTCCTGACAGGTATTTATTCTGAAGAAACACATTTGCCACAGCCACTGCGAATTTCGGTCAAGGTTGATTTGGACTGCGCGGATCATTTCGCGCCCGACACACCGCTTTCCGCGTCCAAAAACTATATGGATTTGAAGCATGCAATGTCGACTGCCCTCCCCGAGGGCCTTCATTTCGTGCTGATTGAGGCTGTTGCAGAACATATCGCGCGGACATTGTTTGTGCAGGATCAACGCGTCCAGCGGGTTGAAGTGACGATCATCAAGCTCGCCATTGCCGAAAACGGCGAATCGATAGGCATGACTTTGGTACGGCACCGCGCATGAAATTAGCGCTGGTCACAGCTGGATTTCACCGCGTTGGTGCGGTGATCGCGGCGCGATTGGCAGAGGCGGGGTGGACATTGGCGCTGCACAGCCGCGCTGAAACGGTGCCAGATGCCGATTTGTCTGCCTTGCTCCAGCTGCATCAGACACAGTGGCACGGCTTTGTCGCTGATTTATCGCGCGAGAATGCATGTGGCATATTGCTCAAGCAGGTCATTCAGCATTTCGGAGTGGCGCCGTCGCTCATCGTCAACAATGCCTCGCTGTTCGAATGGGATGATGCGGCGAGCGTTGATCAGGCGAGCCTGATGGCGCATTTTGCCGTGAACACTGCCGCCCCCGTGATGCTTGCGACCGGCTTGGCGCGGGCTATGCTTCCGGGCGGGCGTGCTGCCATCGTCAACATTTTGGACCAGCGTATTCGCCATCCCGGCGGTGACCAGTTGAGCTACACACTCTCTAAGCAAGCCTTGGCAGGGGCAACAGAAACGCTTGCGCGTGCGCTGGCCCCCCATATCCGCGTCAATGCGGTCGCGCCGGGTCTGGTCCTGCCCACGGACGACTATCTCCCCGCGCAAATGAGGGCGTTAGAGGGGATGATGCCACTTGGCCGTCTGCCCGAACCCGATGATGTTGCGGACGCGGTGCTGTGGTTGGCTGGAGCAGAGGCGACCACGGGACAGACTATTTTTGTTGATGGCGGCGCATCACTCAAAAGCTTTGACCGCGACTTTCTGTTTTTGGGCGATAAATCCTAACGCTTTTTGCGCATTCTTGGGCAGGGGCCGAGCGCCTTCATGACAAAGGCATAATCTTCGCGCACAGCCGCAGCGTCGCTTTCGGGCAGGTCCGAAACGGCAGTATCTGGCACAGTTGCCGGTAAAAAGCAGGCAAGTCGATACCATAACAATGTGTTCGCTTGGGGCACGATCACCCCGTCATCAACAATTTCACCCAGCGAAACCGACCAACGCGGCGCGCTGTTGGGTTGTCGGATGATGGTCAGCGATACTGGGCGTTCCTCGGCAGCGGTCAGGAAT
>JBEBKH010000071.1:0-11994 GCA_040079575.1 Chakrabartia sp. | reverse complement strand
CCCTTTTGTCTACACAGGCATTCAGATCATTTCCAAACGCCTTTTGGTTGATGCCCCGATGGGAGCATTTTCAACCAACATATTCTGGGACCGTGCAATTGCCGCCGGTCGGTGTTTCGGTGCAAGACATCAGGGGCTTTGGTTTGATGTCGGTACACCTGCCGCTATTGCTAAGACAGAGGCCATACTCGCCAGTGTCTGACCGGCGCAGCCCAAGCATATACACGATCCCGCCGCACAGGGCCTTTGCTGATGCACTTGTGACTGGCCTGCTCGCACAATATGGCAAGGACAGGATGGCGTTTGCGCGCGGCATCATCCTTGTCCCCAACAACCGTGCCGGGTTAGCGATCAGTGATGCTTTTGTCCGCAAGGCAGAGGGGGGATTATTACTTCCGCGTCTCGTCGCCGTTGGAGACCCTGAACTGAGTGAACATATTGGTGCGGCGCTCGACCCAATGGATACACTCGCTATTCCGCCTGCGATTGATCCGTTGGAGCGACATTTGATCCTTGCGCGTTTGATCCAACAGCAAAAATCGCTGCTGCGTGATCGCACAGATGCCGCAGAGGCAATGCGCTTGGCAGCGGAACTCGCGCGCGTATCCGATCAATTGGGTGTTGAAGAAGTGCCTTTGTCGCGCCTTGCGGAAATTGATGTGGGTGCTTTGTCGTCATACTGGCAACAGTCTTTAGCGCTTTTGTCGATCATCCTCGACGCGTGGCCAGCAGAGCTGGCACGGCTTGGTAAAATTGATCTCGTGGATCGTCGCAACCGGCAGTTGAACCGCGTCGCGGAGCGGTGGCGCGAAACGCCCCCTGCGACGTTTGTGATTGCAGCAGGTATCAGCACGGCCGCGCCAGCGGTGGCACGCGTCGTGAAAACGATTGCGCACATGGCGCATGGGCAGGTGGTTTTCGCGGGTCTTGATCTTTCGATGCCTGATGAGGAATGGGATACCATTTGCGGCGGCGAAGATCGTCCACCCACCGAAACGCATCCGCAATTTCATCTGTGGCAATTACTGGACCGCATTGGGGTTGCGCGCACAGAAGTGCAGACGTGGAAATGGGGCAGTGAGGCAGATGCGAGAGCGGCGCGGGCAAAGGCGATTTCCAATGCAATGGCCCCGGCACTCTTCACCGGAAAATGGGCAGAGTTGCCAGCGGCGGAACGCAATCTAGCGGGAGTCCATGCGCTAACCCTTGATACGCCAGCGCATGAGGCACAGACGATTGCCATCGTAATGCGCGCGGCCATTGAAGTGCCGGGGCGGACGGTAGCACTTGTCACTCCCGATCGTGATCTGGCCGGGCGTGTCGCAGCCCATCTTCAGCGCTGGGGAATTTCGGCTGATGATTCCGCCGGGCGCCCCCTTTCTGTGACACCTATAGGTACACTGATTCTGGCGCTGACTGAAGCCGCTGTAGCTGAATTCTCCCCCGCCAGCTTACTCTCACTGCTCAAGCACCCTTTGGTGATGGCCGGAGATGCGCGCCTCGATTGGCTTGACGGGGTTCGCGCACTTGATCTTGCCTTACGCGGCCCACGGCCAGCGAGTGGCCTGATCGGCGTGACACATTTCCTCGAAAAAGGAGATGTCCGCACCGCAAAACTGCGCGCAAAGGCTCTGCTGTGGTGGCAAGATGTGGCACTGCTTTTGACACCGTTGGAAGCCTTTTTTTCTGGAACTGCACAAACTTTACCACTGTTGCTTGTGACACTCAGAGAGTCTGTTCAAAGACTTGCTGGGGACAGTGCTTGGTCGGGGCAGGATGGGCGTTCCGCCGCAGATTTATTCGCTAATTTGGAGGCCGCAGCGCATTTAGGGCCGGAGGATGTTGTGGCGGCAGTCGTGCCGCAATTGCTGCGACAATTGATGGCAGGCATCGCGATCCGTCCTGCGCAAGGGGGGCATCCGCGGATATTCATCTGGGGTTTGCTAGAGGCTAAGCTGCAATCCGCGCATCTGATGATTTTGGGCGGATTGAATGAAGGGGTGTGGCCAGCATTGCCATCGCCAGACCCTTGGCTCGCACCGCGTGTTCGCCGTGACCTTGGGCTGCCGAGTTTGGAACGGCGCATCGGTCTGTCCGCGCATGATCTTGCAGGAGGTCTTGGCGCACCAGATGTGCTGCTGACCCGTGCGCGGCGCGATACAAGTGCGCCGACCATTGCTTCACGCTTTTGGTTACGCATTGACACGATGACGGGTGGATTGAACAGCCCGAGTTTGGACTATCATGCACTGGCGCATGCCCTTGACGGGGCTCAAACCAGTCCCAATCGCGCAAAAAAGCCACGACCATCGCCGCCTATTTCAGAACGACCAAAGGTGATTTCTGTCACAGATGTTGATAAGTTGAATGCTGATCCTTTTGCTTTTTATGCCAAAACGATGCTGCGCTTAAGTCGTTTGGATGCAGTCGATGCCGACCCGGGGCCAGCGTGGCGTGGCAGCCTGATTCACATGGTTTTGGAACAATGGGCCGCGCAGGATGCCTATGATCCGGATATGTTGACCAAACGCATGGCAGACGCCTTTGCCGATGGACGCACTCATCCTCTGATACGTGCTTTGTGGTTACCGCGCATCAATGAAGCCGCGCAATGGATAGCGACAGAGGTTGCTAAAAATCGTGCTGAAGGGCGAAAGCCTATTCTTGCGGAAAAGAGAGGGACAGCAAAATTTGGTGCGATAACGGTCAGTGGCATAGTTGACCGGATTGACCGTCTGTCAGACGGCAGGTTGGCGATAGTTGATTATAAGACGGGTGAGCCACCCAGTGATCGTCAGGTGAAGGAAGGGTTTGCCCTGCAACTCGGCCTCATTGCTATGATCGCTGAGGACGGGGGGTACACGGATAAAATTGAGAGCTGCGCCGCGTTTGAATATTGGTCACTTTCTCGAAAAAAGAGTGGGGGATCATTCGGCTGGATACGCTCTCCCACGGCAGGAAAGGGTGTACATAAGACAGACTCGGATGGTTTCGTTCGTATCGTGGCGGCGCAATTTTCTGCCGCAGCCGCCAAATGGCTGACAGGAAATGAACCCTTCACAGCGAAACTCAAACCAGATTACACTTATGATGAATATGATCATTTGATGCGATTGGAAGAATGGCAGGGCCGTGATGGCTAAACAGAAAAACTTCGCTGCATTTCCAACTCTTGAAGGTGAACAGGCCGCTGCATCGTGTGCCAGGGATGATGTCTGGCTGTCCGCATCCGCAGGCACTGGCAAGACGCAGGTTTTGACCGCACGTGTGCTCCGGCTGTTGCTTAATGATGCGAAACCAGAATCCATACTCTGTTTGACCTTTACCAAGGCAGGCGCGGCCGAAATGGCCGAACGCATCCATGAACGGCTGGGCGATTGGGTGCGGCTGTCAGGGCCAGAGCTTGCAAAAGACCTTATGAATTTGGGCGAGGATCACGGCCCTGAAGCACAAGCAAAAGCACGGCGGCTTTTTGCTGAAGTCCTTGATGCGCGCGGCAGTGGCCTGCGTATCCAAACCATCCACAGTTTTTGTCAAACCTTGTTGGGCAGTTTTCCAGCCGAAGCTGGGCTTGTTCCGGGGTTTCGTCCCATTGAAGGGCGTGCAGAAGCGATGCTTGGCCAAAGCGTTTTGGCAGATATGGTTGCTGATGCAGAGCGGGAAGGGCGCATTGGCCTGATTGACCGGCTGCAGGCGCTGGCCCTGCGGATGGGGGAGGATGCTGCGCGCAGTTTCCTGCAACGCTGCTCAAAGGCCCCTGACGCGATGGAGGCACTGGGGGCAGCGCAGGGGATCGAGGGTCGCGTTCGTCAGTGGCTTGGCCTCGGTTCGGTGGATGTCGAAGACAAGATACGAATAGCGTGCAGTGATGGTGGTGTTGATATGTTCGCGCTTGACGAAATTAGGCGAATGAATGTGGCATGGGGAACGTCTCGCGCGCAGGACAAAGTCGTTGCGATAAACGATTGGTTGCGGATGCCGATTGCGGAACGCGTATCGAACCTCACTTTACTTACAAATGTTTGGGCAAAGGCGGACGGAGAACTCCGCTCTTTTGGCAAGGGGCAGGCACCACAGGAGCCTGATTATGCTACTGTGTGCTCAGAGCAATATGCAATTTATAATGGTCTATTGGAGCTGCGACGATTGGCGCAGACGGCACAGGATATTGCAAACGCCCTTATCGTTGGCCAAGACTATGCCCGTGCCTATGCGGCGGCCAAACGCGCGCAAGGGGTGGTCGATTTTGATGATATGATCCGCTATTCAGTCGCGCTTTTGCAGCGTTCCGAAATCAGCGCGTGGATTAGTTATAAGCTCGATCAAGCAACAGATCATATCCTTATCGATGAAGCGCAGGATACCAACGCTGAGCAGTGGTCTATCGTCAAGGCTTTGGCGGATGAATTCTATGCTGGAGAAGGGGCAAAGGCAGGGCGATCCCGCACTATTTTCGCCGTTGGTGATTATAAGCAGGCGATCTTTGGATTCCAGGGGACCGACCCCAATAATTTTTCAGACGCACAGCGGTATTTTGAAGAGCGTGCACGTGCGGCTGACCGCGACATTCTTGATCTGTCACTCAAGCAATCTTTCAGGTCTAGCCAGCCAATCCTTGATGTCGTTGACGGGGTTATCGCTGAGGTTGGGTATGAAGCGATGGGGATGAAACGTGCCGATCCCCTGCACGTCAGCGCAAAGGGGGGATCAGGCAGCGTCACGCTATGGCCCCCCGTTGCAGGCGCAGATGCGGAAGGCGGTGATGAGGATGAGGTCGAGGAAGAATGGCTGTCTGATGCAACACTCGCCTTTGCAAAAACACTCGCCGAAACAGTAAAGTCTTGGATTTCTGGGGGACTTTTCCTGCGCAATCTCGGTCGAACCGCGCAGCCCCAAGATATTCTTATTCTTGTGCGTACCCGGGGAGATCTTGCGCGGTTGATCGTATCACGTCTTTATGAAGCAGGTGTTCCAGTCGCCGGGGTGGACCGCCTCCGGCTTAATGCGCCGATTGTGGTGCAGGATATGCTGGCATGTATCCGCTTTGCCCTGCAGCCAGGGGATGATTTGTCGCTGGCATGTTTACTCGTGTCGCCGTTGGTCGGATGGTCACAGGATGAACTCTATGCACATTCAAAAGGCCGTGAAAAGGGGCAGGGACTGTGGCAACACTTACGCGCCACGATGGATGAAGAGCTGCTCTTCGTCCCATATGAAGTGCTCAGAATGGCTGACCGCAACACGCCGTATCAATATTTGGAAGCAATACTCTCAGGCCCGATTGCAGGGCGTCGCAAGTTCATCGCACGACTTGGTGAGGAAGCGCGTGATCCGATTGAGGAATTGCTCAACGCAGCGATTTTATTCGAACGTGATGCGACGGGGTCGCTACAATTGTTCCTCGATTGGTTTGACCGTGGCGATGTTGACATTAAGCGTGACGGATCAAAACCATTGGAGTCTGTGCGGGTGATGACGGTCCACGGGGCCAAGGGATTGCAAGCCCCCATTGTTGTGTTGGCCGATGCGACCAGAAATCCTGACAATAAGCATTCAAGAGAGATGAAATGGGCCGTCGACGAAGAAACGACATTGCCTCTTTTCCGTCCGAAAAAAAGTGAACTTGTTGCGTCACTCAAGGCTTCAGCAGATCATGACGATGCGCGAGAACGGCAGGAACATTGGCGATTGCTCTACGTCGCGCTGACCCGTGCAGAAGAGCATCTCTTCATCGGCGGCGCGATGACAACGAAACAGGTCCAAAGCGGATTGGGTGACGATAGCTGGCACCTGCGTGTTGGTGCCGCAATGATGCAAATGGGGGCCGAATGTGTTGATGGAGCCTACGTCCTCGTCCATGAGGAAAAGGAAAAACGGGCCGAAAAAAATGAAAGAAGCGCAAGCGTATCTATTCACCCATTGCCAACATGGTTGACGCTGCCCGCTCCAGAAGAAGCGCGCCCACCGCGCCCGCTTGCGCCATCAGCGATTGAAACAGCTGATGATGAAACAAGTCCCCCACCTGATGTCAAAATGCGCGCTGCGGCGGAGCGGGGCAAACTGCTGCATGCTTTGTTTGAACGTCTGCCAAATGTTGCATCCGCTGATCGTCAGGCCGTTGCCCAAAGTTGGTTGGAGCTTTCCGCTGGGGTTTCCGATGTGACGACCCGGGCGCAGCTGATTGTTGACGCATTGACGGTGATCAACGACCCGGATTTTGAAGGTATTTTCGCACCAGATGCTCTCGCCGAAGCGCCGCTTGCCGGCGTGGTTGGCACGCGGGTGGTGGCCGGGACGGTTGACCGGTTACTGGTCAATGAAACGGAAGTGCTTGTTGTTGATTTCAAAACGGGGCGTTTTGTGCCGAATGATGAAAAACGGGTACCCGCCTATCATAAGGCGCAAATGGCGGCATATGCAGCCGTCCTATCGGGTATTTTCCCCCAGCACCGCATTCGCGCCGCTTTGCTCTATACCAGCGGACCTCGGTTGGTTGAGCTGCCGACGGCAACGCTCGATGCCTACAAGCCTGGCTATCGTGACCAGCAGGACAAATTGTCCGTTGCCGGTTGAGATTGGTCAATAGGATGCCTAGATTAGTAACAACAAGGAGATTCCCTCATGGCCACGAAAACCGTTACTGATTCAAGTTTTGCTGCAGATGTTTTGGGCGCAACCGGCCCTGTGCTGGTCGATTTTTGGGCGGAATGGTGTGGCCCGTGCAAAATGATTGGGCCAAGCCTTGAAGAAATCTCTGATGAATTGGGCGACAAGGTGACGATTGTGAAGCTCAATATTGATGACAATCCCGATGCGCCGGGTAAATACGGCGTGCGCGGTATTCCAACGATGATCCTGTTTAAGGATGGTGCGCCCGCAGCGACCAAAGTTGGCGCTGCGCCCAAAAGCCAACTTAAGGGTTGGTTAGAAGGCGAGCTTTAACCAAACAAAATGGCGGCGGCCTTGTCCCACATACGGGGTGAGGCCGCGCCGATAAGGCCGCTTCTGCCGTCGCCAATTTTATAGGCGCTGCCATCTGTGCGTCGCACAACGCCGCCTGCTTCTGCCACAAACAATGCGCCAGCGGCATGGTCCCAAGGCAGACTGCGTTCGAAAAGGGCAATGTCATTTTGGCCCAGAACAAGACGCGGATATTGTTCCGCTGCGCAGCGCGGGATTGGCACAATTTCAAATTTTCCAACGGCGCGGCGTTCAATATCGTCGCGGCGCTCAGTGGGCAGGAAATGCATGGCGAGGGCAGCAAGTGGAAGATCCGCGCCGGTTTCTCGCGCTGTGATCCGTTCACCGTTTACATAAGCGCCGCCACCGGCAAAAGCGCGACACATGCGGTCCGCGATGGGGTCAAACATCCATCCGGCCATACGTTCGCCGTCATTGAGCAGCGCGATCATCACGCCAAAGGGAGATTTTCCTTCTGCAAAATTGCTGGTGCCGTCAATGGGATCAATCAACCATGTAGAGCCATGATTGATTCCGTCCAAAATACTTGGGTCTGACGCTGTTGCTTCCTCACCAATAACGCGAGCGTGAGGCATGAGGTACGACAGGCCTTCTGAAAGATGCAGTTCGCTCTCTTTATCAGCGATTGTCACCAAATCCCCTGGAGACTTTTCTTTAATATCAGCTGCATTCAAATTGCGAAAACGCGGCATGATGATGTCATTCGCGACTTGACGGATCAGGCCTTCGACGCGCGGAGAGATCAAGTTCATCAGCTACGATAATCCGCGTTGATGCTAATATATCCGTGGGTCAGATCGCAGGTCCACACCGTCGCGTGGCCAGCGCCCAGCCCCAAATTTGCGCCAACATGAACCTCCGCGCCTTGAATGTGGGCGGCCACCGGGGTTTCATCATAATCCGGCACAACCAGACCGTCTTTTGCAACTTGGGTATGGCCAAAGCTGATTGATAGTTTGTCGCGGTCTGCGGGTTCACCGGCCTTACCCACAGCCATCACGACGCGGCCCCAATTGGCGTCGCCACCGGCAATCGCAGTTTTGACCAACGGGGAATTGGCGATGCTCATTGCGATTTTGTGCGCGCTAGCATCGGAAACCGCACCTGTGACGGAGACTGTGATAAATTTGGTAGCGCCTTCGCCGTCACGCACAACCAAATGTGCGAGTTGACGGCAAAGGTCGGATAAGGCCGATTGGAAGGCATCTGCACCCGCATCGCCAAACCCGGTGAGAGGTGTATTCCCAGCCGCACCGGTTGCAAATGCCAGCACTGTGTCGCTGGTTGATGTGTCGCTATCCACGGTGATGCAGGAAAATGTTTCAACATTTGCCGCCGACAGCATGTCTTGAAGAAACGCAGGCGAGACCGCAGCATCGGTGAAGATGAAGCCCAACATTGTCGCCATATCAGGTGCGATCATGCCGCTGCCCTTAATAATACCGACCAGATTGACTGTCTTACCGTCTACAATTGCGCTGGTCGTTGCGGCCTTGGCGAAAGTGTCTGTCGTCATAATTGTCGCAGCAGCATCTTCCCACCCGCACGGAACGGATAGAAACGCGGCGTCGAGCCCCGCTTCAGCCTTATCGATGGGTAAAGGTACGCCGATGACACCTGTGGAGGCCACGAAAACCTCACCCACAGCACATCCCAAATGGTCGGCCGCGCGCTGCGTAACGGCTTCCACCGCAGCGCGTCCACGGTGACCGGTAAAGGCGTTGGCATTGCCCGCGCTGACCACCAACGCACGCGCGGTTCCCCCTGATAAATGCGCACGGCACCAATCAACTTCGGACGATGTGCAAGCGCTTTTGGTCAGGACGCCAGCGACGCTTGTGCCTGCGTCTAACGTGATGAAGGTCAAATCACAGCGATCCCAATTCTTATACTGCGCCCGCGCCACACGTAACGTCACCCCACTAATGGTGGGGAGGGAAGGGAAGGTGGCTGGCGCGAGCGGGGATATATTGGTGTCGGTCATAGGATCGCTCTAGACAGTCCGCGCCACCCGTTCAATAAAGATGCGGTCTGGAACGCGATGATAAGTGGAGTATCTATGTTTTTAGGAATGGTTTTGGTTCTAGCCGCTACAATAGACGGGCCACAACAGAATGTATCTGGTGCGCCACAAAAAACACAATCTGTTGCAGTGCCTCTGCCCGCAGCGCCACCTGCTCCATCGCCGCAATTGCGGGTTACTTCGGCAGATGGTTCAAAAAAGGCCGTCCAAATTTCGGGATATGTTTCCGATGATGATTATCCAATTGCAGCAGCTCTTAATGAGGAAGAAGGGACAGTTACTGTCCAATTTACAATAAGCGATACCGGCAGTGTAGCAAGCTGCAAGATCGCTGAATCAAGTGGCTCACCAGAGCTGGATGGAACAAGCTGCGGCATTGTGATGCAGCGTTTTCGTTATGAACCGGCATTGGATAAATATAGAAAACCGCAGTGGGAAACAAAAAGGCAACGCATTGCGTGGCGTCTTCCCGACGGGAAATCTGTTATTGAAAGTGTCGCACCAAGGTCGAGTTTTAAGATTGAGCCTATGCATATTGAAATTGCTTTAGACATTGATTCCGAGGATAAAATTACAGCCTGCCGTAACAAAACGATCATGATCGCGGGAATTGCGAACGACATTAAAGACCGGCTGGACAGACTGTGCGTTGATCTTGAGAAGATGAATAAATCTCTGCCTATGGCAATCGTGAAGCAGTCCAAAAAACCTCGAACGGTAAAGGTGGATTTTCAAATATCTGTGGCAGATCGCTAACGGATACCGCTTTGGCTTTGATCTATCGAAAAGCCTAAGCGGTATGAGTGCGCGGCGGTCCAGAACCAATCTTTAATCGTTAGTCCGAGCCTAAATCCCTCCCAAAACCCCAGCAGTTGCCAATTTCTTACCAGCCTTAGCAATGGATTTCAGAAGTCCGGGCTTCTTCGCCTTCGTTTCGGTGCAAAATGTTTTGGACTGGCTCGCTGTGGAGGCTTGTTGTTCGCTTGCCGTATTCAGCGCCAGATATTCCACAGGTGACAGAACTTTTTTCGCTGCGCTCTCTGCAATTTTCATTGTGAGAGAGTCTTGATTGGTCAGACCGAGCGACGCGCCGCATTTGGTTTCGCCTTTTTTAAGCACTGAATTTCCACCCAGTACAACTTTGGCAAGGTCGCCGAGGCCAAGCGCGTGGACCGGAGCCGACACGGCAATCGAAAAAGCGGATGCAATGAGAATGGTTTTACGCATAATATACTCCCCCTGACATGGCGGTGGCGATGTTCAGTCGCGCAATGCTATCACAAATTTCGCCGGATACGAGTGTTAATTTAAGGCTGAATCGCCCCGTTCAATTGACTATCGGCACCCCCATCCCTACATCGCGCGAAACCATTATGGCATCAAGCAGAGGCGGCATTCATGCCGGATTGTGCGGTTGCCCATCAGATGTCAGGACTAAACTTCATGCTCGGTGGCATTGCTAAAGCCATTTTTGGATCGTCAAACGACCGTTACGTCAAATCTCTTGGCAAAATTGTTGATAAGATCAATGGATTTGAATCGACAATATCTGCGCTGACCGACGCTGAACTGTCTAATCAAACCGCGGTGTTCCGTGAACGTTTGGCCAATGGCTCTGATCTTGACGATTTGCTGCCAGAGGCTTTTGCGACCGTTCGTGAAGCGGCAAAGCGTGTCCTTGGCCAGCGTCATTATGATGTACAAATGGTCGGCGGGATTGTCCTTCATCGCGGTGAAATTGCCGAAATGCGGACTGGGGAGGGTAAAACCCTTGTCGCCACGCTAGCGGTTTATCTCAACGCGCTGCCCGGCGACGGTGTGCATGTTGTGACAGTCAATGATTATTTGGCCACACGCGATTCCGAATGGATGGGCCAGGTTTATAAATTTTTGGGCTTAAGTGTTGGCGTTGTTGTGCCAAATTTGTCCGATCAGGATCGCAAAGACGCCTATAACGCTGACATCACCTATGCGACCAACAATGAGCTTGGTTTTGATTATCTGCGCGACAATATGAAATATGAACGCACACAAATGGCACAGCGGCCATTTAGTTTTGCGGTTGTGGATGAGGTCGATTCTATCTTGATTGATGAAGCGCGGACGCCGCTGATCATATCAGGGCCGACCGATGATAAGTCAGAACTGTACAAGCAAATGCAGGCCATTGTCGTTAATATCGTCCCTGAAGATTATGAACTTGATGAAAAACAGCGCACGATTGTTCTCACCGAGGACGGCACGGAACGCGCCGAACGAATGCTTGAAGACGCTGGGCTTTTAGAGGGCGCAAATCTCTATGATTTTGAAAATACCCAAGTGGTCCATCACCTGAACCAAGCGCTGAAAGCCAATGTGATTTTCAAGGCCGACACCGATTACATTGTGAAAGACGGTAAGGTTATCATCATCGATGAATTTACCGGTCGCATGATGGACGGGCGGCGTTGGTCAGACGGTCTGCATCAGGCGGTTGAGGCGAAAGAAGGCGTGTCGATTGAACCAGAAAACCAAACACTGGCATCGATCACGTTCCAAAATTATTTCCGCATGTATCCAAAGCTATCGGGGATGACTGGGACGGCTGCGACAGAGGCCCCTGAATTTTTTGACATCTACAAAATGAACGTTGTGACCATCCCGACCAATGTGCCGGTCAAGCGCGTTGATGAGGAAGATGAGTTTTACAAAAACACGGCTGATAAATTTGGCGCCATTGCCAAATCCATCAAGGAAAAAGCGGATGGCGGTCAGCCTGTTTTGGTGGGTACAGTTTCAATTGAAAAGTCTGAACTTCTGTCTGAATTCCTTGAAAAAGAAGGCGTCGCGCACAAAGTTCTGAACGCGCGTTTCCACGAAATGGAAGCACATATCGTTGCGCACGCGGGGCGGAAGTCGGCAGTAACCATCGCCACGAATATGGCAGGACGCGGCACCGATATTCAGCTGGGGGGCAACCTTGACTTCCGGATTGAAGACGAATTGAAAGA
>JBEBKH010000070.1:0-12300 GCA_040079575.1 Chakrabartia sp. | reverse complement strand
TATTTCGGGTTTCAGCAATTCGCCGCAGCCAAAGTGCTGGTTCCAGCGTCGGCACGGTCATCGCCGCTGTTTCCAACCATGGCGGCTGCCATCCGGTTGGTTTAGCCTTGGCGGCGCAACAACGGGGCTTTAAAGCCGAAGTTTGGATCAACCAAACCAGCGCTTTGTTTGTAGATGGCGTTCGGGATGAAGCCAACAAACAAATTGTCGAACTGGTGGATACCTGCTTTAAACAACAAGCGGAACAGGAAAGCCTGCCCGTCAACTATGCCAACATTACCCAAGACAATCTATTCAGCGCCTTACAATCCGGCGCATTGGCGCTGATGTCTGTCATTTTGCTCTTGTGCGCTGTCACAGGCAGTTCGGCATTTGCTGACCCAATTGAGCGCGGGTTGACCTTGTGCATTTTGGCTGCCGCGCATTTTTCTCAGTTTATCTTCAACGTCCCGGTGTTGAATGCCGGTGAACGCCAAGGCGAATCCTATTGGAACGTCCGTTCTGGCCCGATGCTGTTTATCTTCGTCATGGACGGGGCGCAGGCCATCATCAATCTTGGGGCGGCCATCATGCAGTTTTAATGGAACTAAAATTCTAAACAAATCTGATAGAAATCCTTGGAGCGGGTGAGATGAAAGCACACGAGACGCCTCTCGGCCAATTGCGATGTCAGCAAGGACCACAAGCCCAAAACTAAGCTTCTTTCGCCCTTAGCTTCGCAAAATTCACGGAGTGGCATATTCGACTGTGAAGTGAAGCGGTGACCAATTAGTGGCAATTGTATATTCGCCGGATGTCATTGCGGACTATTCAAAATGAGAAAGAGCACGCCAGATTTCTCATGACAAATCCTACATTACAAGTCCAAGCGTCAAAGCTGCAGGCATTGAGCGCGATGCGCCGGAACGGAGCCGATGAACATCGCTGAGCCGAAGTCAGCCATTCCGATGTCAATGTCGCTGTCCGCTATCGATGAGTTTTCGGACATACAGCCGCCTATCAGCCACGCTCGGAAGCAGTCGATCATTCATAAAGGTGCAGTCACGTCCGAAATAACACAACGCGATGAGCGGCGAACTTCCGATTGCCCTACGCCGGTCCCACCCGGATGTAGTTGCCTTACCCCAAATGGTGCAAATAACTGGACCTCAGATAGTAGAAATGCCAACAGCATCTAAATGTGGACAGCATTTAGAGCTTTGGCGGCACGCATAGGCCTTTCATCGAAACAAGTCATGGACGTTGAACGTGCCGGAGGTGGCTCCCTAGTCCAACATCCGCTGAATCCCGACATGTACATTAAAGTCCTTCCCGATCCTGATTGGAGTCAGCGGTTGGGCGAGGCATGGAACGGTACGCTTATAAACAGTCGAAGGGAAACAGTCGGAACCATACCCATTCCAAACGGCCTGCTGTCCATCGCGGAAGCGTATACACCCGACAACGAGACGGTCGCTGAAGTCGTCCCAGGACAATATGAGGTTACTCTAGTCGTTGCGTGGCAGGGCGCTGAAGAGACTTACGACTATGAGGAGCACGTCTCGCATGCGTTCGCGCTGCTTCAGGGCAAAAGGAACGTAGCGTCGATCGTGCCGTTGACAAACGAAAATGGCGTCGAGCTCGGCGTGGACGCTTACGCGGTCGCGTTTGCATCCACCGGGGCTCTAAAGAAGATCGCCGGAGACCATTTGGGCCGTTGGACGCTCAAGTTGAGCGCCTCGATACCCTCAAGGTGGGCTGACGGAAACAAATCGATTAGGCTGGAGACCGATGCCGATTCTGGAGCTGCCATTATCTTTTACGGTGGCCACGGACGAGACGACTACCCACTATGGAAGTTAGCCGACGTGGACGGTAATACCATTGGTGTAATGGCCGACTTCTTTGTCGACAACAGGCCTTGACGGCGCAACCAAGATATTAAGGTTCGGCTATTTCCGTCGGAGATTACGTTCCGCTGGGATGTCCGTTAACAGCCCCAGGGCATCAATAGCCGACGTTCGGCTCCCCCAACATAGCAGGCATCCGATAATGCGCGATGTGCCGAGACGGAGCTGGTAGTGCGGCGTTGGCGTCAGGATCACCATGCCCGAGGCTTAGCCTTCTACATCAGTTATCGTGCTAGAAAAACGGTGAATTTTTCTACCACCTACCGGTGGCAACTCCCAAAGTTTTTCTACACCAAATCCTACACAGGCAAAAATGCTGTATCTTTATCTATTTATATCAATAGATTATTCAAATCCAAAGATTTGGAGCGGGTGAAGGGAATCGAACCCTCGTCGTAAGCTTGGAAGGCTTCTGCTCTACCATTGAGCTACACCCGCATCACCAAGAAAGGCGTCCGTAACGGCAAGGGGCTTCCATCGTCAAGCATTGTCGGTCTAAGACCGTGTTTCTTTGGTGCGTAGGGAGTATTTTATGACGGCTGTGACACGCTATTCACGGACGGCGATGGTCTTGCATTGGCTGATCGCCTTGCTTCTGGCGTTTGAAATTGGGTTGGGTCAACGCACCGAACATCTGAAAAATGGACCCGAGCTTTTCTGGGTTTTTCAACTGCATAAATCAATCGGCATCACCATTCTGCTGTTGTCTCTGTGGCGGTTATGGACGCGACTGCGCCATCCGCGCCCCATTGCGCTGGTGGATACGGGCTGGGCAAAAATGCTGTCATCGGCGGTGCATTACTTGTTTTATGCGGTGATGATTCTGGGGCCACTGACGGGCTGGATTTTGGTTTCGACAGCGAAGGTCAAGATACCAACAGTGTTATTTGGGGTAATTCCGTGGCCAGACTTTCCGTTTGCCACCCATGCGATGCATGAAATTTCCGAAGTGCTGCACGGCTTGCTCGCCAATGTCGCGATCCTTTTGTTTGTGCTCCACATTGTTGGCGCGCTGCGTCATCAGTTTTTCATCAAGGACAATGTTATTGCGCGCATGACCCCGCTGGCGCGTGCTGGCATTATCGCCGTCGTTGGAATGATTGCCGCCATTGGCCTTGCGCTTGTTTCCGGCAAGGTCATCCCTGCGCCGGTTGCGAACATCAGCGCGGTCACGGCGGCCACACCCGTCAGTGCGAAACCCACCGTGCCAGCCGCACCTGCCCCTGTGCCAGTTGCGACGGAAGAAGCCCTGATTGAGGCTGAAACGAATGCCCCTATCCCGCTGTGGCAGGTGACCGGCGGCGCGCTCAATTTCAACGTCGGCATCAGTGGGGAGCGTGTGTCAGGCAGTTTCAAAAAATGGGATGCGGATATCCGCTTTGACCCAGAACAGCTGGATCAATCCTCCATCCGTGTCATCACGGACCTGTCTTCGGTGGAAAGCGGCGATAAGGACCGCGATTCGATGCTGGCTGGGACCGATTTTTTTGCGATCTCCGCACACCCCCGTGCGGCCTTTACGTCCACAACCATCACCGCGCTGGGCCCCAATCGCTACCGCGCTGAAGGCAGTTTGAAAATGAAAGGGGTGAGCAAGCCGATGCGGCTCGATTTCACCCTGACCATAAACGACACAAAGGCGACCGCATCGGGTTCTGGCACGCTGGACAGGCGCAGCTACACCATCGGTGAAGGGCAATTTGCTGACACAGACACCATCAGCGCTGATGTCAAAATTGATTTCACGCTGCGCGCAAAGCGCAAGGTATAGCCGTCATTCCTTCAATTTGAGGATCGACAAAATACTCGCATGATCATCTGTCCACGCTGAGAATCCGTCGCGGCCCTTCAGTTTTTCCCAATAACCACTAGGCGCAGCGGTCATCAATTGATCCAGCGTTTTTTGATCGGGTGAAAGCGCGATCCATTTTGACGGCGTATAATTTTGGGCGGTTTCAACATGGTCGGGCATATAGAGACGCACAGCAGTATGCCAGCCAGTGGCTGCTGCGGCGGCAATAACCGGATCCAGATCGAGATAACGATTTGAGATATGCACCATCAACACACCCTTGGCGGATATATGCTTTCGGTACACGGAAAACGCCTCTGTGGTCAGCAAATGCATGGGAACGGAATCTGAGGAGAAAGCGTCAATGACCAATACATCAGCGCTGGCATCCGCTTCCCGCGCAAGCGTCAGGCGCGCATCACCAATCTTAATGACGGGGTTTGGCATACATTTGCTCAGGAACGTAAAGTGCCGTTTGTCCAAGGCAACATCGGCGATCACCGGATCAATTTCATAAAACCGCCAGCTTTGCCCCGGCTTTGCATAGCAAGCGAGTGTGCCCGCCCCCAAACCAACAACACTGATACGCGCGTGCGGACCAAAAAGAGCCGGAGTTGCGGTCATAGCAAGGCCCACCCCCGATTTCGGTGCGTAATAGGTTGTCGGCTTCGTTTCGCGGCCTGGCTGAAGGTTTTGAACCCCGTGTACCGTTGTCCCGTGGGCAAGGCTGCGCGAGACTTTGTCCTTTGTACGGATCGAATAAATGCCGAAGAAACTGCGGGTCATCATGCCGTCTTGCGCCGAAAGCGCCAGTTTTGACCATCCACTTAAGCACAGCATCAGCGCGATGAGTGCGCCGGTAAACATCAGCCGGTTGCCAATCGCAACAAGCGCGACGGCCATGATGACCAGCGCAACGATGTATTTCAACAGCGGAGAATCACCGCCCGTAAAACCCCCTGCGCCAAGAATTGAAAGGAGGAAAACAACTGCAAAAATCCGCACTGCCCAGCGCGCAGTATCTTCAGGCGTTTTCATAAATCTCTGACCAAATGGAAAGAGCGCCTTTGGCACTATCAGCAGTCCAGCAGCTGCCAACAATATTGGATGTTCATAGGTCCAATCAAAAACCAGCGGCGCAAACAGGGCACAGAAAAGTCCACCGATCACGCCACCAACCGACATCGCCAAATAAAAGTGGGTCAGATAGGCAGGATCAGGGCGTTGGCGAAACATTTCCGCGTGCAACGCCACAGCCAAAACGAACAAACAAAAAAGCGTCAATCCCGCCATCATAAACGGTAATATCGTCGTATCGGCAAATGCTGTGCCACCCGCCATTAGCAAAACAATCGGCGCAATGCGCGTCATCAGATCGGCCAGCCGTCGGTCCTCAGCAAATGCGACAGAGAAGCTCAACAGATAGAGCCCCAATGGCAAGACCCATAGCAATGGCATCGCAACAATATCAGTGGTCAGATGGAGGCTGGTGGACAGCATCAGACCCGATGGCACTGCGGCCAATAAAATCCATGACAGAATGGTTTTACGGTCTGGTGCGGGCGTATCTGTTGTTACGACACTTTGCATTGAGGCTGTTTTAGGCAGTTTGACGGCGCAAATAGCAATCAGAAGCAGAACGATCCCATACCCAATGCTCCACAGCCAACGCTGCTGCACCACGGGCAAAAAAGGTTCAACCAGCAACGGATAGGCAATCAGACCGCCAAAGCTGCCAAGATTTGACGCCGCATAAAGCGGATAAGGATCGCCGCCCCCCGAAAGCGTAAACCAACGCTGCATCAAGGGCGCTTGGGCCGCAACCATGAAAAAGAGCGGGCCAATCGACGTCAACAGCAGGAATGGCACCCAGAAATATGGGTTGGCGTCTGCAGGCGGCGTCGCGGTGCCAAGCCCAATTGGCAGCGCCAACGCGGCCAGCGCAAACAGGCCAAAATGAATAAGCGACTGTGACCGGCCATGAAGTTTGCTAAGCCAATGCGCATAGGCATAACCGCCCAGCAGCAGGGCCTGATAGACAAGCATTGCGGAGTTCCAGACCGACGGCGCACCGCCCAGTTTGGGTAAGGCCATGCGCGCAACCATCGGCTGTACCAAAAACAACAGAAACGAACCGGCGCAAATCGTCGCAATGAAGCGCGCTTTAAGTGCGGCTGTCGATGATGTCGTTTCTGCCGCGATGCTTGATGCCATGGGAATCCTTTCAGTGATCCTGTGACCCTAAACGACTAAATCTTTTTTTTGGTTAATATGCTGTTTTGAAAATCACGGGCCGAAGCCAAAAGACGGCGATTGGCTGCATATGCAACCGCGATAGGCGCGGTGGTCGTGAAAGAATGGTGCGCCCGGAGCGATTCGAACGCCCGGCCCTCAGATTCGTAGTCTGATGCTCTATCCAGCTGAGCTACGGGCGCACATGGTCAGGCGCACCTAGTCGGCTGTTCAAAAAGATGCAACCCCGTTGCGAGGAAAAGCTGCACCGCCTATGGAAAGTCATATGAAATTGTCCCTTGCCATGCTCACCCCCGTCATTTTGGCGTCTTCCATCCTCACAGGATGTACGGATCCGAACGAATATCCCTCGCTCAGCCCCCGTCCGATTGAACAATCCGCAAAGGCGATGCTGGATGATGTCCCGCTTGCACCCGCAGCGGTTTCCCCATCAGACCCCGCATTTTTATCAAAAATCACAAATATCGTCGCAGAAGCAGAGCGTGCTGCGGCGCAATTTGATAAGGTGCACACCGCAGAGCGTGCCGCCATTCACAATGGATCAGGCGCGGCGATGGGCAGTGAAAACTGGGTGGTCGCACAGGTTGCTCAGAGCCGGGTTGAACATGAACGCGGCCCCGTTAAGGCTGCCTTGGCCAATCTTGATGATCTGACCCGCGACATGATAACAAAAGGCCCTAGCGCCGATCAGGCGGCATTTGACGCGGCAGTTGCCCGCGTTCAAGCCATTGACCTGGCGCAAAGTGAAGCGCTCAGCCGCCCTTGACCCCCGCCTTATGCACTTGGGCATTGTGGACATAATGCGCGACGCCCATTTGGCTGCCAATTTTCCACGCATCGTCAAGATCACGCATGAAGCGCGCCGGACGTCCGCCCCACATCTGACCTGAGAGGATTGTTTTGCCAGGCGTGAGCATTGCGCCCGCTGCGAGCATGGCATTGCTTTCAATCACGCAACCATCCATCACAATCGCGCCAAGCCCGACAAAGCCCTTATCCTGCACCGTGCAGCCGTGGAGCATTGCCATGTGGCCGATCAGCGCATCTTCACCGATAAGCGTTGGCCAGCCGACCATGCCGCCCTTATCCGAATCGCAGTGGATGACGGTTCCGTCCTGCACATTGGAACGCGCACCAATACGGATCGCATTCACGTCGCCGCGCAGCACGCAATTATACCAGATGCTCGCGTCCGGCCCGATTTCAACATCGCCAATAATCCGGCATCCTGGTGCCACAAACGCGCTGTCATGAATGCGCGGCGTGTGCCCATTGAGCGTGATGATGCTTACGCCCTCCATTGATCTCTCCTAACACTATAAGTGACGTGGGGGCGAAGCGGACTATCATAAGCAACGTCAGGATGGTCGAAACTCATCCCTGTGTCATGGGTCATGCCCAGCCGTTCCATCAATGTCCGTGACCTGACATTTTGGTCAACCGTGATCGCCCAAACACTGTCATCACCGCGATTTGAAAAACACCAATCGAGCGATGCTGTCGCGGCCTCACGCGCGAAACCAAGCCCCCAATAAGGATGCGCCAAGCGCCAGCCGATTTCAACACGTCCTTCAATAGGCGTTTCGGCAGGACCAGGTTTAACCCCGCAAAAGCCAAGAAAAGCAGCATCCTTTTTCTGTTCAATTGCCCAGAAACAACAGCCGACGCGCTCCTGCAATTCGCGCATCCGTTCGATTATATCATCGACTTCCGCAACGGTTTTGAGCACCCCCAAAAACTGCATCACACGCGGGTCGTTTGACATGTCGTGAAAAGGTTCTGCATCCGAAGTGCGCCAATCTCGCAGGATCAGTCGATCGGTTTCAATCGTAAATTCACCCACGGAGCAACCTCGCAGCGTGTGCGGCGTGATAGGTGAGCACACCTGAACAGCCCGCGCGCTTGAAGGCCAGCAGTGTTTCCATCACCAACGCATCGCGGTCCCCCGCCCCGGCCGCCGCCGCCGCTTCAATCATCGCATATTCACCAGAAACTTGATATGCGAACACAGGGACTTCGAACCGGTCCTTCACGCGGCGGACGATGTCGAGATAGGGCAAACCCGGTTTGACCATCACACTGTCGGCCCCTTCGGCAATATCCATCGCGACTTCGCGCAGCGCCTCTTCACTGTTCGCCGAATCCATCTGATATGTTTTCTTGTCCCCCTTCAGCAGCCCGCCAGAGCCGACCGCATCGCGGAATGGCCCGTAAAAGGCACTGGCATATTTGGCGGCATAGGACATAATCTGGACGTTGACGAAATCTTCGGCCTCTAGCGCCGCGCGGATCGCGCCAATGCGGCCATCCATCATGTCACTGGGGGCAATAATATCCGCGCCTGCCCGCGCCTGATTGAGCGCCTGTTCAACCAGAACCGCCGACGTGGGGTCATTCAGTACATAGCCGCTGTCATCCACCAAACCATCGTGCCCGTGCGCGGTGTAGGGATCGAGTGCAACGTCCGTCAGCACACCGATTTCAGGGACAGCGGCCTTGATCGCGCGGATCGCACGGCACATGAGATTGTCTGGATTAAGCGCCTCTCGCCCATCATCGGTCCTCAATTCTCGCGGTGTATTGGGGAACAAAGCCACACACATTATGCCCAGGTCGCGGGCTTCTTTCGCACGTTCCACAATCAAATCCACCGACCAACGTGAGACACCGGGGAGCGAGGCAATGGGTTCCTCCACACCCGCGCCCGATGTCACGAACAAGGGCCAGATCAAATCCGCAGCGGTCAGGATATTTTCGCGGTGCAGCGCACGGCTCCACGGGGCGGAACGGGTGCGGCGCAGGCGCAAGGCGGGGAAATGTGTGTGTGTCATATCCCCGCCCTACACCAACAGGGGGAAACGTGAAACGATGGAAATGGACCCCCTCATCAAACAGCGTTAAGTGCATTTTAGCCCTTAAATGCGATGGTCTTTTGATGCTTATGGTTTCCGTCCCTTCCCCAAACGCCGTCGCACGCGCGACAATCGCGGCAGGCGTGGTGGAGACTTTGACCGCTGAATGGCAAGATTTAGCGTGTGATGCCAGCGAACCCAACGCCTTTGGTGAACCTTGGTTCATCTGCCCGGCCCTGTCCCATTTGCGCGGCGACCGCGACGTGCGCTTGGCAGACGTGCGCAGTGATGACGGCGCATTGATCGGGATCATGCCCCTGACCCTTTATACGCGTTACGGTCGCATGTCCGTGCGCCATGTCAGCAATTGGACCCATTATCAGTGCTTTATGGGCACGCCCTTGGTCAAGGCAGGTTATGAAACCGCGTTTTGGATGGCCATCATCGCGCTGCTCGATGACAGCGATTGGGCCGCAGGCCTGTTCACTGTGTCGGGCCTGTTGGAAGACGGCCCCGTGCATCAGGGGCTGATCACCGCCGCCGCAACCCTAAAGCGGCCCAGCCCGATTGTGCACCGCCACGACCGCGCAGCCTTGTCCAGTACGCTCACCCCAGACACCTATCTCGACACGCATGTGCGCGGCAAGAAACGCAAAGAATTGCGCAGACTGGCGAATCGGCTGCGCGATCTTGGCGTGGTTGAATTTAACGTGCTGGAGACAGAAGGCGCGCTGCCAACGTGGTGCGATGATTTTCTTACCCTCGAATCTGCTGGATGGAAGGGTGAACACGGCGCTGCGCTTGGCAACACACCCCAAACCACCGCATTTTTCAAAGAAATGATGGCAGGCGCGTTTGCCGCAGGCGCGCTCGATTTTCAGCGGATCACACTGGACGGACGCCCGATTGCGATGCTGATCAATTTTCGCACCCCGCCGGGCAGCTGGTCGTTCAAAATCGCCTATGATGAAAATCTGGCGCGCTATTCCCCCGGCGTTCTGATCGAACTGGAAAACCTGCCCCGTGTGCTCAATGACCCCGTGATCGCGTGGATGGACAGTTGCGCCGTCGCCGATCATTCGATGATCAACAGTTTTTGGGCCGAACGCCGCAGCATTATCCAGATCAGCATACCGCTGTCAGGCACGCGGCGCGCATTCACTTATCATGCATGCCGCACGGCTGAAATTGCCTCTGCTTGGCTGCGCAAGATACGGACATGACACGATGACACACAGCTGCTTTTCAAAAGAAACTATTGCTCAGTTTGACGCGGCCTACCCCGAAACGCCGGTGAGGTTGCGGCACGGATTGTGCGATCATCCCTTGCTCTCACTGCCCGCTTTAGTCGAACTTGCCGCGCGGTTGGACCCTGCCGACGTCGAATATAATCACGGCAAGCTCCCCATCGGCATCGCTGCCGAAGATGTGCCATCGCCCACATTGTCGATTGCTGACACCATCCGTTCCATCGAAGAAAATGGATCATGGATGGTCCTCAAATTCATTGAAAATGATCCGTTGTACAAGGCCTTGCTTGATGAAACATTGGCGGAACTGCGCGCCTGCGTTGTCCCGCGCACCGGAGAAATGTTGACGCTTCAGGGCTTTATCTTTGTGTCGGCAACCAACGCGGTCACGCCGTTTCATTTCGACCCTGAACATAATATCCTGCTCCAGATCAGGGGCAGCAAGGTCTTCACCATTTTCCCGCAAACCGACGAAACCATTGTCTCCCCCGTCGCGCATGAAAAATTCCATCTGGGCGAACATCACCGCAACCTTGTGTGGGCGGATGAATTTGCGTCCAAGGGAGATCCTGTATCGCTGACCCCCGGTGACGCGCTGCTTGTGCCGGTCAAGGCGCCGCACTGGGTCAAGGTGACGCAGGGGCCGTCAGTATCGCTGTCGGTGACATGGCGGTCCGACTGGAGCTATGCCGAGGCGGATGCGCGCGCGTTCAACAACCTGCTGCGCAACCGCGGAATGACACCCGCCAGTCCGGCCCGCTATCCCGAACAGAATAAGGCGAAATCACTGGCGTACCGGGTGATCCGGCGGTTGCGGGGTTAGCGGGCCTACCCCAACCGCGCCAATGCTGCCTCCAACCGTTCTGCCTCCGCCGCCTTTTCGGCGTGATCAGCCCGTGCTTTTTCAACCGCTTCGGGTTTGGCACGTTCGACAAAGCTTGGATTGCTGAGGCGCCCTGAAAGCGCATCGCGGTCTTTGGTGATCGCGGCCAGTGCATTGGTCAGGCGGGTTCGTTCGGCGTCTGAATCGATCACCCCTGCAAGTGGTAGGGTGAACGTAGCTTCATCAATGACGAGCTGAATTGCGTTCCCCTCTGGTGCAACATCGGTCGACACGGACTCAAGCCGTGCCAAACGGGCAACGCTCCCTTGCTGGCGTGATAGGCGGTCAAGCGTTGTCGGGGCCGCGTCTCGAACATAGGCATTCAGCTTTGCAC
This sequence comes from Chakrabartia sp., assembly GCA_040079575.1. Classification (GTDB taxonomy): domain Bacteria; phylum Pseudomonadota; class Alphaproteobacteria; order Sphingomonadales; family Sphingomonadaceae; genus Aquisediminimonas. The sequence continues at coordinate 1,047 of JBEBKH010000070.1, read as the reverse complement.
CCGGCGCAATGCCAAGTTCATTTTTTGCCGCCCGAACCGCGCTAACCAGTGCAATCAACCAGTCAATATCCGCCTTAGCTTCGCTATCAGCCAAAGCGCCCGGCGCGGGCCATTGCGCGTGGATCAGGTCGTATTTCCGTGCGCCCATCGCACTCCAAAGTTCTTCGGTGATGAACGGCATGAACGGGTGGAGCATGACCAAAATCTGGTCGAATACCCAGCCCGCGACATGAAGTGTCTCTGTCTGCACCGCACTCCGTTCACCCTGAGCCTGTCGAAGGGCTCCCTTCTCTTCTGAAACAGGGAGGGCTTCGACTGGCTCAGCCCGAACGGTGGGGTTGAGGACAGGTTTGATCAGCTCCAAATACCAATCGCAAAACGTGCCCCAGGCGAAGTGATAAATTGTGTCTGCCATCGCGTCGAAACGCAGGTCGGCGATTGCCTTGTCAAGCTTGGCGAGGGTTTCAACAACCTCCCCAATAATCCAGCGGTTGACCGCGAGGGTGGCGTTGGGCGCGGCGAGCGATGTACTGGCGACGATGCCATTGGCTTGGGCAAAGCGCGCGGCGTTCCAAAGCTTGGTCGCGAAATTGCGGTATCCCTCGACGCGTTTTTCATCGAGTTTGATGTCGCGGCCCTGGCTTTCCATCGCGGTCAAAGTGAAGCGCAGCGCGTCCGCGCCATATTGGTCAATCAGGCCGAGCGGATCGACACTATTGCCCTTTGATTTCGACATTTTGGAGCCATCCGCCGCGCGGACCAGCCCGTGGAGATAAAGCGTCTTGAACGGGACTCTTTGTTGCATAAAATGCAACCCCTGCATGATCATGCGGGCATCCCAGAAAAACAAAATGTCAAAACCGGAAATGAGCACATCGCCGGGGTAATGGCGCTCTAATAAGCCCCGCCCCTTTAGGAGTTGGCCAGTCTCGTCCCCCAGACGAGACCGAGAGGCCAACTGGGTTGGGGTGGGGCATGTAACGTCGAGTGCGGAGCGTTGCACACTCCCCCCCCCTAACCCCTACCCAGAAGGGGAGGGGGATTCCT
>JBEBKH010000069.1:0-12316 GCA_040079575.1 Chakrabartia sp. | reverse complement strand
GACAGGGCTTCTTTGACTATACCGTCATGCCAGCCGTTGTTGGCACTTATGATATGGGTGGCCAGTTCATCACGCAGGCCAAGGCTGTTGCTTTGACCTTGCTCTGGTCCGGTCTTGGTTCAGCAGCGCTGTTCTTCATCATCGATAAAACAATGGGCCTGCGTCCTGATGCGGATGCCGAACGTGAAGGGTTGGATCTCTCCAGCCACGGCGAACGGGCCTATAACCTTTAACGAGCTTGGGAGCGGGCGTCCCTCTCCACCCGCTCCCATACTAGGTTCCTCCTGCGAACCACACTGGGCTGGCAAGGCAACTTGCCAGCCCAGCTTTATATGTTTTACTGCATGGTCAAAACGCCAAGCAAGGCAGCCTCAGATTTAATTTTAGCCGCTTGATCTGGATTTGCAGCAATGGCTTTTCGCAAGGCATCGGATGCTTTCGCTTTTTCACCCAAGGTCATCCGGCTACGGATCAGCATGATCCATCCATTGACGTTGCTTGGATTGGCCCGCAATTTTGTTTCCAAACCATCAACCATCCCGCGGACCATCTCTTCTTGTTGACCCGCTGGCAATTTTGCGGCGTCCATCATTTGCGCACGATTGGGGCCGGGAATGGCGGCGGTTGCAACCGGACGGGGCTGGGCGGGTTGTGCGGCCTTGGTATCATCAAGGGCCTGTGTAACCGAAATTTTATTGATTTGACCGACCTGTTGAATGGTCCGTTTCAAATCTGCTTCCCACGGTGCACCCGACGGTGTGTCTTTTAACAGCGCCAACCAATCGGTGATTGCGCCCTGATGATCGCCGGACAGATCTTTGCGGACAGCCATGAAATAACGTCCACGGGCGTCTTTTGGATCCTTCGTTACCGCATTCTGAAATGCCGAAGCCGCTTCTGGCGGCATGGGGTCACGCTCACTCGCCATGACGAGCGCTTCACCCAAAGAAGACCAATAAACTGCGCGGTCAGGGGCAAGCTGAGTTGCTTTACGATAAGCCGCCGCCGCTTCACTGTAGCGGGTCATTTCAAAATAGGACCATCCGAGTAATTGCCATCCTTCAACATCATCAGGATTTTGTTTTACGCGGCTCTCAAGCTGGGTCAGAGCGTTGGCAGAATTCTGCGCCGCAGGGGGGGCTTTGGCATCCGTTTTATACATACGGGCTATGGCTACGCCAATCGCAATGAGCGCGATAAGGCCGGCAAGGAGAAGGATGACGCGCGAAGATCGCGATCCGTTGGGTATAGAAGTCACAAAAAAGCCCTCAATTTCGTTGAGTGTGATCTAGCGCATTGTGGAAGAGATGATAAGATGTAACGAAGCATAGCCATACTAGGGTTTGTTGAGGGGGTTTGGGTGACGCAGGGCTATCGCATAGCGATTGTCGGATCGGGACCAGCAGGTCTGAGTGCGGCATCGCGCGCAGCGGGACTGGGCTTGTCGCACATCTTGCTCGAAAAAACCGATCATCTGTCTGATACAATCTATAAATACCAAAAGGGCAAGCATGTGATGGCGACGCCCAGCCAGCTTGTGCTGCGATCAGACATTGATTTCGGGGCGGGCAAGCGAGAGGCCATTCTCGAAACTTGGAATATCCAGACTGAGGGCAATAAGGTCAATGTCCGCCTAAATTCTGAGGTAAAGGCTATAACGGGCGAGAAAGGCGCGTTTGCGCTGGAAATGACCGATGGCACTAGCGTATCTGCGGAGTATGTCATTTTTGCAATCGGGACACAGGGCAACCCGAACTTGATGCGCTGTGATGGCGGACATTTGCCGCATATTCAGTATAGCTTGGATGATCCCGGTGAATATATTGATGAACATATTTCGGTGGTTGGTGCAGGCGATGCGGGAATTGAAAATGCGCTTGGTCTTGCCGCCGATCCCGAACAACGCAACACTGTTACGATCGTCAATCGCAATGCAGAGTTCACCACCGCGAAGGACGCCAATGTTAAGGCGCTGAGCGCGGCGCGTGATTTGGGACGGATGATCGTTTTAACTGGAACGACGCCAACCTTGGTGGAGCCCGGTTTTATCACCTATGATACGCCGGACGGTGAAGTGCGGGTGCGGTGTGACCGGATCATCGCGCGGATGGGCTCGGCTCCACCGCGAAAATTCATTGAAAGCTGCGGCGTTGCCTTCACCAGTGAGGACCGCGTGGCCTTTCCACAATTATCGCCGACATTTGAATCGACCAAGCCCGGTATCTTTGTGATCGGTGCGCTTGCGGGCTATCCGCTGATCAAACATTGTATGAACCAAGGGCATGATGTCGTTGAATTTATCAACGGTAATACAGCGCTCAAACCTGCTGATGAGCCAATTTTGGAGGGTAAATTCAAAGACCTGCCCGGCAAAAAATCAGTTGATGAATGGCTGGAATTCCTTCGGTCAAATATCGCGATATTGAATGCGATGACGCCATTGCAAATGCGCGAATTCATGCTTGATTCGACCGCGCGGGCGTATCGCAAAGATGAGGTGATCTTTGAACGTAACGCACCGGGATCGTCGCTGTTTTCCATCGCGAGTGGGTCGGTCGTGGTTGAAATTGATGCTGACGATTCGTCGCGAACCGTGCCAATTGGTGCGGGGTCAATCTTTGGTGAAGTTGGCCTGATTTCAGGGCGACGGCGCGGCGCCACGATTCGGGCAGGGGAACCCTCAATCTGCGTCGAAATTTCGCGTTCAGCGGCGTTGAAACTTCAAAGCTCTGTCCCTGCCGCCAAGCGCGCGATTGAGCGCATCTCAACCGAGCGGCAATTGCTGCAAATGTTCGGGTCAGGGCTGGTGTCGGAAGATTTGGTCGAGGTGCTCGATACCGCTGAAATTCAGACGATCAGTGCTGGCAAGGCCGTGATCACCGAAGGTGAAGAGGGCAATGACATTTACGTCATTCGCTCTGGGTCGATGGTCGTTGAAATGAAGGTTGGCGGGAAACCGGTTTTCCTATCTTACCTGCCTGCTGGATCTTATGTGGGCGAAATGGCGTTGATCGCGGGTGGCAGGCGCACCGCGACCGTGCGCGCTGCCGTTAAATCTGAAGTCATCAAATTGGACGGGCCCACGTTTAAGGCGCTACTCGACAAAAAACCTAAGCTGCTTGAAAAAGCCAAGACCGATATGGCGGCGCGGCAGGATGTGAATGCTTTTATTGAAGCAAAAAAAGACAGTTTTTCAAGTGCTGTCGATATGTATTCCAACGTCGCGAACTTCCTTGTTGAAAACGGGATTGGCGAAGCGACAGACGTTCTGTTGATCGATGAAAATCTCTGTGTTGGCTGTGACAATTGTGAAAAGGCCTGCGCGGATAGCCATGACGGCCTGTCTCGTTTGGACAGAGAGGCTGGGCGCACCTATGCACATCTCCACGTTCCAACATCCTGCCGCCACTGTGAACATCCGCATTGCATGGCCGATTGCCCGCCCAATGCGATCCACCGTGGTCCAGACGGTGAAGTTTTTATTGACGACACCTGCATTGGTTGCGGAAATTGTCAACGCAACTGCCCCTACGGTGTGATCCGAATGGAGGCGACTCCGCCCAAGAAACCAGGGCTGCTCAGTTGGATGCTGTTTGGTATGGGCCCAGGGCCTGGTGAGCCGAGCAAATCATGGTCGTATAAGAATGCTGACCCGTCGGTTGAAAAAGCTAAAAAGGCAATCAAATGCGATATGTGTTCTGGGATTGAGGGCGGCCCTGCCTGTGTGCGGGCGTGCCCAACAGGCGCTGCGATCCGTGTTGCGCCCGAACAATTGTTGAGCGTCGCACGACTTGAAACGGACCAGGTCTGATGGCGGTGCGGTCTACCCGAGCGGTTCAAACCGAACGCATTCGCAGTGACGGCTCACATGAGGGATTTTTGCGCCACAATCGTTATCAATGGCTCAAAGTTGCCGCTGTTATTTCAGGGATTGCGATCCTGTCCTACCTTCTCATCGACGTGGCACCGCGCCACAATGGCGGCAGTTGGTATGGCTATACGTTAGGCACTATCGGCGCGTTGCTGATCTTGTGGTTGACGATGTTAGGTGTGCGAAAGCGTGCGATGACGCGCGGGCGTTGGTCGCTTAAGGCGTGGACGTCTGCGCATGTTTATCTCGGCCTCAGCCTCGTGGTGGTGGCGACACTGCACACTGGTTTCCAGCTGGGGTGGAATGTCCACACTTTGGCCTATGTGCTGATGATGCTGGTGATCCTGTCTGGTATCTGGGGAATTTCCGCTTATGTGACACTGCCCAGGGCGATGAGCGCGAACCGCGACCAGACGACTGAGGCACAGATGCTGGCGACGTTGCGGTCAATTGATCGGCAATTGCATGACGCGGCACAGCCACTTTCGCAACATCATGCTGCACTCGTTCGTGCGGCCCTAGATCAAGATCCGTTTGGTGGCGGTCTCTTGCGGCGCTTGAGCAACCGCTACCCCGATTGTGCCACCCGCTTTGCACAGACGGGTATTCGTTCAGAGACGGCAAACCGTCCGAAAATCGGCGATGATCCGCTAGAGAAGATCGACGCCCTGCTCGAACGCAAACAGGCCATTCTCGCGCGCACACGCCGCCATTTGCAACTCAAGGCGATGCTGGAGGTTTGGCTTTATGTTCATGTCCCCATGACATTCGCACTGATCGCAGCGCTATCCGCGCATATCATCAGCGTCTTTTTCTACTGGTGATGTCGATATGACCTTCCGCCTTAGCCAAATTTCGCGCACCGCCGACGGGCGAGAAATTGTCCGATCGTCAACGGTTGATGCGACCATGATCGTGATTGGGCGGGCGGCGGATTGCGACATTCACCTTGCCGACCTCGCGGTTGAGCTGCGCCATGCCAGCGTTACAGTGCAAGACAACGGCGATGTGCTGGTTAAATCCTTAGCGGGATTGGGCTTTGCCGTTGATGGTCAAACCACTCAACGTGCGCTCATCAAACCTGACATTGGCGCGGAACTGCGTTTCGGTAGCCACCGACTGAAGGTCACGCGTGAGGCGGGAGCCGTGACCATCTCCGCTGAGCGGGTTGAGGCATTGTCCGATGCGAGCGGGGACAAGGAAGAAATCGGATTGTTCACGCTTAAGGGCTTGATACCCGGACGGCGGGTAAGTGCTTGGGCGTTCATTGGTCTTGTGATTGCGGCGTTTCTGGTATGGCCGATCACGTCGTATTTTGCTTATCAAAATGTGAAAATACGCCCCGCTTCGGTCCACGGTGATGCGAGTTGGTCTAGCGGTCCACTCTCATCGGCGCATCAGGGCCTAAAAGGTGATTGTCAGGCTTGTCATACGGAAGCCTTTGTCGCGGTGACCGATACGGCATGCGTGACCTGTCACAAGGACACGCATGACCATGCTGACCCCAAACGTCTAGCATTTGCGAAGGGCCCGCACGGAGTAGGCGGGGCGATATTGGCCAGCGTCGCGCGGTCCTTCAACCGGCCAGAGGGGCGCTGTGTTGACTGCCATACGGAGCATGAAGGCGCTGGGCCAATGCAGCCGACGGCGCAGCAATTCTGTTCCAATTGCCACAGCGATTTGAGCAAAAGATTGGGCGATACGAAAATCGCTGACGCTGGTGATTTCGGAAAGGCTCACCCACAATTCCGTGCGTCTGTCGTAACGCAACCCGGTGCGCAACCCAGAATAGAACGCATTTCTCTTGATAAGAAACCAGTTGAAGAGAGCGGCCTTAAATTCCCACATAACATCCACCTGTCGCGCAGCAATGGTGTCGCTCGGATGGCGCAAACGATGCGTGGCGATTTTGGTTTTGGTAATGCGCTCGCATGCAAGGATTGCCACACTAAAACCCCAGACGGTGTGCGGTTTCAACCCGTTGATATGGAGAAGGACTGTGCGATGTGCCACAGTCTTGCTTTCGAGACGATTGGCGATACGGTGCGGACGCTGCGCCACGGCGATCCCAAACAGGTGGTTGCTGATCTGCGGGCCTATTACCGCAGTGGCGGACCTTACGGCGGGGTTAATCTGGGCGGACAGGCGCGGCGGCGTCCGGGTGATTATGCGCAAGGACGCCCCTATTTTGCGAGCTTTGGCGGCGGCGGGGTTAATTACGGCCGCGCCGATAGCGCGATCCGAGCGGTGTTTTCAAAAGGCGGGGCTTGTTATGATTGTCACACAGTCACAGCACCGCCACCGGGGTCGGATGATTGGCGGGTGATGCCTGTACATCAGACATCGCGCTATTTCCAAAAGGGGTGGTTTACACACGAGGCACATAAAACTGAAAAGTGTCAAAGTTGCCACGTAGCGAACATATCAACCAAGGCGAATGACCTGCTGATTCCCGGCATTGCCAATTGTAGGACGTGCCACGGCGGGGAAGCGTCGCGCGCTGATGTGCCGTCTGCCTGTGCTGTTTGTCACAGTTACCACGCAGATGATGATGCACCATGGGTTCCGCGTAACCGAGTCGCGGTGACGCAGAAAAAAGGGCTCGCACCTTGAAATATTGGCTGAAATGTCGGGAAAATCCGTGCTGATCGCTCAGATCACTGATCTCCACTTGGGCTTTGATCCGGACAATCCGGCGGAGTTCAACCGCAAGCGTCTTGATCAAGTTCTGCGTCATTTGCATGAGGGCCCCAATCGGCCGGACCTGCTTCTCGCGACCGGTGATCTGGTTGATCGCGGTGATAGCGATAGTTACCGCCGTCTCGCCCATGCGCTGAGCGCGTGTAAATTTCCGGTGCATATGTGTTTGGGAAATCACGATGATCGCGCCAATTTCCGCGCTCAATTCGCTGATGTGCCGACGGCGGACGGCTTCGTTCAATATGCGTTGCAAGTTGACAGGCTCCGTCTGGTGTTTCTCGACACGTTGGAAGAGGGGCGGCACGGCGGCGCATTTTGTGAAGTGCGGGCGGCGTGGTTGAAACGCGAACTGGCCCAGCATCCTGACACGCCGACAGTGATTGTGATGCATCACCCGCCGATTGAGGTCGGAATTGAATGGATGAACACCCATCCCGATGAACCTTGGGTGGAATGTTTTGCGGATGCGATTGCGGGTCATTCCCAAATCAAGGGCGTGATTTGCGGTCATCTCCACCGGCCAATCGTTGCGCCGTGGCGCGGGACCGCGATTGCGATTTGTGCGTCAACCGCGCCGCAGGTTGCGCTTGATCTGTCCCCGATTGATCCCAATGTTCCCGATAATCGCGCAATGATTATCGCCGAACCGCCCGCATTTGCGCTGCATTGGTGGAACGGTCGCGAACTCATCACCCATTTCGACAATGCGGACGAACATGTCATGCTGGCGAAATATGATGCAGCACTTCAACCGTTGGTGCGAAGTTTGCTCGCTGAACGTCCCAGCTAAAACTATTCCCCGCGCAACATGGGTGCGCGCCAATCGCGCATATCGGGTTCATCACTGACCTTAAACGGCACGCCGCGACTGTTGAGGAACAGTCGTTCCATTTCCGCGCGGGTGAAGGGGCGCGACCCCAAACGCCCGAACACCGCAATTTGCCCGCCGGTTTCATCAACCGCGCGGTCACGGTCAAGGCCCTTGGAGAGCGACAAAGCCGCGCTGGGGGTTTTGGCCCATGCGATAAGTTCGGGCATGGGAGCAGGGGAAAATCCATAGAAGTTGGGCTGGCTTGACGGCGATGTCAGTTGCACAACCTTCAACCCGTTGCGACCATCGGCGATATAAGCAAACAGCGATGCATTGGTCGACGCGACCATAACATCCTCAACATCATTCATTGCCCCGCCAAAATTTTCCTGTTTATAAACAACTGGTTCTGCCGGATTTTTTACATTCAATATGATTAATCCATCTTGTTTCGCGGCGACATAAGCATAGGTGCGCGCGACGTAGAGTTTGCGTGCATTGGCAAGGCGAACTGTGCCAGACGGCACCGCAACCGGATTGGCCAGCGTTGTAACATCGAACAGTTTCACGCCTTCTGCGTCGGTCACCCAAAGATAACGGAACTGGAGCGCGGTCGCGCGCGCGTCGGTCAGTGCGCGCACAGCGGCGAGTTTGGGATGGAGCGGATCATTCAGATCAATCACAACCAACCCGGCGTCCGCTGTCACAAACGCATAATGCCCAGCGAGCGTGATGTGGCGCGCACCTTTCAGCACATCATTCTCATTCCATGTCACGCCGCGTTTGAGGAAGTTGTTGCGAAACTCCCCGTCGGCCAATGTCGTAATATCAACAAGGATCAGACCTTCGATACTGTCCGTGACGACCGCATAATTATAGATGGGATGGAACGGCTGTTCTTCATTCATGTCGCGCATTGCCTGCGTATTGCGCAGCGGGTTGACCGGTTGATTGGTGGCAATGGCCATGCAGGTCGCGTTCGAAGTTTGCACGCGCGTGCCTTGCCCCAATTTGGAGAAAGGCGCTGTCACGATGCGTTCAGAAAATCCTTTGTTGGCGATCGACGCAACATCATAGGCGCGGAATCCGCCCATGCCCTCTGCCACAAACATATATTCGCCGCGCAATTGCAGGCATCCGACCTGATCCTTGGTGCCTTGGACGATGTTCCTAAATTCTTCAATCGGGTGTGTTTCTCCCGATGCTTTTTTGTCGAACAGTTTTCCGCGCACCCAGTTTTTAAGTTCACGCCCATTTTGATCGACGTGCATCTTATAATAATCGGGATAGGCATATTTTTGTAGATATGATCCGATGACCGCCTGGGGTTCATCCCATTCGGTGACACGGACAGCTTCAAATCCGCCCGCAAGACCGGTCCACGCATTCATGCCTGCAAAATTGACATAGTTGGTGCCGAGCAGAAGCAGCTGCGCCATGATCGCATTATTGTCATTGTCTGCCGACAAATGGCAATCGGTGCAGGTTTTGGTTTCGGTTTTACGCACCGTATGCGGGAAATGCGGGGCAAAGGCTTGGGATGAAAATCCAATCGCGCTGATCGGTGGTTGCTGGATGTAAATGCGTTCACGGTTGACGTTGGTGGACGACAGAACGAGTGCGGACGTGGAACGCACCGGCGCGATTATGTTGCCTTTGGTGGTTTGATGACGGCCAAGCTGGAACATATCATCGCGCGCGACCTGAGGATTATAGGTTGCGAAATTGCGGGTTTCTTCACCTTCATAATGGTGGGTTTTGGTTTTCCAATTGGCTTCAATCGGGAGATGGCATCCGCCACAACTTGTTGTCCAAGACAGATGGCAGGTGAAACAGGTCATATTGTCGTCGCTATGCGCGCGGTCTGATTTGGCGACGCCTTCACCAAATGTGAAACTGCCGTCCTCCGCCCCGCTTTTTGACATCAGCTTGGCACGTGCGGCGCGGGCATTGAAATGCGGGTTGGCGGCGGTCACGCTGTCCTTGACGAGGCTGACCTCCCATTCCAATTTTGGATCAACGATGGAACGCTGGATCAGTTTGCGGCTGCCATCGGCTTCAAAATACCATTCAAAACGTCTGCGTCCGTCTGGATTGCGCAGAAGCAGCAAATTACTGCCTTCAGGGCGTGCCGCAGGGCCAGAGGTCAGCAGGGTTGGATAGGCATCGGGCGTGCCGTGGCAATCCTTGCAACCGATCTCAACCGCATTGGCGACCTCGGTATAGATCAGGCCGTTGCCGTGGCTGTCCTGTGCAAAATGGCAGTCGGCGCATTGCAGGCCTTTTTCGGCATGAATGTCCATCATATGGACGGTCTTGCCGGGATTTGTGCCGGGCTGAACAAATTTCCCTTCATCCTTTTTACGCCATTTTTCAGGGTCGTCATTGGCGACAATTTTGCCATTTTCATCAAGCAAATTGCCATCGCGGTCACGTTTGAACACGCCGCGAAAATTCCATCCGTGCCCGTGGTAATCGGCGAACTGCGTGTCTTTCAGCTTTGGATTAAGGTCATAAACGTTGCGCATAAAGTCCGCGTCGCCCCATTTGCCGCGTGTGGCAGCGCCTTCAGGGTTGCGGTCTAATATGTCACGCGCTTCTTTGGCGGTTGGATATTTTTGCGCCTCTGGCCACATATGCGGGGCGTCAGCCTCATAATCATACATCGTATAGCCGAGATAGGAATTGAGGAAGATATTGGGCTGATGCATATGGCAGCTCATGCACTGCGCGGTCGGGATCGCGCGGGTGAAGGCATGGCGCAGCGGGTGACCGCGTTCTTTTTCACCGGGTTCTTTAACCGCGCCGTGGCCTTTATCATGATCGTCTTTATGGCCCGCTTCACGCTTGTTCGCGATTGTCGGGTCAACCGTTTGCGTCTGACCGTCGCGCCCGAATTGGGCATAGGTCAGGCTGTGGCGCGGTTCACGGTCATTGGCGTAGATAACGTGGCACGCCGAACATCCCGAATGGCGATAATCGCCGGGCTGATCATTGGTCCCCATGAACCACATGAGCGGATCGTTGAGGCGCGTTTTGTGAATATTGAGCGCAGGGATGGCGACGCGCAGACCAGTGCCGGGGCCGCGATTGGATTGTTTCAAATCCGGGCGGCCGGGTTCTTCCAGCCTTTGAATGCTGCCGCTGGGGTTGGGCAGACCGACTTCGGCGAATTGGGTGCTGACATTGCGTCCGCCGCGTTCAAACACCCGGAAAATGTCACCCGGCGGAATCACCGTCCAATTGGGCAGCGGATACAGCGCCGCCAGTGCCCCGCGTTTCTTTTCAGCATCGGTGACTGTGCCCGGCGGCGACCCCGGGGACATGATTTTCGCAGGTTCACCGTGGCGGGTATAGGCTTCCCCCAATGCATAATTTTTGAACGGCAGGATGCCGTTGTTATAGGCGGCGCCGCCCCATAACATCGCGCCTGAAGCCATGATGGATCGTTCGCCAGCTTCGATGGTTTCAAGGTGGCACGCCCCGCACGCATCGCGGACAATGCGGTAATCGCTGGGGTTCATAAAACGGATGAATTCTGGCGATTCCTTGTTAAGCAAAGTGTAACTGCGCTGCGGATTGGCGGAGGATGGGAAATGCCAGCTTTTGGGATATTTAGGCAGGACATGCGCTTTATCACGCGCCGCGACATAGGCGCGGTCATCATGGGCCAATTCTGAATTGCCGATCACGCTGGCATCGCCGCCGTGGCAATCGACACAGCCCAATTGCACCGCAGGCGTTTCATGCATGCTGGGCTCATCCGTTTTGGTATGGCAGGAATAGCAGCCCGATGATTTCGCCTGAACGTCGGCAATGCTCTGCGTCTTTGGTGCAGGCGGGGTGAAACGGTAAAGGCGCTTGACCGGCTTTTCCGCGTCGCTGGCATAGGTGACACCCAGCGGCAGTGCCGCAATGAACAAAGCGATGAAAAGGGCGATGAAGCGGCGCATCAGAAGGTCACAATCGCATTGGCGAGGATCGATGAATAGACCCCGTGGCGGGGTTCATTGGTGAACAGGTCTTTGAAGCCCTGACCCGGCAAAAGTGCTGCCGCAGACAGACGAAAAACGATATTCTGTGTTGCTTTAGGCCGCCAAATCGCTGCGACGGAAAGATCCCAGCCAATATCCTTGGGGATGCTGCCTTCAACGCGCAGCGCCTGCAGTGTCGCGGTGTTTTCAAACCACAAATGGTTGGCGTTGGTTGACAGCCGCAAGCTGGGCAGCACATCAAAATCCGCGCCTGCACCGATCAGGATGGTGCCAGGATTGTTGAAATTGGATTGCCCCTGTTCTTTGGAGGACCGCAAAGAATTGAGGATACCGTTGCGCCCGTTTACACCAATTGCGCGCCCGCCGCCCGCAAAGGGGATTGTCTGACGGATCCAGTAACTGGTGTCCGCTCCGGCAAAAATCGGATTTTCAAAAATTGCGTCATACCCGGTTTCGCGGTTGTCATAAGGGTCGCTGTCGCCGGTGGCATAAAGGCCCGACAGGCGGAACCGCATCCAATCGACATCATAGCTGAGTTCGGCTGCCCCAAAAAATGCGCGGACTTGGGCAGGACGGCTGGTGAAGAAATTGTTCCGGTCTTCGCCAAGGGCCGCATAGGCCGAAGCGGTGACATTGACCCGTCCGATCCGCCCGTCGGCATTATATCCCAAATAGACGACATCATAATTGCGCCCGCGCAGATCACCCAAAAGGGCAGGGCGCACGGGAAATCCGTTATCATCTATTTCAACATTATTGCCTTCGCGGTTCATATTATAAACCGCCGTAATCTGGCTGGTAAGGCCGGGCAGTGGCAAATCCTGGCGGTAGAGATTGGCCACAAAGACCAGATCATCGCGCGGGCGCTGCACCACCGAATTCAGGCCTGAATTGGTGTCCTTTTCCAAGCGCCAGAACGCCGCGAGATTATATTGGAAC
>JBEBKH010000068.1:0-12338 GCA_040079575.1 Chakrabartia sp. | reverse complement strand
CAGACGCCATTCATATCTGGGCGGCATCAGCCCGCTCGCATTCGAGGCCAAGGTAGCATAATGAGATAGGTGACCGGCACAAAACCGTTACAAGTCCAGCCACGTGCGACGAGCCGCGCGAGTTCTGCGTAGGCGGCCTGACCCAATATCTGAGCGGGCTGAGAAATGACGATTGTCGCTCGATGAGCAATCGAATAGAGACCCGCTGCCGCCGGACCCAATGCCCAGCCCACAATTAGCGGCGTGAGGCGTCCGGCCAGATCGCTCAACATGATGTCGGTATTGGCGATCACCATGAATCTGCCTAAGCCATCATGTTCATGTCTGACATCGCCTATAGCGCCGAGTAGTGGTTCATCGAGCATATGGCGCCGCGCTAGGTAGATGGCTGCTATCCATAGCGATGCACTTTCAACAAGGGCTGCGATCAACCAAGCGACGAGAAATCCGGTAAGTCCCAATCCAAACAGAACCACGACCAGAGTTCCAATCAATCGCATGACAGGCGTCACAACATTGTGGATGCCGAGCAGATCGAACCGGCGAAGAATTTGCAGATACCCCCCTGGGGTCGCGCGCACGGTGGCAAGCACGGCAAAGCTGTATGGGATGGCAAGCGCTTGCGCCTCTGCTGACCAGCCCAGCCTTGGTCCAAGCAGGGGCGCGAGAATGGCTGCGGCTAGCACGGCTGTAACGCCGCCCAATAGCTCGATAGCACCCGTAAAACGCAATAGGCGGATAAGCTTAGCATGGTCATTTTCAGCAGGGCCAACACCGTAGCGAACGATGGCATGCCAGCCTGGAAATGCTATGATTCCGCCAACAAGCATAGCAAAATAATTGACGAGCACGAGCACGCCGTAGTGATCAGGACCAAGAACACGTGCTGCGACAACCATGTAGATCAGGCTGATCAGACCTGCTGCTAGTTTGCCGCCAAGCAGCAGACCCAGATTTTCGAATATGCGTCTAGCTGTCCCGCGTTCGTGCGGTGCGGCATCAGGCAGCAAAGCGAAGTGCATGCACATTTTCCACCACGACATTCTCAATGCCAAGCAACACAGAGATCGCCCGCGCAGCGCGAATCGACGATGGTTCGTCGGTCAAATCGAAGGTATGTGCGAAAAGCGACCGCTGGATGGGAAGATATGAAGACGCGTGACTGGATAATGAGCACTCAAGCCCGACACTCAGCTCTTCCACTGATGAAATCACAGGACCTGCCTGCCAATGCGCGAAATTCCTGTCGCCTTCAGAACAGACCCCGTGCGTATTGACAAACAGGCACGGGCGCGGCGTCTTCAGAAACTCATAGACCTGACTGCTCACATCACCGAGATAAATATCTGCAATGTTAGTGTAGGTCATGTTGGTCAGGGCGGCACTCCCAAGATCAACGTGGATATTGGGGGCCGCAGCATATTTGGGATCGAGGCGCCCAGACATGCCAAAACTTAGCTTGTCGATGGTGACAACGATGCGGCGTTCAAACATCATGATGTGCGGCGCAAAGATCAGATTGTAACGATCACTTGACAGAAAATAGTCAAGCACTGCGCGCCCTTGCTTGTACCATGACGATAAATGCGGTGAGACATGTGGATTATAGAGAACGATCGGGCGGTCGCTACCCCGAAATTTGAAGGGTTTGGTCATTCCGCCAACGCTATCAAATTTTGGATAGCCGGTAATCGTCAAGCTTTCTGGTGGAACCCCCGCATCACTGATCAACCTGTCCCTGATTTTTGGACCGGCTGCGAGAATGTGATCAAACAAGGCGGTGGTCTTGCCAAAACCAATCGCACGATCTCCTGCACCGTGATCGATCAGGAACATCTTCAGTGCGTTCATGCCAAAACGCGTTTTGAGCACCAATGACGTCCGTTCGGTCACAACCAGTGCGTCTAGCGATCCGAAGAAATCAAGATTGTCGCGGTAAATAAGGAACTTCGCAGTCGGTGCTAGCTTACCAAATAGCGCGTCAACCGTCCGGGATGTCGGTGTTTTGAGGGTCAACGCTAAAAGAGTGATCGCCGCAGGTCGATCTGGCCCCATCAACCGATTAACTTCGGTCGCAATGCGCTCATTCGTCGTGGCAATGATCACTTCAATACCAAAACCCGCATTTGCAACGGCAAGCGCCACGGATAAACTATGTGCCACCTGATGAATTTGGTCGTGATTGTAGAGAAAGCATACCCGCATGGGATTAAGACGCCGCCACACATAAAAAACCGCACTGGGTGCGGAATATTTCTTTTGGCAACGTCTCTCTTCAGAGGATATGCGCCGATGCACGATGACAATGCCAGACAGCTGTCGATTTTCGATCTCGACCGAACGCTGACGAAACGTGGGACATGGTCTCCCTTCTTACTGTTTGCGGCGCGCCAGCACGCGCCATGGCGGCTGGCCTTTGTCCCGATCACAATCGGATTAATGGCAATTTATAAAATGCGCCTCATGTCGCGAAAGGGCCTGAAAGAGAAAATGCAGGCGCTGATGCTGGGGCAAAGCATTTCCCAAATGACGCTCTTGGGGCTAGCTGAGCGCTTTGCTGACAGGTGCATGGTTGACAATTTTTATGCTGAGGGACTCGCGTTTGTCCGCTCAGAGCAAGCATATGGCCGCAGGGTCATAATCGCAAGCGCCGCCCCCTGCTTCTATTTGGAAGTACTCGCCCGCCGCATGGGTGTTGAACATGTCGGGACGAAATCGGTTTGGCGCGACGGCATGCTGTATGCTGAAATCGACGGCGAAAACTGTTACGGAGCCTCAAAGCGCGATCAGATTGTCGAATTCATGGACAAGCGGGGGATCGACCGATCAATTGTCCACGTTCGCTTTTTCTCCGACGACATGTCCGATCTGCCAACCTTTGAATGGGCAGACGAAGCGATTGCTGTCAATCCATCACCCCGCCTTGCGCGCCATGCCGCCCGTCAGGGCTGGTGTATTTTCAATTGGCGCAAGTCCGCCAGGGCGCACGGCATATTTTTGGTTGACGACCAGACGGTCAAACAGAACGAGATAGGCCTTTGCGGAGTTAGCCATGCGGTGCTGGTTGGTAACATTCGATGCTGAAACAGCGTTTGGCTTAGGTCTGGCGAGTTGCGCGACGATTGCCGAAGCGATGGCACAAGGTTCACTCATTTCGACAATGGTACCGAGGTCAGGGGTGACGAGGATTTCGGTTAAGGCTTTCGAGCAATTGGTTGTCACAATCGGAACACCCGCAGCCATTGCTTCGATCAATACGGCTGGATAGCCTTCATAGTGGGACGTCATCAGATAAAGGTCGGCCTGCGCCAAATATGGTGCGATATCTGTAACATGGCCTGGCATATCGACCCGTGACGCGACGCCAAGGCGCGCCGTCATTCGTTCAAGCTTGTGCCGCAGCGGGCCTTCTCCAAGGATCAACAAACGGGCATTGATGTGTAGCGGTATCTCCGCAAAAGCACGGATCGTCATCATGATATTTTTTTGCGGGGCGAGCCGGGCGGCGCAAAGGATCAATACCTCACCATTTTGATTGCCACGGCGTGAAAATTGGCGAAATTCATCCCCAAGAATTGGCTCTGCAATTTCGAAAACTGCCTTTTTGCCAAAAATGGACTTCGCCTCGCATCCAAATGAGGGTGACATCGCAATCAGCAGATCGACGGGTGCAGCAGCAAATCGGATGGCGGCGTCTGCTAGCCATTCCAGATGTTTGCGTAATCCCGCGCGCCGCACCGGGTTGCTCAACTTGCTGACAAAAACAGGGCGGTTGTCAAACGATTGCCGCGCGAGGAATGCCAGAATGATCAGATGAAAATTCCCCGGTGAAAAGACGATGTCGGGGGAAAGCAACCGCACCAGCCGCGCCATGCGCCACCCCAATTGCATGCGCGACCAAAGACTCCGTGTGGTTTCGGGATGACATGACCTGACCTCGACACCAGGACCAACGAGGGAACGCGCGCGCCCTTGCTCGGTCCCGCAAATCAGCGTCACACGACGTCCAGACTCAGCCCAGCGGTTAGCGAGGCGGATGGCGATGCGTTCACTTCCTCCCGTCGTAAAATCGTGGAGAATGATGGCGATATGGTGTGCTGTGTGCATGTCAAAATACCTTTCGCAAGAATAGGGCGGCGCGGCTGTCGTGCCGACATACGTCAAAATCACGTTGACTGCGCAGATCGATGCCGAACGCAAAAGCATCGGCATTTCCGCTCGGGCTGATCTGTGACGAGAGCGCGTAACCCCGCGTTTGGCTTGGTGCTCCACCAGCACGTTCGACAAGCCGCTCAACCTGTGAACGTCCCCAGTTTGGTCCTGTATGAAATAGGCTCCCGCTCAATTTGACGATGTCATCCTGGTTCCAGCTCAGCGTCGCACTGCGGTCCAGCGTGCGGTAGTAATTGTGCGCAGCAACAACCAAAGCGGGTCGGCGGCGTTCAAGCGCGAACGTCATGCCAATTGCCAGATTGTCCTGCGCGCCAATGGACTGGGTGATGTCCAGATTTCCCATCATCAGGGCAAAACGGTTGTAGTTAAATGCCATCACAGTTGTCGTCCGGCGCGGCGACCTTTTGGTCAGGGCGCTGAAGCTTAATGCACCGTTCGCCCATTCCAGGGTTGAAGTTGATCGCTCTTTCTGGTTGCTGATAGTCATCAGGCGAAGATCAAATGGCGATGCCGGGCGGGTAGAAACTGTGGCCAGCTTTAACGGTATCGCCTCTACTCCGCGCCATTCCACTTTTTCGTGGCCCTTTGTATCCGCATGTACCAGATGTAGCTTTGTCGCGAACCTCGGCTGTTCATTGGCAGATGCTGCGGTGCGCGCAATGATCGCCAATGCCGCGAGTACTAGATCAAATTTCAACATAAATTCGGAGCCTTTGTTGGTTGGCTGACGCGCCCCCACATCGTCCTGCCTACAATCCAGACGGCGGCATATTAGGAAACCCGCACTTGCAGGGTTGTCGTGCGGATCATGCGCGCGCGCGACGTCTCTATGAAAAGACCCCACTGAAAGGCATTCCATGAAATTTATAGTCTCTTGCTTTGGGCTGCTATCTGCACTGCTGCTTTCGTGCGGTTTTGGAAGTGCTGTGCCAGCTAATGCCGCAGATAATGACGCGCTTTCCGTCATGGCCTACAATGTCCACGGTCTGCCATGGCCGTTCGCATCGGGCCGCGCCGAAGCCTTCACAAAAATCACGGCGAGACTCCAAAAGATGCGAGAGCGACAAGCCCAGCCGCATGTGATTATCTTGCAAGAAGCCTTCACCGATGCCGCCAAACAGATCGCCAAAGACAGCGGCTATCGCTACAGTACAGAGGGGCCGTCAGCTGATCTGGTCAACACTACAACACCCGGTGCAGCAGACGCTGAATTTGTAAACGCGGCCAGTTTTTTCAAGGGTGAAACCTTGGGCAAGCTGTTCGATTCTGGCCTTCTGCTTGCCTCTGACTATCCGATCCTATCCGTTAAGCGGGCAGCCTTTCCAGCCTTTGCATGCGCTGGATATGATTGCTTGGCCAACAAGGGCATATTGCTTGTTACAATAGCAGTGCCCGGCATCAAAACACCCGTTACAATCGCTACAACGCATATGAATTCGAAGAAATCATCGGGCGTGTGTGAAGAGCGCTCATTATATGCTTTCGAGCGGCAGGTCGAAGCTATCGACCACTTCCTTGCCGCCAATCGCAACCTCAACCAGCCGATCGTCTTTGCTGGAGATTTCAATGCCAGTAATCCGCAGAGGCGGACCTATCTTGTTGGACATGGTATCGCCAATTGGACAACCAAGCTCCGGCTCCCAATCAACAGTGCGCTCCAGCACTGCCTTTTGCCGTCGATACCGTGCGGCGGCACGCCGCCAGCAATCGCTTCTTGGGTATTCGCCAAAGGCCGGGATTGGCAATTCTATATGCCAGGTATCCAAGAATCGATTGAGGCCGTGAAGATGTTCGTCCCCTTTGGCCATGAAGCCAATGGGACTATGTTGTCTGACCATGTTGGCTATGGTGTGGTTTACCGGTTGCGACAGGCTAAAGCCCAGATGGCCATCCGACATGTCGATAGACAAAGCAGCGCGAAACAAAGGCCCATTTAAAGCCTGCAATGTAAAAGATTTCCCTAGGAACATACAAAGATGACCAACGACAGCATATGTTACTTCTCAAAGGTCCCCGCCATCACCTTGGGCTTTTGGATCATCAAAATTCTGGCAACGACATTGGGAGAGACCGCAGGTGACACCGTCAGCATGACACTCGATTGGGGCTATCTTGCTGGAACCGCATTGTTCGCCGCGTTCCTCATCATCTTGGCCTATTGGCAAATAAGGTCGGGTACCACATTTGCGGATTTTGCTACTGGACCACGGTGGATTGACCTCAGCCGTCCCCTTGCCTTTGTCGTTCTGGCAATCGCGATATTGACTTTGCCGTTTCTTATTCCGCAACGCGCCGGCGTATCGATGCTTCGATAGTCATATAGTGGAGATTAACTTGGCTTTGAAACCAGCGCCGTAAGCATATTGGGTGTCAAGACTTGCGGCATTTCCTTTGGCGCCTCCTGTCCCTGATACCAAAGATAAAGCGGGACGCCAGCACTTCCCTGACCCTTAAGAAAAGCTGTGATTGCTGGATCGCCATTGGTCCAATCCCCGCGCATGACCGTGACGCCCGCAGCTCCAAAAGACGATTTGACCGCTCCGGACGACAGGCTTGTCGCTTCATTGACTTTGCAGCTCAGGCACCAATCTGCCGTCATATAGAGGAATACGGGCTTGCCCGCTGATCGTAGCGACGCGAGCCGAGCGGCTGAATAGACTTCAACCCCTTCTTCGGTTGCCGAGGCCGTCGCGATGACGGTCGCTCCGCCGAGATTGACAGCCAACAGCAAAGCTGCCGCTACCGGCACGGCGATCGGCCAGAGGCGCTTTCCGGCGTGTTGTCGCAGTCCGTACCACCAGAGGCTACATCCTAAGAGCAACGCCGCGGCAAGTGCCAGAGCCATGGCATTAACCCCGCCCTGACGTCCAACAATCCAGGCAAGGCCAATCACCGTTGCGAACATTGGTAAGCTGAGTATCTGACGCAACCTTACCATCCAAGCTCCCGGCTTAGGCAGAAATTTGCGCGCCGGTTTCCAAAAGCCAAGGAGCAGAAACGGTGCAGCAAGACCGAGGCCGAGGCCGAAGAATATCGCCATCGCTGCAAGCGGTGGAAGCAGTAGCGCGGCGCCCAAGGCACCCGCCATAAAGGGACCGGTGCAGGGCGTGGCAATAAAAGCGGCAAGCGCACCGGTACTGACTGCGCCGTAGAACCCCGACTTGGCTGTACCATTAAAACTCATCGGTGGCACTTCGAACAGTCCGGCCATGTTCGTCGCAATCCCGGTGACGAGGAGCAGCATAAGCGCGACAACACGCATATCCTGCAATTGAAAAGCCCAGCCTAGCGCGTGCCCTCCGCTGCGCAGCGTCAACAAGATTGCCCCAAGCGCAAGAATGACGCCAATCGCTCCTATACTATACCCGCTGGCTTCAATACGCGCTTCGCGGTCACTTCCGCCCGATCGCGTAAGTGACAATGCCTTCAAGCTTAAGATAGGGAAAACGCAGGGCATCAGATTGAGCAATAGCCCCCCGAGAAGCGCCGCTCCGAAGGACAAAAGCAACACCCGGCCAGATTGCACAGAAGGGGCAGCCCCCTGCAACGCAGAAGATTGTGCCGCCGTGAAGCTGACGCTTCGCGTCTTGCCACCAGCAGTATCAACACGCAGCACAAGCGGCATCGCACCCTCAAGTTTTGCATCTCCCGATATAATTGTTGCCATAAGGCCGCCATCGACAGCCTTGAATTGCTGAGCCGCACCCTCAGAAAGAACGTGATCGCTACCGCTGAAGAGATGCGCTTTATCTCCATTGCCCAGCGTAACGCCGGGCAGAAAGACGGTTGCCAAGCCCTTGTTGAAAAGGATCTTTGCGCCGGGTGCACCAACGGTCGGCAGCGCTTGTTCCGCCCGTGCAAAGTCTGACATCGTGGCCGGATCAACCGCGCCATCCCCTGGCATGATTGTGATGTCCAGCGTCGCCGGATCGGGCACACAGCTCGATTCAGAGCAAACGAGAAGATCGAGTTTGACCGACAGATGCAATGGTTTCCCTGCTGCCAAGGCATCAGGCATGGTGATGCCTTGCAATAGGATTGTCTCGCCTTCATGGACGTTGCTCGCAAAGCCGCCCAAAATGAGCAGCTTGGGCATTGGGTGCCTGATAGTCCCCGCAAGCGCTCCCGCCGGAAGGCTCCAATCAAGAACAGGAGCATATCCGGTTTCGCCCGGGTTGGTCCAATAGATGTGCCACCCCTTGGTTGGAATAAGCACCAGCCCAAGTGCAAGCGGCTTCCCCGCTGCGACCGTGCTCGTCCGGCTGATTAAGCGTGCTTCAAAATGCTGCGCTTGAACAGTGGAGGCAGCGTGCGCTGATCCCATGAACCCAAGTAACGCCAGAAGGAAAAGGAGCAATTTATTCATTGTGGAAATATCCAATTTACTAAATCATGATCAGCGGGAGATCCAAGCGGCACATCGTTCTTCGGTAACGAAGCGCTCGGCCTCCGCGCCTTTCGCCATTGCCAGCGTAGAAAATATCCCTGCCTCCATGCATGTTGAGGCGGCCACCGTAACCGAGCGCGGAGGGTCAACAACTGGCCAGCCCGTTCGCGGATCAAGAATGTGGCTGTAGCGAATGCCATCCTTCAGTAAGAAGCGCTTTGCGTCGCCGCTGGTGGTCAGCGCGCCGCCCTTAACCTCCAGAGTCTGAGTATCGATACTCGTGTCCACCGCTTCAACGGCGATGCGCCACGGAGAACCATCTGCGCGCAACCCCGATACACGCAAGTCACCACCAAAATTCACAAGGATGGGCACATCCGTTCGTGCCGATATCAAGAGCATCGCACGGTCAACGGCATATTCTTTGCCCAACCCGCCAAAATCAATCTCCATGCCCGGCAGCAAGGTTAGCGCGTTTTCTCCCAGTGTTACCTTTGGCCAACCCACGAGAGGCAAAAGATCGTTCACTTGGGCCGCTGTCGGCACTTTGTCTGATCCGTCGAATGTCCAAAGCCGCCGCAGAACACCAGACGTGATGTCGAACAGCCCCTCACTCAATTCATAGCAACTGTTCGCATAACGCAACAATGCCATCGTTTCGGAATCAACTGCAACGGTGGCCCCGTTTGACCGGTTTATTTGAGAGATTATACTGTTGTCATTGTACCGGCTGAACTTCACTTCAATGCGGCGTGCTTCTGCTTCAGCAATGCGTCCCAACAAGTCGAGAAGCGCCAAATCTTCACCGTCAATTTGCACCTCGCACGGCGATGCCATCGCAGAAAAGCGATACGTTTTATGAGGATGTGTCCGATTATTCATCCGAAAAATGGCTCAGATACGGGCATATACAAATGGGAATTGTATATGCCCGAACCAATAACATCAAAACTTAAACTTGATGCCAACAAGCCCGCTGATCGAGTTTGTACCTGAATAGAGCTTTTGATTGTTGATCCCGACAGGAACGACACCCAAGCTGCCCGATTTACTCTGCCGATAGGATTCGGCATTGGCATAAAGCTCCAACTTCGGGGTGAGCTCAAATCCGCCGCTTAAACCAAGTGTCACCGCGTTGAAGCTATCAAGTCGACTATCGGAACTGGCAAAGCTAGGTAATGCTGCAGTCGATGGCAGATAATAGGTGAAAAAATCCGCTTTTGACTGGTGGTAATAGCGCCCGTGTGGCTCAAGGTACGCTTTTGAAAACAGCGGGATGTGTTCAGACAATTCAACTGTGTAGGAGTTTATTCCCCAGCTGTCGTGATAGTAGCGCGCAGACAGGTCGGTTACAAATGATCCCGTCGCCAGTTTGGCCGCGCCATAAACGCTGTGGCGGGTTCTTTTGTCGGGACGCCCCTCATACAGATAGCGCAGCGGCGCGCCTGTTGTCGGATCAAGGACAGAGAGAAGCCGGTAAGGGTCAGAGTGGTAACCTTTGCTAGATCCAAAGCTATAGTTGAGTTGAACCAGCAGGTTCGGCGTCAATACCTGAGTCACGCCCGCGACTGCGCTGAGCACAGTCTTATTGCGCGAATTCAATGCGGCTGGCGTCCCACTCATCTGGCTGAACGCAATTGGTATGCCATGAAAGGGCTTAGACTGATCATGTTCAAAATTGACACCAAGCGACAATGTCGTTGTCTTGTTGTTCAAATCCTGAGCAATCCCCAGGCGCCCCGACAGCGAGCGATAATCCTGCTCAACCGATCCATTCACACCAAGATTTAGTTTGGTATTGGCCGCAATTGGCCTTGAATATCCCAAATCGACAGCAATACGACTGTCTCGAAAAGCTTTGTCTAATGGCAGCGCATTTGGGCTTGTTGTATATTGCCGCTCTTTCAACCCTGTGACAGGATTGGTGACAAGCGTTCCCGATGCGCCGGTTAAGCCATGCTCTCCTCCCCCTTTTACTGGAGCGACAAAGGTCTGTGTTCCACTCCAAGGCGTTGCGCCATTCGGGGTCGCGCCGGTCAGGCTGTCAAAGGTGACTTTGCCTGAAAATATGCTGCCCCCTTTTGTCGTATGTGTGATTGAGACCATCGGCTCGATAGCCTGAACACGGCCATTGGATTCCTTGTAGTAAAGAATAGCGCTATCAACGCTTGTCGTACCAAGCTCTTCGGCAGGCTCATCATATGCGTTGTGAATGGCCGGAAGGCTATTTGGCACTGCGCTATCAGTACCGTCATTTGTGTTCTGTGCGAATGCGATGGTTGAAGTCAGCAAATTTGCAGTGATCATGCATAGCGCGGCGGCAATGCTTGGTTTCCGGTTTGACATTAGTTGCACCCGCACCCTCCCCCGTCAAAGCCACGGCCACCCGCAGAGGCTTCCTTGCTGAAATATGTATGATCTCGCGCAGCGGCGAGATGTGGATGGCGCCCCAATTGCATTGACTTGCGTGCCGTAATATCGCGCTGCCAAGGCTGGACTGTTGCGCAGCCAGAAAGGGTGCATGCGAGCAGAATTGTGCCCGCAAGAATTTTTCCGAATTTCATGGTTGTTTTCCCTAACTTCAAAGTTCTTTGATCAATTGATCGATATGCGCTTGGTATGCGTTCAGTTCCTTTAGATGGAAACCCTTGTGCGTGAACCGCACGCGGCCCTGGCGGTCGAACAACACCGAGGTTGGCATGTCTTTCACATTATATTGCTTTGCGAGAGTGCCACTGCTGTCATAGGTCACCGGCAGGGCCACACCGACTTTGCGCAGAAATGCGTCAGCCTGCGGGCGTGATCGATCCAAATTAACGGTTAGGATGACAAATCCGTTTGGCCCATATTTTTGAGCCAAGCCCTTCATATAGGGAAAGGATTGTTTGCACGGCCCACACCATGATGCCCAAAAATCAAGATAGACGACCTTGCCTTTATAGCTCGCGAGATTGATTGATGCGCTTTGTGCCAGAACTGATGCCGATGCCGCGCCGAAAGCTAAAAGGCTGAACGTTGTCACCAACATAAAAAAATGAAGTTTTGACTTGGAAAGCATACGCAGAAAAACCCTTCGTAAACATTAGGAAGCCTCATCGAAAAGGAGTCATCAAAGGGTAGACGCCGCTACTCCAAACTTTCCGCATCGGCTTTTCGAAATTATCTGGCTCGGCTTGTGTGATGATAAAGGACTGGTGATGGCTGGTCTGAGAACGAGCGGCTTAGTGTCGTGACACTGATGTTGATTGGTCTCATTTGTTATGATGAAAATTTATTTGATCGGTCGTACCAACACGCATTGATGTGCTGCAAATATCCGCGCCTTAAATATCGCCACGGGGTTAGAGCCGTGAATCAAGTTATCCTCATTTTTAGCGAACGGATGCTTGGGGTTCTATCTGCCCTATGAAAAATTGAGTAGGTCATCTCAATGAAATCAGCAGATTCGCAATTATCGGGATATTTTAAAATTTTCCTTCTCCCGCTTCAAAAACCAAATGTCCGTAAGGGGCTATGAATGAGCAAGACGCCCACGCCCTCTAAGACGCCGCCCAAAACACCCATGCCCCCGGCGATCAAATTTGTTCTGGCCACCATTTTAATAAATGCCATGGGATTTGGCATTGTCATTCCCGTTTTCCCGACGCTGATTATGAAATTGGGCAACGCAACAATTGCAGAGGCAACGGCGATTGGCGGGCATTTGGCCTTTACCTTTGCGCTGTTCCAATTTGTTTTCTCTCCCGTGGTTGGCAATCTGTCTGACAGGTTTGGACGT
>JBEBKH010000067.1:0-12957 GCA_040079575.1 Chakrabartia sp. | reverse complement strand
GCAAATGCTTTTTCACTGCCCGTCAAAACCGCGCAGCGTTGGCTATCGTCCTTATCATAGGCGGCGAATGCAGCGGTCAAATCGGCCAGGGTTTGGCTGTTCAGCGCATTCAGTGCCTGCGGACGATTGAGCGTGATAAGCGTGACTGCACCGCGCGTTTCAACGAGGATGGTTTCGTATGTCATAATGGTTTCCATTCATCGGCAGCTGGCAGTGGCGCAAAAATTTCATCTAGAAGTGCTGGTGTGACCGCCTCTGGCGTTGCGGGATTCCACTGCGGCGCATTGTCCTTATCAATAATCACCGCGCGCACGCCTTCAATAAAATCTGGGCGGGTGATGACCCGGTGTGCAATGCGATATTCCATACGCATATTGTCAGCAAAATCTGTTAGAACCGCACTTTCAGACAATTGTCGCAGGGCCACTTTGCAGGTCTGCGGAGATTTTGTGCTCAGCGTGGCCATTTCTTTTTGCGCCCAATCCGAACTATCCGCTTCCAGCGCCGCCAATATTTCCTCATAAACGTCAGACGCGAACAAGCGGTTGATGTCAGCGATTTGATCGACAATTTTCGATTCGGGCGGCGTCACGGACAATTGACCAAATATGCCTTCAACCCGATCAGGGTCTTCCGCTATCCGTGCTTTCGCCTCTGCCAGAGCCTCTGACGGCAGATAATGTGTCGCAAGACCTAGTGCCAAACACCCCGCCCCTGCAATCCGTGCCCCGGTTAGCGCAAGATACTGCCCTACACGTCCTTCAAGCCGCGACAGATACCACCCGCCACCGACATCAGGGAACAAGCCAATCCCCGTCTCAGGCATAGCAAAGCGCGTATTTTCAGTCGCAATCCTATATTTGGCAGGCTGAGAAATACCCACACCACCGCCCATCGTGATCCCGTCCATGAATGCGATCACGGGCTTTGGATAAGTGAACAGCAAATGGTTGAGCTGATACTCATCATGAAAGAATTTACGGCCATCCTTGCCGTCCTTCGCGCCGCTATCGGCAAGAAAACGAATGTCACCGCCAGCACAAAAGCCACGCCCTTCCGCATGGTCGATGATGATGCATTGCACGGCCGCATCATCCGCCCAAGCTTGCAACTGCGCTGTCATCGCATGAACCATATCCAGCGTCAGCGCATGCAGTGCAGACGGGCGGTTGAGGCTGATGATGCCCGCTTTGCCTTCGGTGCGGGTCAGAATATCACGCGTCATTGTCGTAACAAGTCGCGACCGATGATCATCCGCATCACTTGATTGGTTCCCTCCAGGATCGAGTGGACCCGCAAATCGCGCCAGAAGCGCTCGATTGGATAATCCTTCAAATAGCCGTAGCCGCCGTGCAATTGCAGCGCATCATTCACAATCTTTGATCCACTGTCCGTGGCAAGACGTTTTGCCATTGCCGAAAAGCGCGATTTATCCGGCGCGTTGGCATTGACCTTCGCCGCCGCCAGATAAAGCAGCGCGCGCGCCGCCTCTAAGTCAGTCGCCATATCGGCGAGCATGAACTGGGTATTTTGAAATTCAGATATCGCCTGACCAAATTGTTGGCGTTCCTTGGTATATTTGATCGATTCATCCAAGCAACGCTGTGCCCCGCCAAGTGAGCAGGCCCCAATGTTAAGCCGCCCGCCATCAAGCCCCATCATCGCAAAGCGGAACCCGTCGCCTTCTGCGCCGACACGGTTTTCAATGGGAACCTTTACATTGTCGAAAATGACTTGTGCCGTGGGGGATGCATTCCAGCCCAACTTCCGTTCAGGCGCGCCGAAACTGACACCTTCCATCGTTTTTTCAATCACGAGGCATGAAATGCCCTTGGGCCCATCCGCGCCAGTACGCACCATCGTGACATAGACGTCATTGACCCCGCCGCCGGAGATAAATTGCTTGGTGCCGTTGACGATATAATGGTCGCCGTTCAGTTTCGCTGTCGTTTTTAGCGCCGCTGCATCAGAACCACTGCCCGGTTCGGTCAGGCAGTAACCCGCCATTTTGTCCATGTTGTTGAGCTGCGGCAGATAGCGCCCCTTAAGTTCAACCGAGCCGAAACAGTCGATCATCCACGCCGCCATATTGTGGATTGAAATGAACGCTGATGTCGCGGGACAACCATAAGCCATCGCCTCCATAATCAGCGCTGCTTCCAACCGCCCAAGACCAATGCCGCCTGATTCTTCGGACACATATATGGATGCAAATCCCAATTCAGCCGCGGCCTTAATTGTCTCGCGCGGGAAAATATGCTTCTCATCCCACTCCGCCGCGTTTGGCGTAATCGCGTCAGCGGTAAATTTGCGTGCCATATCTTGAATGGCGCGCTGATCCTCGGTCAGGTCGAATTGGTTGGTCATCGCATCACCCCATCGTCGGAATAACAAACGCGTTACCGCCGTCGGATGCTCCATCTGGCCAGCGCTGCGTAATCGTTTTGACCTTGGTCCAGAATTTCACGCCTTCCATACCGTGCTGATTGGTGTCGCCGAATGCCGACCGTTTCCACCCGCCGAAGCTGTGATAGGCAACCGGCACGGGGATCGGCACATTGATGCCAACCATGCCGACATTGACGCGCGCGGCAAATTCACGGGCGGCGTGACCGTTGCGCGTGAAGATAGCCACGCCGTTGCCATATTGATGCTGACTGGGCAGCGCCAAAGCCTCCTCAAAATTGGCCGCGCGAACAATCTGGAGCACGGGGCCGAAAATTTCTTCTTTATAGCTTTCCATCGATGTCGTGACATGGTCGAACAATGACGGGCCAATGAAAAACCCTTCTTCATGCCCCTGAAGGTTGAAACCGCGTCCATCGACAACAAGCTCTGCGCCTTCATCAACGCCTTTTTGGATCCAGCCTTCGACACGTGCTTTGTGTGCGGCATTGATAACCGGGCCGTAATGCGCCTCTTCATCGGTCGAGATGCCGACGCGCAATGCGGCAATGGCGGGGATCAATTTTTCGCGCAAACGGTTGGCAGTATCTTCGCCGACCGGCACGACAACGGGGAGCGCCATACAGCGTTCGCCTGCTGAACCAAAGGCCGCGCCAGACAAATCATTCACCACCTGATCCAAATCAGCATCAGGCATCACGATACCGTGATTTTTTGCCCCGCCCATCGCCTGAACGCGCTTACCAGCAGCAACACCGCGTTGATAAACATAGTGCGCGATGTCCGATGATCCAACAAAGCTGACTGCGCCAATTGCGGGATGATCAAGGATCGCATCAACCATTTCCTTATCGCCGTGGACTACTTGCAAAATACCCTCTGGCAATCCGGCTTCACGGAACAGTTCAGCCAAACGCACCGGAACGCTAGGATCACGCTCACTCGGTTTGATGATGAAAGCATTGCCCGTTGCGATGGCAGGGCCGCACATCCACAGCGGGATCATACCTGGAAAGTTAAACGGTGTTATTCCGGCACCAATGCCGATCGGTTGACGCATCGAATAAACGTCGATGCCCGGGCCAGCGCCCTGAGTATATTCACCCTTCAAAACATGCGGGATGCCGCAGCAAAATTCGATCACCTCAAGCCCGCGCTGAATGTCGCCCTTGGAATCGGCAATCACCTTACCGTGTTCGGACGACAGCAAATGCGCAAGGCTATCCATATTGGCTTCGACCAGCCGCTTGAATTCAAACATGACGCGCGCACGGCGTTGCGGGTTGGTCGCGGCCCATGCCGGTTGCGCATTTTGCGCCGCCATCACTGCGGCCTCAAGCACTACGGCATCCCCCAAAACAACGCGCGCCTGCACCCCACCGTTGTTCGGATCAAACACATCACCGTGCCGTGCCGAAGTGAACGTGGCTCCGCCGCTTAGAAAATGATCAATCGCGCGCATAATCTCTTCTTTCCTAACAAATTGTACAGAATGGCGATGAGCCAAAGCAGATATCTTTGCAACTCTGTGCTTCATATACAGAATAGAAAAGCGTGGTGGGCGCGGCAAGGATTGAACTTGCGACCCCACCCGTGTGAAGGGTGTGCTCTACCACTGAGCTACGCGCCCACGCTTGGCGAGGGTGGCCGATAGCCAAGCCACCGCGTTAAAACAAGTCTGACCTCAAACAAAAACGGGCAACACCTTCATGGTGCTGCCCGTTTGTTTTATCCCTTCCAAAATGGAAGAGAGTAAATTAATTCACCGCATCCTTAAGGCCTTTACCAGCCTTAAATTTTGGCTGTGATGATGCCTTGATCTGCATGGGTTCACCAGTGCGTGGGTTACGACCGGTTGAAGCCTTACGCTTCGATACCGAAAACGTACCAAATCCGACGAGGCGAACTTCGTCACCTTTTTTCAGAGCGCCTGTGACCGCGTCAAATACGCCTTCAACAGCTTTGCTGGCATCAGCTTTGGTTAGGCCAGATGCATCTGCAACTGCGGCGATAAGATCTTGTTTATTCATTGTTGGGAACCCCCTCCATAGAGTTTAAAGACGTTCGGAATCTTGGTGATTGCCGGGCCGCATTAATGCCACGCGAAACAGGCCTGTCAAAGCAAAAGCGTCAAAATGAGGCCAATTTGTTGCAGTTATCGGTTGATAAGCATTGAATACAACAAATTTGCCCAAAATGCAGTGCTTTCACAAGGCCATAGCGCTCCAATTCGGGGCGCTCCAGCGACTCGGAGCGATTCGAATTGTGCAACCTAGTGCCGCACAATATCCTCTGGTGGCGCTTGCGTATGCGGCGGTTGCGCAGCAAGTTCATCAGACTCAGACCAGTCAATCGGTATCATCGGTTCAATCAGTGCCAAAGCAAGCACCTCATCAACATGCTTGACCGGTATGATTTTCAAACCATCACGCACATTGGCAGGAATTTCTGCGAGGTCTTTTTCATTCTCCTGCGGGATAAGGACCGTTGTGATGCCGCCGCGCAATGCGGCCAAAAGCTTTTCTTTCAATCCACCAATCGGCAAAACACGGCCGCGCAGTGTGACCTCCCCTGTCATCGCGACTTCGCGGCGCACAGCAATACCGGTCAGCGTCGATACAATGGCAGTAACCATGCCAACGCCAGCAGACGGACCATCCTTTGGCACAGCGCCCTCGGGCAAATGGATGTGGATGTCTTTGCGGGCGAACACGCTTGGTTTGATCCCGTATGCGGGGGCGCGCGCTTTAACGAATGACAATGCCGCCTGAACGGACTCTGTCATCACTTCGCCCAGCTTCCCCGTGGTGCGGATCATGCCCTTGCCTTGCACGGTAACCGCTTCGATCGTCAGAAGTTCTCCCCCAACTTCGGTCCACGCGAGACCTGTGACAGCGCCAATCTGATTTTCTTCCTCACCCATATCGTGGCGATATTTCAAAACTCCGGCAAATTCAGCGATATTGTCTTCGGTAATTTCAATGCTTTTCGCTTTGCCTTCAAGAATCCGGCGGAGTGCCTTGCGTGCAAGCTTGGCAAGTTCGCGTTCTAACGTCCGAACACCCGATTCACGTGTGTAATTTTGTATGAGCGCCCGTAATCCCCCGTCCGTCAGCGCAAATTCGCCTTTCTTCAGACCGTGCGCATCAATTTGTTTGGGCAGAAGATGCCGCTTTGCAATTTCAAGCTTTTCATCTTCGGTATAGCCTTCAAGGCGGATGATCTCCATCCGATCGAGCAGGGCCTGGGGCAGATTGAGTGAGTTTGCGGTTGTAACAAACATTACGTCAGACAAATCAATATCGGTTTCGAGATAGTGATCCTGAAACTTGCTATTCTGTTCTGGGTCCAACACCTCAAGCAGCGCCGACGCGGGGTCGCCGCGAAAATCCTGACCAAGCTTGTCAATTTCATCAAGCAAGAACAAGGGATTCATCGTCCCCGCTTTTTTCAGATTGGTGACAATTTTACCGGGCAATGATCCAATATAGGTGCGCCGGTGACCACGGATTTCAGCCTCATCGCGCACACCGCCAAGGGATTGACGAATAAATTCACGCCCGCATGCCTTTGCAATTGAACGGCCAAGGGAGGTTTTCCCAACCCCCGGCGGGCCGACAAGGCATAAGATCGGGCCCTTGAGCTTGTTGGTACGCGCTTGCACCGCCAGATATTCAACGATCCGGTCCTTCACCTTTTCAAGCGCATAATGATCATCATCAAGCACCTTCTGCGCAACACTCAAATCCTTCTTAAGCTTGGATTTTTTGCCCCATGGCAATCCGAGCAGAACATCAAGGTAATTGCGGACAACCGTTGCTTCGGCTGACATCGGTGCCATCGTTTTCAGTTTTTTGAGTTCTGCGCTGGCTTTGGCTTTGGCTTCGACCGAGAGCTTTAGCGTATCGACCTTTTTCTGCAGCTCGGCGAGTTCGTTGCCATCGCCTTCTTCACCCTCATTGCCAAGCTCACGCTGAATCGCTTTGAGCTGTTCATTAAGATAATATTCGCGCTGGGTTTTTTCCATTTGCCGCTTCACGCGGCTGCGGATTTTCTTTTCCACCTGCAAAACACCAAGTTCGCCTTCCATGAAGGCAAATGCCATTTCAAGGCGCTTGGCCGTATCAAGTTCAACCAGCAATGTTTGCTTGTCAGACACTTTAAGAGAGAGGTTCGCCGCAACGGCATCTGCAAGGCGTGATGCATCCTCAATTTCACTCAACTGCATGGCGGTTTCTGCCGGAAGCTTCTTGTTGAGCTTTGCATAGTTTTCAAACTGATCGACAACCGAACGCATCAGCGCGGCCACTTCAACGCCGGCGCTGACAACCTCTTCCGCCAGTGCAACCGTTGCAAGTAAGGTTTCACCTTGCTCCTCCAGCGTAACCAGTGACGCACGCTGCTTTCCTTCTACCAGCACACGAACCGTGCCATCAGGAAGTGTCACACGCTGCAGAACCGTCGCAAGTACGCCAAGATCGAAAAGGTCATCACGTCCTGGATCATCTTGGGCCGGGTCCAACTGCGCAACGAGGAATATTTCCTTGTCAGCCGCCATCGCCTGTTCAAGCGCTGCAACAGATTTGTCGCGCCCAACGAACAGGGGAACAATCATGTTCGGAAACACCACAATGTCGCGCAAAGGCAAAACGGGATAAAGCTGGCTCATCAAAACTCCGAAATTATTCTCTTCACTGCGCATATGGGGGGGATTGTCCCTGCAATCAATGCTTGCTTAGGAGAGCATCCCATCATGCAAGCGCACAACGCGGTCCATTTTAGCGGCAAGTCGCTCATTATGCGTCGCGACCAATGCCGCCCCCCCTTGCCCGCGCACCAATTTCAAAAATTCTGACAAAACCGTATCGGCGGTCGTTTCATCAAGATTCCCGGTGGGTTCATCGGCCAAAACCAGCTTGGGTTGGTTCGCCAGCGCCCGCGCTACCGCGACCCGTTGCTGTTCTCCGCCAGACAATTGACTGGGCCGGTGTGTCATGCGCTGGGCAAGCCCCAGCGCACTCAAAATATCTTTAGCCCGCATTTCCGCCTGGCGTGGTGCGACATCGCAGATCAATTGCGGCAAAATGACATTTTCAATCGCGGTAAAATCGGGGAGCAAATGATGGAATTGATAGATAAAACCCAACATATCCCGCCGCACGCGGGTGCGGCCGACATTGTCGAGCGCAGAGGCCTCTTCGCCGCATATTTTGATCGATCCTTCAAACCCGCCTTCTAACAAGCCAACCGCTTGAAGCATCGTTGATTTTCCAGACCCCGACGGGCCAAGCAACGCGACAATTTCACCCGGTCCTATCGTCAGATCAACCCCGCGCAGAACATGAATGAATTCACCGCCCTGTGTAAAAGAGCGGCTGAGACCAGTGACGGCGAGCACATCATTCATAGCGCAGCACCTGCACAGGATCTGTTCCGGCCGCTTTGAATGCCGGATAAAGCGTCGCCAAAAAACTAAACAAAAATGTCAGCAGCAAAATCCCAATGACTTCTTTAGGGTCAGTTTTCGCGGGAAGCTCGGTTAGAAAGCGGATAGATGGATCCCACAGGTTCTTGCCTGTTAAAAATTGAATGCCATTGACCATCGATTGGCGGAAATACAAAATAATGAACCCTAATGCGGTGCCCGCAAGGATGCCGAGACCGCCAATTGCGACCCCGACCGACACAAAAATGCGCACCAAACTCCCCCGCGAAGCGCCCATTGTCCTGATGATGGCAATGTCTCGGGTTTTTGATCGCACCAACATGATGAGCGAGGAGCAGATGTTGAAAACAGCGACTAAAATAATAAGCGACAGAACGAAAAAGGAGACGACACGATCCACGGCCAATGCTTCAAATAAGGATGCATTCATGCTGCGCCAATCGGCGATGACCGCACGACCAATTGTTTTTTTGACAAGCGGAGCCAGAATTTCTCCGACTCTGTCCGCGTCGACTGTATCCACTTCAATCATGCCAACAGCATCACCGAGCAAAAGCAAAGTTTGGGCATCTTCGATGGGCATCATCACGTACAATTTGTCAAAATCGTACACGCCTACTTCAAACACAGCGGCCACAGTATAGCTGACAATGCGCGGAACCGTGCCAAATGGGGTGGCCTGGCCATCGGTTGATAAAAGGCTTAACGAATCGCCGACATTGACGCCCATTTCTTCGGCCAACCGCGCACCAATTGCGACTTTGCCGCTGCCAGGTGTCAAATCAGACAGTTTCCCAGCCAAAACTTTGTTCTTGATCACCTTATTTTGGGTGATGTCGACAACACGCATACCGCGCACCAGCACCGGCGCCATACGGCCATTATAACTTGCGGCCAGCGGCTGTTCGATCAACGGCGTGGCGGATACAATCCCCGGCGTCGCTTTGGCTTGCTTCATAATATCCTGCCAATCAGGCAAGCGCCCGCCATAGCCCTGCACGACGGCATGACCATTCAGGCCAACGATTTTATCGAACAATTCGGCACGAAACCCGTTCATCACACTCATGACGACGATCAGGACAGCAACACCCAACATCACGGCAACCAGACTGAACCCGGCGACAAGGAAAATAAATCCCTCGCCCTTTCCCGGCAGCAAATATCGTTTCGCAATCATGCGTTCGTAGCGGGAAAGGATCATCATAGGGCTCTAGGAGGTGGACAGGTTTCTGACAACCATCTCTCACTCTGTTGCGAAATGAACACAGCCCGTGCCAAATCGTATGTGAAAATCGTTTTGGTTCATGACTTTTCGCAAATTCGGCCCTAGCCACCATGGTCTGGGTCGAAGTCCATATAGTGGTCACGGTTCGGGGAGGCTTCGGCTCCGTTGGTTTCATCACCAAGGTTGAGACGAGGTTTTAAGGGGGCTGACGAGATTTTTATAAGGATCGTCACGCGGGTGCCCGGATCGGAAACGGTCCGGGCACTTTGCATTTCAGGATGGGAGCGTCATGCCCATCACTTTTTCAATCAGACGATTCGGCAATTTCACCGAGAAACCGACTGTCCAATATTTGGATACGCCCATGTTCGAGCGCGATGATCCCGCAATCGGCCCATGCTGACAGTTGGCGGTTGATATTTTCGCGGCTCATCCCGGCAAAACTACCGAGTTCTGACTGGCTAAGATCAAGCCGCAAATGGCTGCCATCATCATCTGAGTAGGTTAATCGTTGAAGAAAGCGCGCAAGTCGCGGCCCGGATGCGTAAGCGCGGTCGCTTTCCACCGTGGCATTGGTTTGCCGCAAACGGCGTGCCAATTCACGCATCACGCGCCATGCCATTGCAGGATGGCGTTCAATTGTCGCTTCAAATGCTGCGCGGCTCAATCTCAAATAACTGCCCTGATCAAGGGCAATAACGGAGGCAGAACGCTCTCCTCCATCAAGCACCGCAATTTCGCCGAGCACATCGCCGGGATCTGCATAATCGAGCGTAATCTCTCGCCCATTGCTCGCGACCATCGTCACGCGCGCGCATCCTTCTAACAAGATAATGAGCGCATCGCCGGGATCACCCTGCAGCAACAGCGTCTGCCCGCGTTTCATTTTTTGAATGGTTGCAAGGGCAAGCATATCCGACAATTCATCAGCACGGCAGGAGCCGAATAAAGACCCTTCGGGCAAGAGGGATGCTAATGCTTTTGCGTCCATGCTGAACTTTCCTAGTGAATTTAAACCAATCGGCTCTGCTTTACAGCTGCGGCGATGAAACTGGCAAATAAGGGATGCGGATCGAACGGCTTACTCTTGAGCTCTGGGTGAAACTGTACCCCGACAAACCACGGATGGTCCGGACGTTCAACAATTTCGGGCAAAGTGCCGTCTGGTGACATCCCGCTGAACACCAATCCGCTTTGCTCCAACGGTTCACGGTAATGGACATTGACTTCATAGCGGTGGCGGTGGCGTTCCGAAATTGCGTTTGTGCCGTAAATGCTCGCGACATGGCTATTACCAGTCAGATTCGCAGCATAGGCGCCCAACCGCATTGTGCCGCCCAAATCACCGCCCGCTTCGCGCTGCTGCAACCCTTCAGCCGTCATCCATTCGGTGATGAGACCAACCACGGGTTCCGTGGTCGGACCAAATTCGGTGGAGGACGCATTCTCAATCCCCGCGAGATGGCGCGCGGCCTCAACACAGGCCATCTGCATCCCAAAACAAATCCCAAAATACGGTACCTTACGTTCGCGCGCGAAGCGAATGCTGGCAATTTTGCCCTCCGCACCGCGTTCCCCAAAAGCGCCGGGAACGAGGATGGCATGCAAGGGTTCTAATCTTGCGGCAACGTCGGCATCGGCGGCTTCAAACAATTCGGCGTCGATCCACTGAATGTTAACCTTCACACGGTTGGCAATACCACCGTGGACCAAGGCCTCACTCAGTGATTTATAGGCATCAGGGAGCCCGACATATTTTCCGACCACTCCGATCGTGACTTCGCCTTCAAAATTGGCAAGGCGGTCCTCAATATCGGCCCAGCGTGACAGATTTGGATTTGCGGCGGGTTCAATCCCGAATGCGCGCAACACTTCTTCATCCAGCCCCTCAGCATGATATTGCAAAGGCACGGCATAAATTGATTTGGCGTCCAGTGCGGGGATCACCGCCTCTTTCCGTACGTTACAGAACAGCGCAATTTTTGCGCGCTCTCCCTCTGGTAAGGGCTGTTCACAGCGACAGACCAGCACGTCAGGCTGAACACCAAGCGCCGCAAGCTCTCGCACGGAATGCTGGGTTGGCTTGGTCTTCAGCTCACCCGCCGCCGCAATATAGGGCACCAGCGTCACATGGATTGAGATTGCCTGTCCACGTCCCAGATCATTTTTAAGCTGACGGATCGCTTCAATAAACGGCAGCGATTCAATGTCCCCGACTGTCCCACCGATTTCACAAAGAACGAAATCGACATCATCAATCTGATTAAGCGCAAATGCCTTGATCGCGTCGGTAACATGGGGAATCACTTGCACGGTCGCGCCCAAATAATCACCCTTGCGTTCGCGCGTGATGATTTGTTGGTAGATACGGCCAGAGGTCACATTGTCCGTTTGCCGAGACGCAACGCCAGTAAAGCGCTCATAATGCCCCAGATCAAGATCCGTCTCTGCGCCGTCATCGGTCACATAGACTTCGCCGTGCTGATAGGGGGACATAGTCCCGGGGTCGACGTTCAAATAGGGATCAAATTTACGAATACGGACGCGGTAACCGCGTGCCTGAAGCAGTGCAGCCAAAGAGGCGGCCATAAGGCCTTTGCCAAGCGATGAGACCACGCCGCCGGTGATGAAAATAAACCGTGCCATGGGAGGAGAGCGTTACGCCGCGTTACAGGGATTCGGCAACCCACCAAATCCGCTTTTGCAAAATAAAGCTCCGCGCTTAGTTTGGTTTGGCGTCGGGGATCAGGCCAGATGGCACAATTGTTTCGGCCGGTTTTGGCGCATCGGCTGGCTTTGCAGCGCTTGGTGTCGCTTTTGCTTCCACCGCCTTAGGCTTTGTCACAACAGGCTTGGGTGCTGGTGCAGCCGCTTTGGTGACAGGGGCTGCGGGCACAGCCAAAGGCACCGGCGAAGCTGAGGGCGCAGGTAGTGATGCGCCAACAGGCCCTGTTGTATTGGTATCTGCAAGGGGCGCTGCACCCGGTTTACGTGCAAGGGACGTGTCAATTTCGGTTGGTGCGCGGTTCATTGTCGCAAGGCCCGCAAGCGCAATCGATACAGTGATAAATAATGTCGCAAGGACCGTTGTTGCCCGCGTGAGAAAATCTGCAGCACCGCGCGCTGACATCAGTCCAGCGGGGCTTCCGCCTGTTAATCCGCCACCTTCAGAGCGTTGCATCAAAATGACACCAACCAAAGCGATAGCGATGATGACGTGAACGACGAGTAAAAATTGAAACATAGCGGGTGCGGCTTTTCTGGAAAAATCAAATATGGTGCGCGGCCCTTAGCGCACAGCCCTGTTACGATCAACCTTGGTCCGCGCTGAGCCCAACTGCAGCCGCAATGATCGGCACGAAATCTGCGGCCTTCAGGCTAGCCCCGCCAACGAGCGCGCCGTCGACATCGGGAATAGCGAGCAATTCGGCTGCATTTGATGCTTTGACGGAGCCGCCGTAGAGGATGCGAACCTTTGCCCCTTCGTCACCCAATTGCGCGACCAATTGCTGACGGATCGCAGTGTGCATCTCCGCGACGTCTCCCGCTGACGGTGTGCGACCGGTGCCAATCGCCCAGACGGGTTCATAGGCAACGGCAATCGCCGCCCCAGTTACACGGGGCGGCACAGATTCTATGATCTGGCCCACAACAATCGAAACGGCGTGCCCCGCATCGCGCTGGGCCTCTGTTTCACCGACACAAATCACTGCAATCAATCCGCTTGCAACCGCAGCCTGCGCTTTTGCGCGCACCTCTGCGCTGGTTTCGTGATTGTCCGCGCGGCGCTCACTGTGCCCAACGATGACCAAGGAAGCCCCTGCTTCCTTAAGCATTGAAACCGAAAGGCAGCCGGTATGCGCGCCGTTTTCTGCCC
>JBEBKH010000066.1:0-13365 GCA_040079575.1 Chakrabartia sp. | reverse complement strand
TGATGCGCAAAGCACCGCCAAAACTGCGGCCTTTATGGGCTTGTCTGACAAATTAGGCATATCAGCCTCCATATCCGTAATAAGAACCAAATTTTTGATGTGCGCCGCCAAAGCTTGCGCCGTTGAGAAGAAGTTGAATATGCTCACACCCATCGAGCAGCGAAATGGCCTCACGCAGCTCATTTTCGCCCGTCCGGTCTGCGCGCACGATCATCAGAATCTGTCCGACATGCTGGGCAAGCACCGACGCGGGAGAGGCAGCAAGTGCGGGGGCTGTATCAAAAATGATGATGCGTTTCGGTTTCTTCGCAAGCATCGATTCAATCACGATTTGGGTGCGCGCAGACGCCAGCAGCTCCGTATCACAATTGGTTTGACGCCCTGCTGACAAGACTGACAGCGTTGGGATTGATGTTGGAATGATCAGATTTTCGACATCAAGCGACGGGTCCGCAATAGCATCCATCAAACCAGGACCGCCCTCAATCCCTAGGGTCGAAAGGATTTCCGGCTTGGCAACGTCAGCATCAACCAACAGCACTTCGACATCACGTTCGCTGGCAAAAGATAGCGCGAGATTGACCGAACAGAATGTTTTGCCTTCATTGGGCTGGGCCGAACACACCAAAATAGCGCGTCCCCGTTCAAGCGGCGGGGCGGATCGTCCGCCAAATGCCGTCACCATCAACTGGCGTTTTACCAAACGGAATTCTTCGGACAGAATCGACGGGGCTGTGCCGGGTTCAATAAAACCAGACTCTCTTAGCGTCGCTATATCGAGTGGAGCGACCGCATTTCCTGACGCGGGAGCAGTTTCTTGCATCACGGGAGGTTGGATTGTGGGCGCAGTTTTAGGCGCGGGCGTTACAACAACGCCATCATTCTGTCCCGCTGTTTTGAAAACACCGCCGAAATCATAGACTTCCGATGCGCGTTCGATCAGGGATCCTGACGCGGAAATGGGTTTATCCTGTTTCATAATTGCCCCTTTCACGCGACTGAACTGCGTTGAATCATTTCAACGACCAACAAGAGGACATAGACGCTGGCCAATGCCGCCGCGCCTCCAGCGAAAAGTTTATGCTTTCGCCGCCCTGCCCCGCGCTGTTCAGGCGTCAAGACTTCAGTGATTGTGCCAAGCACCGTCATGCCGCTGACTTTTGCCAACCGGTTCGCAGTGACAAAGCCCGTCTGCAATTGGCTGAGCGCAAAGGCCGCACCGACACCTGCCGCAAGTCCCGCGAGCAGAACCCCCGTCAACATCAAAGGCCTGTCAGGCGCAGACGGTGTCCGTGGCCGCGACGGCGGATCAAGCACGCGGAATTTCACCGCACTGGTCGATGCTTGCATCTGTCCGCGCAAACGAATGTCTTCGCGGTCGGCC
Organism: Chakrabartia sp.; assembly: GCA_040079575.1. GTDB lineage: Bacteria > Pseudomonadota > Alphaproteobacteria > Sphingomonadales > Sphingomonadaceae > Aquisediminimonas. The sequence goes on along the minus strand of JBEBKH010000066.1, from coordinate 11,981 downwards.
AGCAGCTTGTCATATTGAACCTTCACGACATCATAGTCACGGTTCAAACGTTCTTGCTCTGCTGCAACACCGGGTTCTTCGATCCGGCGCGCGGAATATTGCGCCATTTCAGACTGTAACTGCTGTTTACGCGCAGAAAGCGCGGAAACATTGGCCTGTTTTTCAGCCTGCATCGCTTGAAGGGAGGCAAATGCAGGATTGGATGAAACCGCACCCGCCGTATTGCGCTTTCCTCCTGCGGCACGGGCCCGTGCCAACTGACTGCGCATCGCGATTACATCAGGATGGCTGTCAGTCCATCCACGCGCCTGTGCGTCAGCAATTTGAGCCTCTAAGGATGCAGCAGCACCGCCACTTGCACCAGATGAAGGCCCTGTAAAACTGGACGGTGTCGACGCCATCTGGCTGCTGATCGATGCCAAACCGCTTTGAGCGACCATCAGGCTCGAATCGACTTGATTAAGTTCTTGCCGCGCCACTTCCATCCGCTGCGCTGCAGAACCGACCCCTGGCAATAATCCCATATATTTTTGTTCAAAAGCAACGCGCTTGGCCTCTGCATCCCGCAAAATCGTCTCACGCTCAGCAATTTGTTGATCGAGAAATTTCAGCGTGTCACTGGTTTCAAGGCGCCCGCCGCTCAGATTTTCTTCGACGAAAATGTCGATCAGCTTTTGCACAATGTCTTTTGCCATTTTGGCATTCTGCGCATTGGACAGTCCGCCTTGATTGGATTCAGCCGAAATTTTGAAGAGATTCTCTTCCTGTACGGCAACGTTGATTTTATTGCGCAAGCCCATCGCTTTTTCAGTGACGTCGCGGTCGCTTGACACCTGTTGTGCAAGATCAGTCCCCCGCACAACCTTTTCCAAAATAACGGTCGACGTCAGTGTGCGTTTCACGCGTTCTACGTTGCGTTGCTGATCACCCGCCGTCACGCCGATTTTATCGGGAAGAAGGGACTGCATCTGGACGAAAATGCGTGCTTCAGACTCATAACGATTTGGGATCATGCTCACGACCAGCCAGCCGATCAAACAAACAATCCAAGCGACGCCAAGAGCCAGCCATCGCCGTTTCCAGACGTTATGCAGAGCAATTTTGACTTCATCGTAAAGGCTGTTCATTTAATCTATCGCACTGTCTGTCAGAATGTTCAAAATGCACTTTCCGGAATGATGATGACATCACCCGGCTGGAGACGGACATTGGCGCGCGAATCCCCGCGTTTCAAAAGATCGCCGATCCGCACAGAATATTCCTTCTGCTTTCCTGTTGACCGATCAAACCGCACCAGCCGCGCATGGTTGCCGGCGGCAAATTCGGACAATCCGCCAACGGCGATCATCGCATCAAGCAAAGTCATATTGGCGCGAAACGGCACTGATGCTGGTTTTTCCGTCGCGCCAACAATCCGGACTTGCTGCGAATAAGTCCCTGAGAAATTATCGACAATCACCGATACGATAGGATTGTTGATAAATTCGGACAGTTGAAGCTTAATGTCCTGTGACAACATGGTCGGTGTTTTGCCGACCGCTGGCATGTCCGTAATCAGAGGCGTGGTGATCCGCCCGTCGGGACGCACTTGCACTTTTGCGCTGAGTTCTGGGTTCCGCCAGACGAAAATTGTCAACTGATCAAGCGGCCCGATGACATATTCTTCGCCGGGCCCCTCTTGCATTGTGACAAAAGCTGCAGAGGGAAGTTCGTTTCCGGTTGAACGCGTCGCACACCCCGACAGCGTTAATGCGACAAGGCTTACACCCAGTAACATCTTGGAACTATGAACAAAACGCATGCCAATCACCTTCATTACGGCAAATTTCGCTGCGGATCGCACCGAAATATCGCCTATTTCAGGGGCCGTTATGCAGATAAGAGGTGAACATACCGTTAGTATTATTCGCAGTGACGTCAAAAACGTGGTTAAGTGCCAATAATAATTTCTATGGGTGCGGGGTGCCCCAAAAATGCCGCTGGGCTTGCAGATGCACCGTAGGCCCCTGCCATAAAGACTGCAACAAGATCGCCCTCATCGGCACGAGGAAGCGCGATCTGATCGCCCAACCGGTCCAGAGGTGTGCAGAGGCACCCTACAACTGACGTCACTTCTTCAGGTGGCGCATCAAAGCGCGTGGCAATGGCAAGGGGGTAATTCCGTCTGACGACAGTCCCAAAATTGCCGCTCGCCGCCAATTGATGATGCAGCCCGCCGTCGGGGACAAGGAACACTTCGCCGTGGCTGATTTTACGGTCAATCACGCGTGTCAGGTAGACCCCCGAGTCTGCGACGAGGTAGCGGCCCAATTCAATGGCAAAGCGTGTTTGCGACAATATGTCAGGGCGTTTTTCGATGGCAATGGATAAATGTTCCCCGATAAAAGTGACGTCAACCGGCACTTCTTTGGGGAAATAGGGCACACCAAAGCCACCACCCAAATTCACAGAAATAGGCGCGTGACCGGCCTCATCCGACAATTTTGCGGCCAGCGCGATGGTCTGTTCCTGCGTTTCAACAATGGCTGCGGCATCAAGTGCTTGTGATCCGGCAAAGATATGAAACCCCTGCCAATCAGCGCCTGCCGCGACCAGATGTTTGACCAATGCGGGAACACGTTCTGCATCGACCCCAAATGGCTTTGCGCCGCCGCCCATGCGCATCCCCGACCCTTTCAGATCGAAATCAGGATTGACCCGCACCGCAAGTTTTGGCTGAATTCCAAGTCTATCGGCGATTTCCAAAGCACGGCGCGTTTCTCCTTCAGACTCAAGGTTCAGGGTCACACCCGCCTGTATTGCGGCCTCCAATTCATGGTTTTGCTTGCCCGGCCCTGCAAAAGAAACATGCGTACCGCCCGCCGCCAAGGCGACATGCATTTCCCCAACAGAGGCAACATCCAGCCCGTCCGTCAGCGCCGCCATTGCGGCAACCAGCGCTGGGAATGGATTGGCTTTTATCGCGTAATGGAGGTGAAGCGCGGCGGGCATTGCAGCACGGAGATGCGCAATATGCGCCCGAATACGTGCCATATCATAAACAAATAGCGGGGTTTGCCCGGCCTGTTCCACCAGCCTATCTGCGCGCTGACCGCCGATGGTCAACACCCCGTCAACGCACCCATATCCAGCCGGTATGGTTCCCATAGCTTTCATTGTGTGTACGCCGCTGCTGTTTGACGCAGAGCCACACGGTCGAGCTTGCCATTGGGATTTCGGGGCATCGTGTCTTTCCAGATGATATGCATGGGCTGCATATATGCAGGAAGTTCGCTGCGAAAATAGCTGCGTAAGCGCTCTTCTTTCAGTTCTTCTCCGCGCGCAATCAAAACGATGGCCTGTCCCAAACGTGCGTCGGCTATCCCCAGCGCAACGGCCTCTGATACCAGGCCGCTGGCGATTGCGGCATCCTCAATTTCACAGGGACTGATGCGGTTTCCAGACGTTTTTATCATTTCATCGTCGCGTCCAACAAAATAGAGCAAGCCATCAACAGATTGGCGCACAGTGTCACCAGACCAAACGGCTGTGCCGCCAGAAATCGACCACGAAGGCGCAGGCCGAAACCGCTGCGCAGTGCGGTCCGCGTCTTGCCAATATCCTTTGGCAACCAAAGGGCCAGCATGCACCAATTCGCCCGCTTCTTCGGCCTCTGCTTCGCTGCCATCGGGTCGCACGACCATTATTTCCGCAAAAGGAATTGCACTACCGATCGCAGTCGGGTGTCCGTCAACCAAGGATGGGTCCAAATAGGTCGACCGAAATGCCTCTGTCAGACCGTACATGGGATAGAGGTCCGCCTGCGGAAAAATGGAACGGAGCTTTTTGACCAGTGAAGTGGTTAAAGCGCCCCCAGAATTGGTCAAACGGCGCAATTTTGCAGCAATTTCGTCTGTCCAAACCGCTTCTGTCAGTTGAATCCATAATGGCGGCACTCCGGCAAGCGTGGTGATGTTGAACCGGTCAATTGCGCGAATCACATCGCGCGCATTCAGATAATCCAATGGCACGGCGCTGCCGCCAGACATCCAAGCCGACAGCAATTGATTCTGCCCATAATCAAAACTGAGCGGCAGGACGCAGAGCGTGCGATCCTTCGGTTTAAGCCCCAAATATTGCGCGACGCTGACCGCACCAAGCCAAAGATTCGCATGGCTGAGCATGACCCCCTTTGGTTTTCCCGTTGATCCAGATGTGTAGAGAATGGCGACCACATCGTCAGGATCATGATTAGAAATCGGGATTGATGCCCCAGTTAACCGTGCCTCAGTCGCACGATATTCCAACCAGATTGAACAAGAGGGCGGAACATCACCATCTTCAAGAGAGTTGCGCCGCCCCTCCCCCAATATCAATATCTTAGCGCCACTATCTTCTAAAATGTATGAAACTTGTCCGCGCTTCAAAGCAGGGTTTATCGGTACATGGATAAGCCCAGCCCGCGCGGCAACCAGGGGCATGATACAGGCTTCAACCGTTTTGTTCAGCCATGTGGCGACGCGGTCGCCCGGGACACAGCCAGCCGCCAAAAGTGCCGCAGCAAAGCGGCCGACCATCTGGTCGAGTTCAGAAAAGCTGATAGATTCAACTTTTGTTACCAACGCCGTGCTATTACCCGCACCGTGAAGAACGATGTGGTCCAATGGATGCGGGTTTGGATCAGGATATTGCACAAAAAAACCTTTAGAGCGAAACGACAAACAGGGGCATAACATATGTGGGTTAAGGGAGAGTTGTTTGATGATTTTGTCGCTGTTCAATACAGCGCGCAAGATCGTCTTGACCGTTCATCCCAAGCGCATCTGTTTGATCGACTGACTTGGTTCCGTTTGCTTTGGGAGCAGTGCCCCCCTGGAAAAATGCCATTGATCGCGCGTGCGCGCGGCGAGAATACGGATGCGTGGCTGTTTTTGACACGACAAAATCGAAACCACGCGATCAGCCTTGCAAACTGGTACACACTTGGGTTTCGCCCCATTTTTTCAAGCGATGCAACGCCGCAAATCAAGCGGGCGCTCCTTACAGCGATTGCAAAGCGACTGGCATCGGGCTTGTCATCAATCAACATGTCGCCGGTCCCTGACCGCGACGGATCGGCAGATTTGATCGTATCTGCGTTCCGAAAGGCTGGCTGGCTGGCTTTCAAAACCCCAAAAACTGTCAGTTGGACAGTGGACGTCACGGCAAAGAGTTTTGCAGATTTCTGGGCGGAGCGCCCCGGAAACGTGCGCTCCACGCATGACCGTAAACTGAAGAAATTTGGCACGACAACCGAGGTTCACACAAAATTTGATGCCGAAGCTTGGGCAATATATGAAGAGATTTACGCCGAAAGTTGGAAGGGCGAAGAAGGATCACCCGCTTTCGTGCGGGAAATGGCCAAAGCGGAAGGCAAAGCAGGCGCACTGCGGCTGGGCATTGCACGCCATGAAGGCCGCGCGATTGCCGCACAATTGTGGACCGTCGATCACGGCATCGCAATCATTCACAAACTGGCCTACCGCGAAGATGCAGGCGAGTTATCCGCAGGAACGATCCTGAGCGCGGCGATGTTCCGCCACGCCATTGATCAGGATAAGGTGCATTTGATCGATTACGGGACAGGCGATGATCGTTATAAAGCGGACTGGATGGATCAACGGAACCTTTTGTTTTCCATCGATCTTTATAATCCCAGAACGATTTCAGGCATATTGGGGGCCCTAAAAACATGGTTTTCGGGCCTTGTCCGTCGCAATTCTGTCGCATAGGGGCAGGCGTGCACCAAGCGTGGGGAATGAAGTGAACGAAGCCGAAAAGATAGAATCCGTCGTTCGCGCGGTCATTCGCGATATTTTGGGAGTAAGCCAACACCGGGTTGACGCTTTCACCCACAAAACGGGGCTGTTCGGATCGCTTCCTGAACTCGATTCGATGGCTGTCGCAAATTTGCTGACGGAACTTGAAGACCGGCTGGGGATCATCATTGATGATGATGAAGTGGACGGTGACATGCTTGAGGATTTTGGCGGCCTCATTCATTTTTGCCAACGCAAGGTAAAAGGGTGATCACCCCCTATTCCTGTGCGAGCGGGCAGGAATATATCCTTAGATATGGTGAAAAAAACCCAGCACAAATTATTATAATTCAACCCTTTTTTGAAGAACATAACCGACTGAAACAGGTCATCGTATCGATCATGCGCGGTTTGAACGCCGCTGGTATCGGCACCGCTCTGCCCGACCTGCCAGGCACTGGTGAAAGCCTTATCCCCGTATCGACTGTCACATTTGACGCATGGCGTGCCGCACTTTCAGCAGCAGCAGCAGCCGTTCGGCCACAGAATGGGCCACTTCTCGCCATGTCATTTCGCAGCGGCGCGTTGATCGACGATGCTGCTGGTGCTGATGCCCTATGGCGCTGTGCACCCGAAACAGGGCCGCGTGTCGTGCGGGATTTGTTAAGAACAAGGCTGACCGGCGGTGCAAAGGCCATGACAAACAGCGACGGCATGGTCGATTTGGCCGGATATAAGCTTCAACAGTCATTGTTGGACAGCATATCCGCAGCTGTGCCAGCCACGACCCATCCAACACGTATAGCGCGGCTTAAAACCGATGCAGCGCCAGCCGATGTCCAGCTTGAGGGCAGTCCCGTATGGCGCCGCAGCGAGCCTGGGGATGACCCCATCCTGTGTGACGCCATTATCGCTGATGTTCTTGCTTGGGTAAAAACATGCGCAGCATCCTGACTTTTGACTGCGAAGGTGCGAACCTCGCGGCGACGCTTGACGATGCAGCGGGTGCAACGGGGCTTTTGATTGTTTCAGGCGGCAATGAAATTCGCATCGGCGCGCACCGCGGAATGGCCATGCTCGCGGCTGAAATAGCGGCTCACGATTATCCCGTTTTCCGCTTTGACAGGCGCGGCATTGGCGACAGCGAAGGTTTGAACGGGGAATTCACATCAAGTTCCGCCGATGTGAATGCGGCGCTTTCCGCTTTTCGTGCCGCCTGTCCGCATCTTAAATCCATCATCGCATTCGGCAATTGTGATGCGGCCTCTGCCCTGCTTTTGCACCAACCTAGGGGGGTCAATGGTCTGGTTCTCGCCAATATCTGGGTCATTGATCGCAGCGATGACCTGCCGCCGCCTGCCGCCATCCGCGCGCGCTATTTGGAAAGACTGAAAGACCCCCGTGCGTGGGCTCAGCTGTTCACTGGGGCGATTAACCTTAGAAAGCTTGCAAATGGGCTGCTCCGCATTGCCCAACCGCAAAAACCGTCCTCCTTGGCAGATGGGGTCGCACAGGGGCTGACCGCTTTTGGTGGCCCGGTTACAATCTTGCTCGCAAAGGGGGATGCCACCGCAATTGCCTTTGCCGATGAATGGAAAAAACCAGCCTTTGATGGTGCGCGCCGCCGAGACGACATCGAAACCATTACCCTCGACAGCGCGTCACACAGTTTTGCCAGCGATGAAGATCATGCCGTTTTGCTTCAAACTCTTCTTAAAGCGTTGAAGTCAGCCGCCTGATTATCCCTGCGCCGCAAAATCCGCATGCGCCAAGAATTTTTCTCCGTCGAGTGCCGCCATACAGCCCATCCCTGCGGCAGTGACGGCTTGACGGTAGATTTTGTCGGTCACATCGCCCGCCGCAAAAACACCGGGAATTTCCGTGCGTGATGTGCCCTTTTCAACCAGCAAATATCCCTCATCCATTGGGAGTTTACCCACGAACAACTCTGTTGAGGGTTTATGGCCGATCGCCACAAACGCGCCGTCGACACTGAGTGTCGAGGTTTCGCCGGTGACTGTATCCTTGAGCGCGAGACCAACCAGTCCCACTGGATCGCCACCGCCCACAAATTCCTCTATCTGTTTGTTCCAAAGCACTTTGATGTGTGGATGGGCAAACAGGCGGTCTTGCAGGATCTTTTCAGCGCGCAACGTATCGCGGCGGTGGATCAAGGTAACGTCCTGACTGTGGTTGGTCATGTACAGCGCCTCTTCCACAGCGGTGTTGCCCCCGCCAATGACCGCCACTTTTTTACCGCGATAAAAGAAACCATCGCATGTGGCGCACGCCGAAACCCCCTTGCCCGACATCGCCTGTTCGCTGTCCAGCCCCAACCATTTGGCCTGCGCGCCAGTGGCAATGACAAGCGTATCGCAAATGTAAATATCGCCGCCGTCTCCCGTCAGGCGAAAGGGACGCTGTGAAAGGTCAACATCGACGATGATGTCATAGACCATCACCGTGCCGACATGTTCGGCCTGCGCGGTCATTTCTTCCATCAACCACGGCCCTTGGATCACATCGCGAAAACCGGGATAGTTTTCAACGTCCGTAGTGATCGTCAACTGCCCACCGGGCTGAATGCCCTGCACCACAATCGGCTTCATTCCAGCGCGTGCCGCATAAATTGCCGCCGACAAGCCCGCGGGGCCAGAACCAAGGATGAGCATTCGCGTGTGATGCGTGTTGGGCATGGAAAATCCTGACTAGCCTCACCGAATCGTCAGGCATGTGACAGATAGGATTGGGGTGGCAACGGCGCAAGATAGGGCCACTATTCGCTGCGCAGCGCCTCAATCGGAGACAAGCGTGAAGCACGAATGGCAGGATAACCGCCAAATGCCAAACCAATCACCCCCGAAAAGAGGATGGCCATAACCGCAACACCAGCCCCAATGGGTGCAGGGAAATCGGCATAGGCCTGAAAAGCAGCAGCTGCGGCGATTGCCAAGATCAGACCAATCGCCCCGCCAATCACGCACAATACCGCAGCTTCGACCAAAAATTGATTGCGAATATCGCTTCGTTTTGCCCCAAGAGCCATCCGCAAGCCAATCTCACGCGTTCTTTCTGTCACGCTCACCAGCATGATATTCATAATGCCGATGCCACCCACCAGCAGCGATATGGACGCAATCGCGACCAAAACCATCTGGAAAATTCCAGTGACTTTGCTGGATTCCTTCATAAATTCTTCGGTGGTGCGGATCGTGAACGGGCTGATTTCGCCCTTGGGAACACGGTAACGTTCGCGCAGAACGCGGATCATTTCCTTTTTCGCAGGGGCAATATCGATGCCTTCTTCGAAGCCGACAAACAGGATGTGCAAATCATCGGGGCCCTGAGCCGCAGGACTGGCAAAGCGTTGCCGCGCTGTTGAAATCGGAACCAGCGCCAGATCGTCATTATCCTGCCCGAAGCTGCTGCCCTTTGATTCGAGCACCCCAATCACCGTAAAGGGCACTTTATTGACACGCACACTTTGTCCGACCGGTTCAAAACTGCCAAATAATTTGGCGGCAACACTGGGGCCGAGGACGATAACACGCGCCGCTGTCCGCACATCAGACTGTGTGATAAAACGCCCCGTGTCTGAGGTGATATTTGAAACATCGCCGTATTCCGGCGTAATTCCAATCGCGGCTGTACTCGCATTACGCCCGCCTATGACGAGCTGAACCGTTGACCGAAGCTGCGGCGCAACTGCCGTTACACCAGAGACAAGCCGCTGAATGGCGAGTGCATCGCGTTCGGTCAAACGCCCCCGATCATTGGTGCGCCGTCCCGTTTCATTGTCAGGCTGCGGGAAAACCAGCGCCATATTTGATCCAAGCGCGTTGATTGACTGCATCACCGAAACCTGCGCCCCAGCACCAACCGCAACCGCCAAAATCACAGCGAGCACCCCGATCATCACGCCAAGTGTTGTCAGGATTGACCGCATCAAATTGGTCCGTAGTGCGGTCAGCGCGATTGCGACATTGACCGCCCAGGATGCGATCACACCAGATAATTTGCCCATCACTGCGGCACCCGCCGACGACCCTTAACCGATGCGTCTTCAATCACCTTGCCATCGCGAAAGATTATCCGCCGCGCCGCATATTCAGCAATATCAGCTTCATGCGTGACAACCACAACGGTGATACCATCATCATTCAACTTTTGAAAAATACCCATAATGTCTTGCGATGTCTGCGTATCCAATGCGCCTGTCGGCTCATCCGCAAGCAGCATCAACGGCTGGGTCACAAGCGCGCGGGCAATGGCGACGCGCTGCTGCTGACCACCCGATAATTTTGCCGGCGTATGGTCCAAACGGTTGCCAAGCCCCATGGCTTCAAGTGTTGCTGTGGCACGCGCACGGCGCTCCACACGGCCTAAACCGGCATAGATGAGGGGCACAGCCACATTGTCTAGCGCGGTTGTCCGATTGAGAAGGTTAAATTGTTGAAACACAAAACCGATCTTGGCATTGCGGATTTCGGCCAATGCATCCGAACTCAGCGTTTTCGTATCTGCGCCGTCAAGCAGCAACGACCCCGAACTTGGCACATCTAGGCAGCCAATCATGTTCATAAAAGTGGATTTCCCAGATCCACTGGCCCCCATGATCGCAACAAATTCCCCGCGCGCGATGGACAGAGAAACGCCGTTGACCGCGCGGACCGTTTCACCGCCCAGTTCATAATTTTTGACGAGATCACGCGTCTCAAGAAGTGGCGGCGTCATCGGCTTCTTCATCCGCAGCATCGGTTTCGGCATCGCTCTTCTTTTTCAGCGATCGTGCGCGCAAAACGACGCGGTCTTTGGGCCCTAATCCTTTGATAATTTCTGCATATTCCTCACCGATAAGCCCCAGCGTCACAACGCGCGGGGTCGGTTTGAATGGATCATCACTCACGATATAGACAACCGAGGCTTTTTCAGGCGGCAATTTATCCTTTTCGGGGCGATCTCCAGCGCGCGGGCGAAAACGAAGCGCGGTCGTTGGTACACGACTGACATTGGTTTTTTTGCCCGTGATAATCTCAACATTGGCGGTCATCCCGGGCAGCAAGCGGCCATCCTCATTATTGACATCAAGAATTACGAAATAAGACACGACATTTTGCGTTTCGGTTGCGGCTTTGCGAATCTGGCGGACTTGCGCGCGGAAAACATCATCGGGATAGGCGTCAACGGTAAATTGAACGCTTTGCCCATCGCGGACCTGCCCAATATCAGCTTCATCAACAGATGCCTCCACCTGCATGCGCGTCGTGTCTGCGGCGATTTCAAACAGATTGGGTGTCTGAAAATTGGCAGCAACAGTTGTGCCGGGTTCGACCAATTTGTTGATAATAACGCCGCTTGACGGGGCCGTGATGACAGTACGGCGTACGTCAAGCTGGGCAGAGCTAAGTTCAGCATTTGATTGCGCGATTTGCGCCCGTGCGCTTGAAATCTGCGCCTGTGTTGTTTTGATGGAAGCTCGCGCACTGGCAAGTTGGTTCGACGCTGCATCCAAACCTGAAGACGAAATGAAGCCATCTGACGCCAATGATTTGCGCCGTGTATATTCGCGTTCTTGAACGCCAATATCTGTGCGGGCACGCGCCGCATTTGCCTCAGCCTGTGTCAGGGCTGCACGCGCAACTGCGACTTGCGCCTCAACCTGCAAAACACGCGAACGCGCCCGGGTTGGGTCAATTTCTGCCAGAACTTGCCCTGCAGTCACGCGTGAATTGAAATCGACATAGACCTTTGTCACCTGCCCCGAAACTTCGGCACCGACCTTGATGGTGTTTAAGGCCCGCAATTTACCGCTTGCCGTGACCTTCCGCGCAACCTCACCTTGATCAACAGCCGCTGAGACATATTCATAATCCGGCGCATCCGGAACGATGATCCAATAGAGTATGAAGGCTGCAAAAAGTCCCAAAAGCGTTGACCAGATGGGGTGAGTTTTCAGAAATCCAAATATCGTTTCGCGCACTATTTCAATTCCATCTCTCAATGATAGTGAAGTGTCTTACCACAGTAATACGCTATGTATATGATTGATTTGGGTTAGCACAAAAAGACCACAGGTCAGCAGTGCGTAGTGAGACCCATTTAGGGGAAGATGTCGTGTAAACAAATATGGTAGCGGAGGAGGGATTAGCGCAGTGCACTTAACGCATTGAATTACATATTAATTCTTTGCCGAAAAGCGCTTGG
>JBEBKH010000065.1:0-13366 GCA_040079575.1 Chakrabartia sp. | reverse complement strand
GCCGAAATTCTTTACCAGAATATCACAGGCCACATCGGTGTCGCTTATGGATCAATCAGGGAAGGCCGTTGCGGTGGGGTCGCTGCGCGGGGCAACAGCGGCGTTTACCCATATGGATGAACAGCAAGGGCGGGCGGGAACAGTGACGGCCTTGGTGCTTAAAGGGAAAGGAGCCGCAAATGCGGTTCCGGTGCCACAGGCGGCCCCCATCGTTAACGCTCCAGCGATTGCGAACACACCTCCGCACACTCTAAGCGACATGGATATGCAGGCGATTAACCGCGACTATGGTCTGGGGTGTAAGCGCCCTACCTACACTCCAGATGTCGTCCACACACGCCTCGACAAACGGACCACGCTGGCTGTTGTTGGTGATCCCTGTGGCTCAGGCGGTGGGGGCAGCAATCCGTCGTCATTTGCTTTTCTGATTGATGAAGAAGGCCGTGTCAGCAAGGCGTCGATAGAACATAATGGTGATGATCCGACGATGGCCAATATGATCGCTGGCAGCTGGTGGGATACAAAGAACCGCCTCTTGGGATCTTTTGGTAAATCGAGAGGGCTGGGGGATTGTGGGCAATTATGGTCCTATGCATGGGACGGCGCGATGTTTCGGATCGTGAAAGAGGCAGCAATGCCGGATTGTCGCGGCAGTTATGACTATATCACAACCTACCGCGCGACCGTAAAATTTGCGCGTGAAATACCCTAAGAAGCTCCGGTCCTAAGCTCAGCTATGGGGCATGTGCTGATAAAAGTAAGCATGATGTATATATTAAGAAAATATCAAGACATGACAACATCACGACGTCGACTCCATAGTTCGTTTATTCATTTCCAAAGTTGAAATGTACTAGTACATCAACTTTATTGCAGTTCACGTTGCATGGCCGATAACCGCAGCCAGAAAATCTAAATTTGCCAATGCCTTGCTGGCGATTCGTCCGCAAGCGCTGGTCTATCGGATTTTGGGCAATCGGGGGCAATTATGATCTGCATCACTCTCTCAAAGGCGCTTTTGCGCTCGACTTTGGCTTTGATGCTTGCAGTGACGGCGATGTTGTCTTGGACGGCCCCGGCCCTGGCGCAGCATACTTCCACCGAATGTCCGGCGCAGACGGCGACGGTCACGGCGGGTGGTACGGTCACCATCAACATTTCCGATTGTGAACTTCCGGGCTTTGGCGGGCTCGGAGCAATTGACGGGGGTAGTTTTGGGCCCAACGATTTAGAAAACCACGGCACTGCGACAACGCGCCGCGTTGGTGGCGGCCCCACTACCCAATGGTTTCTCGACTATGCCCACAACGGCACAACGGGGATCGGATCGACTGATGTTTTTGAGCTATCCGATGGTTCGTTGTTAGGCAACGGCGACATTCGATTTACGATCACGATCAACGCATCTGCTTCCCCAATCACTGTCGCTCCTGCGTCTCTGTCAACCCTGACTGCTGGCACACCCTTTTCGCAAACGTTGACCGCCAGCGGAGGCCTGGCACCTTATACCTACTCGCTGCAAAGCGGAGTCTTGCCGGTCGGACTTTCCTTGAGTTCTGGAGGCGTGCTTAGCGGCACACCGACTCAGCGCGGCGGATATTCTTTCAGTGTGCGTGCAACGGACAATACTTCTCCAACAGCGCAGTTCTTCGACAAAGGCTATGCTGGAACTGTTCAAAGCCCGACTCTGACGCTTTCGCCCAGTACTTACACTGTGGTTTTGGGGGCAGCGACATCCTTCTCGCTGTCTACCACTGGTGGCGTAACGCCGCACAGCTATCAGACGGAGCCATTCGTCGGCGTAGCACCCGCCCCGGGACTAACAATGTCTGCCGCTGGCGTGATCAGCGGGACGCCCACCACAGTGGGGTCGACCACCACCGCAATCCGCGTGACAGATGCCAGTACACCGTCAAACGCGGCCTATTTTGAGCTTGAATCTCTGACCATCAACGTGATTGCCGCCCCGACGGTATCTATAGCGGTCGCGCCCGCTTCGGTGAGTGAGGACGGCGCGACCAACTTGGTCTATACCGTAACGCGCAGCATTAATCTGTCGTCCCCTACAGCCGTAAACATCACAGCAAGCGGCACCGCCGCGTCTGGTTCGGATTATACTGGTGGCGTCGCAACGGTCACCATTCCAGCTAATGCCACGACTGCGACCGTGACGATTGACCCTAGCGCCGACACCACCGGCGAACCGAACGAAACGGTTATCCTGACAGTCGCTGCTGGGGCGGGCTACACCGTTGGCGCTCCCAGCAGCGCGACGGGCACTATCACGAACGACGATGGCAGCTCGACCTATCCCGGTTGCGCCACGCGAAACGTGACTGTCGCCAATGGCGGGACTGTCAGGGTTGACTTGTCGACATGCCATTTCTTCGGATTGGGTGTTCTGGCGACGGCACCTGCCAATGGCACGGCGACTGCCGGACCGGGGCCAGTCAATTATTACGATTATACGCACAATGGCAACAGCGCCACATCCGACCGATTTGCGGTTCTTGATGACAATAGCCAGACCATCGTCATCAACGTCACGATCAGCGCACCGACGTCGTCGATCGTGGTTTCGCCCACTAATCTCTCAGCTATGACCGCAGGGACTACCTTTGCCCAAACTCTGACCTCCACCGGCGGAACCGGACCTTACACTTATACGGTTTCCACCGGCGCATTCCCGACCGGTCTTTCCATCAGCAGCACCGGCGTTATTTCTGGAACGCCGACTCAACGCGGCAGTTATAGCGTTGGTATCCGTTCACAGGATTCGCTCGGCGCATTCACCGTCAAGGGATATACCGGCACTGTCGCAGCGGCGACGTTGACCTTGGCGTCCGGCACCGGAACGGCAATTCAGGGTGTCGCCTTCAGCCAGACACTTGCAACCACCAATGGCGTTGCGCCTTTCACCTACCAACTGGAAACGGGCAGCCTGCCGTCCGGCATCACCCTGTCGAGCACTGGCGTGCTAAGCGGTACCACGTCGTCCGCTGTAGGCCCTTATTCGGTCACTATCCGCGTGACCGATTCGAGTACTGGCACTGGTATCAATTTCCAGCTCCAGCCCTTCACCCTGACCGTCAGCCCGCCGCCATCGGTTTCGATTGCGGTGTCTCCGGCATCGGTCGCTGAAGATGGCGCAGCCAATCTGGTCTATACCGTAACGCGCAGCCTCAACTTATCGTCTCCCACAACGGTGAACATCACCACCAGCGGGACGGCAACGTCGGGTTCTGACTATACCGGCAGCATTGCCACCGCCACGATTCTATCCGGTGCGACAACGGCGACAATTACGATCGATCCGACTGTTGATGCCACGGTTGAACCTGATGAGACGGTGATACTGACCGTTGCTGCGGGAACTGGCTATACGGTCGGCGCTCCGGCAAGTGCGACTGGCACGATTTTGAATGATGAAACCACCACGCTGTCGATCAATGATGTGTCTTTGGGAGAGGGCAATGCCGGAACCACCAACGCAACCTTCTCGGTTACGTTGTCCGCACCTGCGGGCGCAGGAGGGGTCAGTTTCGATATTGCAACGGCCAATGGCACCGCGACTGCGGGCAGTGATTACGTCGCACAGTCCTTAACCGGGCAGGTGATCGCGGCTGGAAACAGCAGTGCGACGTTTACCGTTGCCGTCAATGGCGATCTTAAAAATGAACTCGCTGAAACATTTTTCGTCAACATCACCAATGTCACGGGCGCGAGCGTCGCCGATGGTCAGGGACTTGGCACAATCAACAATGACGATTCGGCACCCAGTCTGTCGAGCTTGAATGTGACACGAGTCGAAGGGAACAGCGGCACGTCCACTGCGACCTTCACTATATCGTTGAGCGCAGCCAGCGGTCAGACCGTGACCGTGAACTATGCCACGTCAAATGGCACAGCGACAGCGGGCAGTGATTACACAGCAGCCAGCGGTACGCTGACTTTTGTTGAAGGCGAAACAAGTAAAACAGTCGCTGTCACTATCGCTGGCGATACTGTCCCTGAAAATGACGAAGCATTTTCGCTGACCCTGTCGGGGGCAACCAACGCAACGCTCGCAACGGCCTCCGTGACGGGCACCATCACCAATGATGATGCGCCGGTGGCATCGATTTCCGTCGCACCTTCTTCGGTTGTTGAGGACGGCGCGCCTAACCTTATATACACAGTGACGCTTGATCAGGCTGGCGTAGCGCCGATCACGGTCAACATTTCCAGCGGCGGAACCGCGGCGTCTGGCAGTGATTATAGCGGCGGGGTGACCAGCCTTGTCTTCGCAACGGGCGTGACGAGCCAAACGGTGACGATCAACCCAACCGCAGACACCGGCGTAGAGGCGAATGAAACTGTCATTCTGACGCTGGCTTCAGGGACAGGCTATAGCGTTGGTGCGCCGGCCTCCGCGACAGGAACAATCTCCAATGATGACCTGCCAACAGTTTCTCTCGGCGTGTCGCCGACAAGTGTTGCCGAAGACAGTGGGACTGGCATTGTCTTTACAGCCACATTAAATCAGCCCTCACTCTCGGCGACGACGATTTTACTTGGGACCTCAGGGGCGGCGACGTCTGGAACTGATTACACCGGAGCATCGTCCAGCATAGTCATTGCGGCAGGCTTAACAACGGGAAGCATCACGATCACACCGACATCAGACAGTGTCGTGGAACCCGATGAAAATGTGACGCTAACGGTAAACGCAAGCGCAGCTTATGTCATCGGTGCGCCGTCTAATGCGACAGCGACCATCACCAATGATGATGTTCCAACTGCGTCGATCACCGTTGCCCCAGCCAGCGTTCAGGAAGATGGTGCTGCGAACCTCATTTACACAGTAACACTTAATCAGGCGGCGAACGCACCCATAACTGTCAATGTAACAAGCAGTGGTACGGCTGTTTCTGGCAATGATTATAGCGGTAGCGTGTCCAGCCTAACCTTCGCTACTGGAGTAACAAGCCAAACGGTGACGATCGATCCTTCTCCAGATACCGGTGTTGAGGCCAATGAAACTGTCATTCTGACGCTGGCTTCAGGGACAGGCTATAGCGTTGGTGCGCCAACTTCTGCGACAGGAACGATTTCCAATGATGATGCCGCAACGCTCAGCATTGATGATGTGTCACTTGCTGAGGGAGATAGCGGCAATAGCATCGCGACCTTTACGGTCAGTCTCAGCACAGCTGCCGGTCCTGGTGGCGTGAGTTTTGACATTGCCACGGCCAATGGCACCGCGACTGCGGGAAGTGACTATGCCGCTCAAGCGTTGACGGGGCAGATCATTCCGGCCGGCAGCAGCAGCGCGACATTTGCAGTCACAGTCAACGGTGATACAGGCAATGAGCCCAATGAGACCTTCTTGGTCACTGTGAGCAATGTGACCGGGGCGACCATTGCGGACGGGCAAGGGCAGGGGACTATCACGAACGATGATGCCGTTCCCGCGTTGTCGATTGGCAATGCAACTGTTGTTGAAGGCAATGCTGGCACTGTGTCAGCCAGTTTCACCGTCACTCTTAATGCGGTCAGTGGACAGAATGTGGCAGTCGATTTCGCCACGGCCAATGGCACAGCCACAGCCGGCGGTGATTATGTTTCGCAATTCGGCACACTCACATTTACGCCTGGACAAACAAGCAAGACAGTTTTGGTGACCGTCAACGGCGATACGACGCCTGAAAGTGATGAAGCCTTTACGGTTGTCCTTTCAAATGCCGTGAATGCAACGCTTTCCGCATCAACTGGCCTTGGCACCATTACCAATGACGATGTTCCGGTCATTGTCGGTCCTGCAAGTGTGCCAAGCGCAACGGTTGCGGTTGCCTATAGCCAAGTGATCAGCGCAACGGGAGGAACAGGCCCCTATAGCTTCACACTGTCATCTGGTGCGTTGCCAGCGGGCCTGACCTTGTCACCTGCGGGCCTGCTTTCGGGTACGCCGACCGCTGGCGGCAGCTTTGGCTTTACAGTGACGGCGACAGACAGCAGTGCTGCACCTGGACCCTATGCTGGCAGCACGAGCTATACTTTGGTTGTTTCGTCGCCTTTGCTCAGCCTTCCAACCACGGGCCTGTCCAACGGCGCGTTAAACGCAGCTTATGCAGCGCCGCTTTTACCCGCGACGGGGGGGACGGCGCCTTATAGCTATGCAGTTACGGCCGGAAATTTACCCGCAGGTCTCACTCTGACATCGGGTGGCACATTGGGCGGCACGCCCACTGCATTTGGCGCCTTTAGCTTTACCGTAACCGCGACGGACAGCAGCACGGGAACTGGCCCTTATACAGTGTCACAAACCTATAATGTGACGATCATCGATGCCGCACCCATCGCCGGTGCCGCGTCAACCTCAATAAGTTACAATGCTGGCTCTGGACCCATTACCCTGACTTTATCAGGAGGCGCGCCAACATCGATTGCGATTACGACACCGCCCGCAAATGGCGCAGCCGTGATCAGTGGAACAGTAATCAGTTATCAACCCAATGCCGGTTTTGCGGGTGTGGACAGCTTTGCTTATACGGCGTCTAACGCAGGTGGCACGTCTGCACCGGCGACGGTTTCGATCACTGTTGGCGGGCCGACAATCACAGTGTCCGCAGCGGGGTCACTGTCTGCAGTTGTCGGTACGCCGTATAGCCAGACCTTTAGCTGGTCAGGCGGCACTGCACCATATTCAGCATATCAGGTGTCGAATTTGCCCGCGGGCCTGTCAATCACTGGTTCTTCTGCGAACAGTGTTACAATATCTGGAACGCCGCGTGCATCGGGAAGCTTTGCATTAAATGCAGTGGCGACGGACAGCAGCACGGGGACAGGACCATTTACGATTGGCCAAATATTCACGCTGAATGTCGGCGCTCCGAATTTGCTTCTCACGCCCAATGCCGGTGCATTCACGGCACCTTATGCGACCCCTTATACGCAGACATTTGTGGCCAGTGGCGGGGTCGGTCCTTACCAATATAGTGCGGCTGGTGCATTGCCAGTTGGGGTGACGCTCAATCTGACGTCGGGCATTCTATCGGGTACGCCGACGACGACGGGGGCGTTCAGCTTCACTGTGGTGGCAACGGACACGGCCTCCAGCGGACCCGGTGCTCCTTTTTCTGTGTCATCTAATTACACTTTAACCGTCGCCGCGCCGACCATCACGATCGCACCGGGAACCCTCGTAAATGCGACTGCTGCTTCGCCTTATGCGACTCCATTGGTCGCTACTGGGGGTGTTGCACCGTATAGTTTCACGCTCACTTCTGGCGCATTGCCAAGCGGGTTGACGCTTTCAACGGCGGGTGTTCTGAACGGGACACCAACGGCAACCGGAACATCGTCCTTCACTGTGCAGGCAAGAGACGCCAATGCACAATTGGGCACGGCGGCATATACTGTGGTGGTGGTTGCGCCGACTTTGGTCGTGACGCCAGCAACGTTGCGGCCTGCAACAATAGGCATTGCGTATAGTCAAGCGCTGACCACCAGCGGCGGCATTGCGCCTTATTCTTATGCGGTGAGTACGGGCAGTTTGCCAGCTGGTTTGACGCTTGGGGCGACCACCGGCGTGATCAGTGGCACGCCGACCAGTGCGGGGACGTCAAATTTTGCAATCCGTGTGCAGGACAGCACAGGGGGGACACCGGCGACCGCAACGCTCAGCCTATCCCTGACCGTATCAGCCCGCCCAAATCCCGCAAATGACCCTGAAGTAAAGGGAATCGTGCAGGCTCAGGTGGATGCTACGCGCCGTTTTGCTTCAACCCAAATCGGCAACTTCTCGCGTCGTCTTGAAAATATGCACGGTGGGGAAGAAAGCAGTGGCGGCGGTCTTCAAAATGGTTTGCGGTTTGCTCCCACACCAACGCTGTCGCGCTGCTTGGAAACATCGCTTGCGGGAAATGATCAAAACTGTGCTTCCATTGCCAATGTGGTCGCGGCGGCCGCACAAGGCGGCGGCAACACAGCGGCTGCTGCGCCAACAGGACAGGATAGCGCTTTACCCTATACTGTATGGACAGAGGGCAGCATTCGTTTTGGTGAACGCGATCCGACAACGGGACAAACCAAGCTAGAATTTGAAACTGACGGTGTTTCAGTGGGGATTGATCACCGATTTGGTCCATCCTTTGCTGCTGGCATCGGCTTTGGATACGGTAAGGATAAGGTCGATGTTGGTGAGGATGGGTCTCAGAGTAAGGGCACAGCAAAGGCCGTGGTGGTCTATGCCAGCAAGATGTTGGGTGAGACGCTCTATATTGATGCGATGACAGGCTATCAGTGGCTCGACTATGATCTGCGCCGTTATGTCACATCAACCGGCGGCCTTGTCACGGGACAGCGCAGCGGGACACAGTGGTTTGCCTCTGTCACAGCAGGTGCCGATTTCCGCAGTAATCATTGGCAGATTATGCCTTACACGCGGCTCGACATTACGCGCGCACAATTGAAGGGATATGCTGAGTCTGGTGATCCAATCTTTGGGTTGCGTTACCTCAATCAGGATATTGATTTCACAGCGCTGAGTCTGGGGCTGAGGGTCAATTATGATTATGTTGCGCGCTGGGGCACATTTTCACCCTTGCTGCGTCTGGAATATCAGAATGACATAGAACGCAGTGGAGAAGCGAGCCTGACTTACATTGACCAAGTGACAGGACCGTTTTTCGCCATTCCACTGTCACGGCGCGACCGCAGTCAATTTACATTGGGTGTCGGCGGGAAAGTTGAACTGAAACCCAGCCTGTCACTCGATTTGGAATATGTGAAAAAGCTTAACTCAGGCTATGATAGCAATGACGGAATCCAGATTGGGATTGGTTACAAATTTTAAGAGATAAAGATTTGTCACCCCTTATCCGGCGCTGATACCGATCATCATGAGTCGATTGATTTCAGTGTCGGCACTGACCATAGCGGCGCAATGACGTTAGAACGCACATCCCCCTTGGCTGCTGATCTCTATGGCGATCTGCTCGATTCGACACCCGCTGGAAAACGCAGCTTAAGGGATTATTTTCCCGGCATATCGATCACAATTGTGGCATCGCTTGCGGCGGCTTGGCTGTCGGAACATTATGGCGCGCCATTGATGTTGATGGGGCTTTTGATTGGCCTTTCGTTTAACTTTGCCAATGCCGACACGCGATTACACCCTGGCCTTGGGCTTGCATCAACGACGCTGCTGCGGTGGGGCATTGTTCTTGCAGGGGTTCAGATCACTTTGTGGCAAATTATTGATGTGGGTTGGGAAAGCTTTATCTGGATCGCGGCCATGGTCGCAATTGTCACCAGCGTTGGTGCGCTTGCGGCACGCGCCTTGGGGCTCGGCACGGCCTTTGGCACGCTTGCCGGCGGGGCTGTTGCGATTTGCGGTGCCTCTGCGGCGCTTGCCCTTTCCACTGTCCTTGGCGAAAAACGCTCCAGCCAAGCTCAACTGACCTTGGTTTTGGTCGCAATTTCAGCCGCGAGTGCACTCGCCATGTCGATTTACCCTGCCATTGCAGAATTATTGGGTTTGACCGAACGGCAGGCGGGCTGGCTGGTTGGCGGTTCCATTCATGATGTCGCTCAGGCGTTGGGGGCAGGCTATTCAATTTCAGACACCGCAGGGGAAACCGCAACAATCGTTAAATTGACCCGCGTCGCGATGCTCGCACCCGCGCTTGCGGTGGTTGCAATGATTTTTCCAGGCAGAGAAGATGGTGCAAGAATAAAGTCACCTATCCCTTGGTTTGTTGTCGGTTTCCTCATCATGGGCGCGTTGAATTCCTTTGTCTCGATCCCGGCTTTTATGGTGCTTGCGGCGAAACAAGTGACAAGTGGATTGTTGCTGATGGCTGTGACGGCAACAGGTATCCGGTCACCCATGCAAATGTTGCTCAATCAGGGATGGCGTTCAGCGTTGCCGGTCGTCATTGCCACGCTTGTGGCATTCTTGCTCAGTACATTGGCTGCATTTTTGATCGCATAAGCCAAAATCGCCAGTTATTTTGCGATGACCGGCATGACCTAGGTCACTTGAGCCCATTACGCGCGCAATCATCATTGTTAATGTGTCAACGGTGCGGGCTGCGTGCCATGCGTATAATGTGACGGAGCTTTGGATGCGGTTGTTATCATTCATTATATTGTCACTCATCGCCTCGCCCGCAGCGGCTAACAATTGGTGGCTGGTTTATGCCGAAGGTGAAAAGCCTGATCGGCAGGCATATTATGTCGACCAAGATCATATGAATATCCGAAATGATCCGTCGAGATTGATAACGACCGATCTTTCGGTAAAGCTGACAGCTGAAGACCTGATCGATTATATTGAAATCAATGGAGAGACGATCTTTGAATCGAAAAATCAGCCCGCGAAAATCAACATGATCTATCGGGTGAAGTGCAAGGAAAATCTTATTTCCAGTAACTTCACCCAAGCCCTTTGGCGTCATGATAAAGTGGAAACGTTGAAGGATATGGGTTGGACGGCAGTTGCTTCTAATATCGTCTATTTTCAGATTCATAGCTTTGTTTGTGATAATAAAGGTCGCAATTCCAGTGCAGGATTTGTCAACGTCACCAACAATCAGCTCAGCCCGATGAATATCACATGGCAGCGTTTTTGGAGTGACAGTGTCGAGCCGAAATGGACAACAACCAAAACGAGGGAAGAATCGATTGCGGCGGCCAATGCTGCATTGGCGAGTGCGCGCGCTACAATTGACAGCATGATTGGGACCGCTGGCGGTAAACTCCAACAAATCGAAACTGACCGTGACTCCACAATTTTGGAACAGCGCGCGCTGTTTGCAAAAATGCGCAACAAGGCAACGCCATTGCTTCAATCATGGGTTGGATTGAGCGAGCGTGATCTTGTGGCGAGTTGGGGAAATCCAGCCAGTTTTCACGACGAGGGCAGTGCGCGTTTCTTAAATTATGCTTATGGCTACACAACCTCGATTGTGGACGAATATGGCAATTCGACACCGTCTGAAACGTGGCAATGCAATCTGACATTTGAAGTCCGCGACGGGATCATAGCGGATTATCGGTCGAGCGGTAATTACTGTCGCACAGCGGCGGAAAATTTACCGCGTGGCCGACAATAGGATTGGATCTCGCTTGAGCGGACATTCAAATCACTTCTCCAATCACTGGGGGTTGTCCGCCAAATCGGAGATCGTTATAAACAAGGTTTGCCAAGGCGGCCGAGCGAGGTCGCCTTTTTCTATTGCCGCTTTTTGGCTGTGCGAACCGTGAAAGGTTGAACCATGACGATCACCCCTTTGATGCCTGTCTATCCCCGGTGTGGGGTGCGTCCAGTGCGCGGTGAAGGGTCTTATCTCATTGGCGAAAATGGCGAACGTTATCTTGATTTTGCCAGCGGAATCGCGGTCAATTTGTTAGGGCATGGCCATCCGCATCTGACCAAAGCAATTGCGGATCAGGCGGCCACATTGATGCACGTCTCCAACCTATATGGTAGCCCGCAAGGCGAAGCACTGGCGCAGCGATTGGTGGATAACACCTTTGCGGACACAGTGTTCTTCACCAATTCCGGTGCCGAAGCGGTTGAGTGCGCGATTAAGACGGCGCGTCGCTATCACCACGCCAACGGCAATCCTGAACGCAAAACCCTGATTTGTTTTAACAATGCGTTCCACGGACGGACGCTTGGCACGATCAGTGCGACCAATCAGGAAAAAATGCGTGACGGGTTTGAACCGCTTTTGCCAGGTTTTGCCTATGCCCCGTTTGAGGATCTGGAGGCTGCGCGCGCGCTGGTGAATGAAACGACTGCTGGGTTTCTGGTCGAACCCGTGCAGGGTGAGGGCGGCATCCGCCCCGCCAGCCAAGCGTTTCTAAAAGGATTGCGGGCGATCTGCGACGAACATGGGTTAATGCTGGTGCTCGATGAAGTGCAGGCAGGTGTCGCACGTACGGGTAAATTTTACGCCCATGAACATTACGGCATCACGCCCGACATTATGGCGACGGCGAAAGGCATTGGCGGTGGATTTCCGCTCGGTGCATGCCTCGCAACCGAAGAAGCGGCCAAGGGCATGGTGATCGGTACGCACGGATCAACCTATGGTGGCAATCCGTTGGCGATGGCGGCGGGCAGCGCTGTGCTTGATGTTATTCTCGAAGACGGCTTCATGGAAAAAGTGACCGCCACCGGTGACCGGCTGCGCGGTGCTTTGGAACAATTGATTCCTAATCATGATGATCTGTTTGATCATGTGCGCGGTTTGGGCCTGATGCTTGGGCTCAAATTGAAATCGGACAGCCGTGCGTTTGTGGCGCATCTGCGGGACAATCACGGACTTTTGACGGTCGCCGCGGGTGACAATGTCGTCCGTATCCTGCCGCCTTTGGTGATCGACGAAAGCCATATTGCAGAATGTATTGAACGACTGTCTGCTGGCGCGCGGAGCTACACCCCGCCTGTTGCGGCGTGACCCGCCACTTCCTAAGCCTGTCTGACGCAGGCGGGGACGGGATTGCGGCGATGTTGGCAGATGCGCTTGACCGAAAGGCGGCGCGTAAGGGCTGGCCAAAAGGCAAAGTGGACGCAGATGCGCCGCTTGCTGGCCACACGCTTGCGATGATCTTTGAAAAAAGCTCAACGCGTACCCGTGTGTCCTTTGATATGGCGATCCGGCAATTGGGCGGGACCAGCATTGTGATGGATGCAGGGTCGATGCAATTGGGACGCGGGGAGACAATTGCCGACACGGCTCGTGTCCTGTCGGGCTATGCCGATGCGATTATGATCCGGACCGATGATCACGCAAAAATTGAGGCAATGGCGGCGCATGCCAGCGTGCCTGTGATCAACGGCCTGACCGACCTTTCACATCCCTGCCAAATCATGGCCGATCTGTTGACGGTGTTGGAGGCGGGAAAATCGCTGCCAGGGCTGCAATGGGCGTGGATGGGGGACGGCAATAATGTCCTCAATTCGATCATTGAAGCCGCTGGCCTGATGAAATTCAATGTTCGCGCAGGATGTCCGCAGGGCTATGAACCTGATGCCGCCTTCATTGACGCCGCACGCGCGAACGGCGCATCGATTGACATCATGCAAGATGCGGTCGCCGCTGCAACGGGGGCTGATATTGTCGTCACCGATACATGGATTTCAATGGGGCAGGAACATGTCCATAACAAGCTTGCAGCGATGATGCCTTATCAGGTCACATCACGCCTGATGGCGCATGCCAAGGCGGATGCGGCCTTCCTCCACTGTCTTCCGGCGCACCGCGATGAAGAAGTCACGGCGGAGGTGATCGACGGGCCACAATCGCATATTTGGGCAGAGGCGGAAAACCGGCTTCATGCGCAAAAATCCGTTTTGCTTTGGGCGTTTGGA
>JBEBKH010000064.1:0-13414 GCA_040079575.1 Chakrabartia sp. | reverse complement strand
CAGTCCCAGTGTGGCTGATCATCCTCTCAGACCAGCTAAAGATCGTCGCCTTGGTGAGCCTTTACCTCACCAACTAGCTAATCTTACGCGGGCTCATCCCTTGGCGATAAATCTTTGGACTTTCGTCATCATCCGGTATTAGCTCAAATTTCTCTGAGTTATTCCGAACCAAGGGGTAGATTCCCACGCGTTACGCACCCGTGCGCCACTAGATCCGAAGATCTCGTTCGACTTGCATGTGTTAGGCATGCCGCCAGCGTTCGTTCTGAGCCAGGATCAAACTCTCAAGTTTGATGTCCGAACAAGCCCCGGGTGGAATTCCCCGGGCAAGTCCGCTCATTTCAAGGAGCCGTTCCTGCACAATTTCTATTACATATGGATATGTGATAGGACATGTAGGAACGGTTAATTTGCTACAGGTTGCTGGCGCCTTAAAACCGCCAGACCTGGAGCCGCCGCCCACATGTCCCTTCATCTAAATTCAACAATGTCAAAGAGCGCAAGACGCAGACGCCTCGACTTCCCCCGTTTAACCGGGGTGACCGGGCATCTGTTATGTTGCGGAAGCGGCGGAGAACTGTGTGGTTCATCGCTGCGACAAGAGGGCCACTAGGCGGAGGTTTGATTCGCGTCAACACCAATTTTGCAATTTTATTTCAATCCATGGTTTTTAATCGAAGGCTGATATTCATCATTTACCCGCTATGGGGGTTTGTGGATGATATTGGATCACATACACAGTCAGGCTTTGGGAACCGCGTAAGAAGCGCGGTTTTCTGGCGTTCAGGCAGTCAAATTGCCGCCCAATTGGTGATGTGGGCGTCAACGATCATTGTCGTGCGCCTGCTCGATCCGCATGATTATGGCCTCTTCGCCATGAGCCAAGTTATCATGGTGCTGTTCAATTTTCTCAATGGATACAGCTTTGCCAGCTCATTGATCCATGCTGATTCGCATGATGAACGGCGAATCGCACAAGTTTTCGGTCTGCTGATTCTCCTGAACGGGACACTTGCCATTGCGCAGTTCATGGCAGCACCCATCGCCGCCGCCTATTTTAAGCAGCCCATTATTGCGGACATGCTTCGCCTCCAGTGCTTACTCTATATAGCGACTCCCTTCATCGCCATGCCTTCCGCAGTTCTGGCGCGCAGCCTCGATTTCAAAAATCAGGCGATGGCCAATATCGCAGGCGCTCTGGCGGGTGCGCTGACTGCGCTTGGCTGTGCATTGTCTGGATTTGGTGTTTGGACATTGGTGTATGCGCCCATCGCTTTGTTCATTGTGCGGGCCATAGGCCTAACGATTGCAGCGAAACTTCTGGTTTGGCCGAGCTTTAACTTTCGTGGCGCTGGTTCTGTGCTCAGCTTTGGGGGTGCGCTTTTGGTATGTCAGATGTTTTGGATCATCCAGAGTCAGGCCGACATCATGATCGCAGGTCGCCTTTTTACCCCCCATGATTTGGGACTCTATTCCGAATCACTGTTCCTGACGTTGATCTTCACAGGCAAGTTCATCCCTCCGCTCAATGAAGTGGCCTTTCCGGCCTATGCCGAACTCGACAAACAAGGGGGCAAAATTGCCAGTGCTTTCCTGACCTCAGTTCGGCTGACGATGTTTGTCGCCTTCCCCCTCTATTTCGGTATGGCTGCGGTGGCGCAGCCGTTGATCGCCACATTGTTCGGTCCCAAATGGCTTGAGATGGTGCCCCTGGTTGCAACACTCGCGCTTGCGATGCCCTTCTTTGCGTTGCAGATCATCTTCTCTCCAGCGACAAATGCGCTCGGAAAGCCCGGTATTTATGTCCGCACCAGTATTGCAGGGGCGATCATCATGCCGGTTACTTTTCTGATCGGTATCCAACGCGGGATCCACGGTCTGGCTGAGGCATGGCTGATCGCCGCCTCCCTGCTGTTGTTCTTTACGGCTTTTGTGTCCTTGCCGGTGATTGGTTCGCATTGGCGCGATCTGATTAAAGCCATTTTCCCCAGCGGTTGTGCCGCGATGATTATGGGGGGCGTCGTCCATCTGGTATCGCTATTTTTGACCGATATGCCAGAACCAGCAAAGCTCGCCATTCTGACCTCAATAGGCGTGACCCTCTATTGCGGGCTCATCTGGGCAGTGGCCCGACCCTTGGTCGAAGAGCTTTACATGTTTGTGACCAAGAAGCAGCTGCCCCACGCGCAAAGCTAGGGTCGTGCCCTTAAGCCCCCTGAATATAGTCGCGCATAGCCGCAGCCTCTGATTCGATCCGGTCGATCCGGTATTTGACCAAATCGCCAATTGAGATGAATCCAACCAAAGCGCCATCATCGACAACCGGTAAATGGCGAATCCGCCGCCGCGTCATTAGGGAGAGCGCCGCCATCACGCCCGTATCAGACGTGACGGTGACGGGCGGAGACGTCATGACATCGCAGACAGCGCCAGACATGCCCTCAATCCCCGTTTTGGCGAGGCCGTAGATCACATCTCGCTCCGAAAAAATACCGCGGACTTCGCCGTCATCAACAACGGGAACGGCACCGATTCTGCGTTCTGCGAGCATCGCCACGGCCTCATTGACGCTTGCTGCACCTGATATTGACGCAACAGCATGTCCTTTGCCGTCCAAAATTGCTTTGATCGTCATTGCCCAAACCCTCCCGCAGATTATCGAATCTCTCATCTTGATGATCCCACGACTTGGGCGCAAAGGAAAGCCCATGATACCACCCAAATCAAAGCTCGATGATCCGACCTATGCCACCTTCGCATGGGATCGTTACAAACGTCTGATGTGGTGGATGGTACTTGCATCCCTGACCACAACATTAGCGGGATTGGGCGGCCTATATCTGATGATTGGTCCCATCCCTATTCTGATGGCTGTTTTTACAGCCGGTGGCGTGTTTTTTGCGGTTTTACTTGCCGCCGCGCTGATGGGTCTGGTCTTTCTGTCATCGGGTTCAGGCCATGATGAAACCATCGACGACCCCTTTAAGGACAATCATGAGCAATGATATTTTAAGCCCCGTCCTGCGCGTCGTTCCCGTACCCAGCGACATCAATTCAAACGGTCATATTTTTGGTGGCTGGGTGCTCGCGATGATGGACCGTGCGGGCGGCATCGTCGCAGGACGGATGGCCGACGGGCGCTGCGCCACTGTGGCGATTGAAGCGATGGAGTTTATCCAGCCCATCTTGCTTGGCGACTTGATCTCTATCTATGCCAGCATCGAACGGCGCGGGCGTACTTCGATTGCGATTCGGTTGAATGTCATGGCCGAACGTGATCGCGGCGAAAATCAGGTCAAAGTAACAACCGGCGTGTTCACATTTGTGGCTCTGGATGAAGATTTCCGCCCTCGCCCGCTGCCGGTCAGCGTTGACCCTTGCGCTGCGGCGTCAACTTTAGCGCATAGCTGAGCGTTGCCATGTCATTGGCGGGAACGATGATCGGCAATTTCCAACCACCGCGCCCACGTTCTAAGCCTGCGGGCTTATCCGCAAGGTCATAAGGCACAATGATTTCGGCGTTTACCGGCACGTTACGCGCATTTGAAATGGTCACGAGATAGTCAGCGCGCTTCGTGGTCCGTTTGGTTTCTACCTGCTTCCACTGGACATCAGGGCTTTGGCCGAGGGTGATTTCGACCTGCTCATCAACCGCCTTGTCCGCCATATCATTTTGACCAACGAGCAAATCTTGCCCGTTGACGGTTTCAAACAAAGCAAGCCCGCCAGCGGGCAGTGGGAGCCCCAACCCCTTTTCCTTGCTGTTCTTGCCGCGCAGCAATGACGGCATGGCACGCCAGTTAAGAGTGCCACTTCCGACAATGGCCGAATAGAAGCGCGCGAAATCAGCCACAGGCTGGTCAATCATCGCGACCTGCTTCTGACTCTGCGCCGCAACCGTTACACGCTCTGGTACGCGGTAGAGTTTGAGGTCGCCAAGTTCTTCTTGCTGGGCCACCATGGCGACAGGCGCTGGCAACATCTGCGGGGCGGCCATTGCGTAGAGGACTTCTCTGCGAGCAAGTCTACTGCCGGTTACCATAATGTTGTTATCTAAAGATATCATTTCAAGGTCTTCCTCCGCCACCTGTGGCCAAGGCAAACGCGTGAAAACAGTCCTTGGGTGGGTGCTGGTGATATCCATCGGCCAGCATTGCAGCCGCAAAGCAGGGCTTTTTTGTGCGAGCGGCGGCGCATTGCGTTCCTTGTTTGGCTGTCCAGCAACCACCTGCATCCGCGCATCTTTGAAACTTTGCGCGCCGCCGTTCGCCACCGTCAGCCACGCAAATAGGCCAAGCTTTTTGCCGCCTGGGTCCATCCGCGCCACATAGTTTGCCGACCAATCAAAGCCCTGCGCCATATAAGTCAGCTGGACCGTTGCGGTTACCGTGTGGTCGCTGCTTGTCAGCACAGAGAGTGTGGGTTTTGCCGAGAGGTCTGAAGGGATTTCACTATAAACCATGCGTTCGGGCAACCCTGAACAGCCCAGTGCCTCAACCCCCTCCTTGGTTTGGAGAATCACGCCGCCATTGGGGCCTGCTTGGATGATGGCATCCTGTTCCGTCACATTGCCTGTTTCGCGGTTGGTGCGTTTCAAGCGAACACTGCGCTTCAAAAAAGCATCGACCAGTCCTGCAGGAGAGATTAATCGCGCATCACGGTTCTTTTCACGTACGCCCTTGGGCAAACCCGTCACAATGGCGGTTTCGGGAAGCAATCCTTCGGCAACCCCTTCAAAACGGATAATGCTGTCCCCGGCGGGGATCGTAATCGTCCGCGTTTCGCTGATCAACGCATAGCCCTGCGGCCAATTGCGATCCATCGCCCCTTGCCCCCGATTCGGAGCGCGGTAAATTGTTACTGAAACGTCAGAGACATCGGCTGAAATCACCGTCTGGGCGGCGCTTGGCACAGCCCAGATGAGTGACATCACAAAGAGCGCAAAGGCCCGCACCCGATCAATACCGCGTATCAAATGACGCCGTCACCTCGGTCGTCCCGTTGGCGGGTACAAGTACTTTCCATTCGATCCGGTCAGCAGAAACCCGCGTGCCTTCGATGCTTTGCGCGTCCATCCGGACATCGCCCCACAAACCGCTTTGCGCCAAATCTACGGTGACGGGCGCGGGGCGCGCGTTGGTGACAATATAGCGCATTTTGGTGCGCCAACGCTTGTTGGATAGCTTGGTGCGTTCTTCAACGACGGTTTTCACCTTCACGTCAAACGCTTCGCCCGTGCGGATTGCCATCGACGATCCCATCGGCGTGTGATCAATCCGGCTTTCACCGATAAATTGCGGGTCACCGCGCGCATCGCGCATATAGACGCGGATTGTCCCAGCGGGCAGCTGATCGCCGAGACCACCCTGCTTTGACGTTGAAAATTTAATCGCAGTGATCGCACTGCGCGGATCATCATTGCTGCCAAGCCAGCCGTTCACAAATTCATACGCCTTGCGCGCAGGTGCGCCCTTCACATCCAGAAAGCTAACCTGCTTCTGTTGCGCATTGGAAATCGTCGTGCGTTCGGGCAGGGGGTAAAGGTAATAATCACCCAGCCTTTCGCGGGTTCCGCTTTCGGTGCCTGCCTCCTCAAGCGCACCCGACAGTGCATTGAACTGATTTTGCCCACCACCGACATTGCCCGCCACCAACAGCGTATCGGCATTGTTATACGTTGTGCCGGTGTTGTTGGTCAGTGTGATCCACCCCTGCATGTCTGTAGCGCCGGATTTTTCATCGAACAGCATCACATAATCGCTGGTCCATCCCATGCCCGGGGTGAGGTAGGAGAGCCGCGTCGGCACTTGTCCGCCCTGCGCGCTATTGATCGTCACCGACAATGTGGGCCGTGCGCGCAGATTTTCCGGCACTTTGTCAAACACCACCCGCACCGGTAGTCCGTCATCGCGCAACACTTCAATCCGCTGCCCAATTTGCAAAACAATCCCGCCATTGGCAGCAAGCACCTTTGCCTGTTCGCGCGTTTCAGCGCCATTCGCAGGATTGGTGCGCACGATTGTCACCACCTGCCCCACCGCCTTTTGCATTAGTTTGTCAGGCGAGAGCAGGTCATAATCAAAATTCTGTTCAACAATCGCGATACCCGCGCCAGACAGAGTCGCGGTTTCAGGCCGGATTTGTGCAGAGACGTCTGGAAATTCTTGCTTCGACCGCCCTGAAGGAACGCTTAGCGTTCGGGCATCCTGCACCAGCGCCAGATTATTATTGTAGATTGTGACATGGACATCGCCCTGTGCGCTTTGCGCAACCGCCGCGACTGAGACACCCGCCAACATTATGCCAAAACCAAAACGAAACATGGGCCACTCTCCTGCTTTTGAAAGCGGAGAATGGCCCAGTTTTATCATCTTGCCTAGGGGGAGGGGACGGCAAGATGAACTAATACGCAGTTTTACCAATCAAACGCGAAACGCATCGCAAATGTATCAACGCCGTATTTGCGATTATTGACCGCTGCGGTTGAGGTTGGCTCCACGATTGATGCGAAAGGTCCGCCTTCAATGGCCGCATGCGCAAATTGTGCAGTCACACGGACATAATCGATGGGCTGCCAAACAAGGCTGGCCAGATAACCGGTTTGCTTGCCACCGCGTGCGGTGCTGGTACCGACGCCGCCTGCATAAAGTGCATTGTCAGCCAAATCGAGATAGTCATAGCGCAGGTTCATACCAATTGCGCCAATCCCGCCTTTGTCAAAACCCTTCAAAGGCTGTGTCCGGTCCCATTCACCCTTTTTATAGCCGCGTGTTTCACCAGTAAACCAGTAACCAACTTCGGCATAATAGCTCATAAAGCTAGGGTCCGACAACAAACGGTTGGTGGTGCCGGGGACTTCGCCGACGACAAATACAGTGGTGGGTGCGTAGCTGTTAGGTTTCACCCACTGCGCTTCTGCAGCAACATGAAGCGGGCCAAATACACCGGCTGCTTCCACACCGAACACATCATCGCTTTTTGCGGCATAGGTGTTGGTATCAACAAAGCGCGTGCCCGTGGTCGTCAGGAAAGGCCGTGCGCGGTAGCGAAAATTAAGCGCCGTGTTCGAAAATTCACGGTGCTGATAATTCAAACCAAAGTGCATCTGATTTCCGCCCATTTTCGGGGCCCACACAGCACGCGCGCCGAACATCCATTCATCATTGTTCAGATCAGCGTTGATCGTGTCATTGAACACGCCTGCACGCAGCAGGAAATCGCCCTGATCAAAACCAACTGCCGCCCCAAGACGACGGGCATGACCAAAGGCGTCATTCATCTGTGCGCGTTCAAGGAACATGATGTGGCGCGATGATGTGATCTGTTCCAGACTTTGGAAGGTTTCAAAATGACCAACGCGGACCGAAAGCGGCCCCTTACCCTTATATTCAAGGAACGCATCAGCCCAGCTGACGGCGCTGTTCGCGAAATCGGCTTCGACCTTGTACGTAAATCCAGCGCCAAGACCGCCTTCAATACCAATGCGCGCACGGCGCACACGGCTGTTGAAACCAAGATCCTGTGTCGGCGAAATCGCAATCGGTGTTGGTCCTGGGTCGCTGACAAAGCCAACATCGTACATCAGACGGCCACGGACTTTGAAGCTAAGCCCCTTATCCTTATCTTCCCATTGCGGCGCGCCTTTCCAGCTTGGTGCTGCCTTGGGCAGCGCCTTTTTCAAATCATCAAGCTGAGCTTGTAGAGCGATGATTTGCGCTTCAAGCAATTCCGAACGCGCGTCAGCGGCGCTGGCCGACATTTCTTCCGCGCCAACCGTCAGCACCGACGGATCATCCGCGGACGGCGCATCTGCAGGTGCCTCTGCTTCTTTTTCGGCTGTTTGTGCCAGTGCTGGCACGGTCAGCGTCATTGCTGTTCCCGCCAGTAAAATGGCGAATAAATCTGTGGTCTTCATGATATACCCCTTAATGGTGTGTTCGGTTGAACCGAATTACTTCAGGCCAGCGGCCGTCATTGGTGTAAGTGTGGTCGCCAATTTTGCGTAGCGCGCGCGCGTGGCATCAGGTGAAGCAATCATACCGCGCTGCACCAAATATCCACGTGCGCCCCATGTTGTTTCGCGCGCAAATTCAGCAACAAAGGCACGGATTCCGGGGATCGCTTTGGCGTGTTGGTTCTTGATGTAGATATAAAGCGGGCGGGCACCAGGATATTTGAAACTCGAAATGGTGCCATAATTTGGCGCAACGCCGTTGATCACAACCGGGTTCAACCGACCGGGATTTTCTTCAACATAGCTATAACCCATAATCCCAACAGTACCAGGATTTGCAGCAAGTTTTTGCACGATCAAATTGTCGTTTTCACCTGCATCGATATAAGCGCCGTCGCTGCGGACTTGACCGCAGATGAGGTTATATTTGGCTTCATTGGTTTTCTTGAGCGCTGGCATCGCACCGTTGGTGTCGCACCCAGGCTTCATCATCAATTCAACCAGTGAATCGCGCGTGCCCGATGTGCTTGGTGGGCCGTAGATACGGATTGGCGTTGCCGGAAGTTTAGGATTTACATCCTTCCACGTCTTGGTCGTATTTGGCTTACCAAAGGGTGTTTTCGCGACTGCGACATAAATATCCCGCGTCGATAAGGCCATTGTTGGGGCGCGTTCACCCGTGGCGAGCGCAAGACCGTCAAGGCCAACCTGCACTTCGGTAATCTGCGTCACGCCGTTGGCCGCGCAAAGTTTGAATTCAGATGCTTTGATGCGGCGTGAAGCATTGGTGATGTCAGGATGGCCAGCGCCAATGCCTGCGCAGAACAATTTCATGCCAGCGCCTGTCCCCGTCGATTCAACGACTGGCGTTGGCACGCCGGGATTGGTGCGCGAAAAGCGTTCGGCAACCGCCGTAGCAAAAGGATAAACCGTCGATGATCCGACGATGCGGATGTTGCGGCGCATTTGCGCCCACGCAGGAACAGCGACGATGCTGACAGCGACGATTGCGGCAAACGCTTTTGTAGAATTCTTCATAGTAACCCCTGAGTTTCATAGGTGCCGAACGACTCGCGCGCTCGGTGCACTCAGGGGTTTAGAATTTCGTCATGCAAGTTCAGTGACACTAATGTTACAAAACTGTGACACAGCTTACTAGGCCCTTATCGTTCAACAGAAATTTCGGCTTCGGGCGCGACGCGACGTGGGCGTCCTCGCCGTTTGGGAGCCGCAGTTTCATCGCCTTCATTTTCAGAGGCAGAAATAACACCAAGAGCAGGTGGCAGAATTGATATGTCGAGTGTCGTCAAATCTTCAACAGGGGCGTGGTTGCCATTGACGTGCACGGTGCGCCTTGGGCGTGCAGGACGTTCCTCCGACCGTTCAGGGCGATCTTGACGCGCGGCGCGTTCGGGGCGTTCTTCACGTTCCATCCGTTCAGAACTCTCATTCCGAGAATCGCTGCGTTGATTGTCGCGCGGTTCATAGCGCGTGTCCTGACGTCCATTATCTTGACGTCCATTATCTTGACGTGACGTCTCTGAACGCATGTCGCGGTTGCGGTCATTGCGGCGCGGTTCGCGCATGTCGCGTTCGCGATTGCGGTCTTGCGCATTTTCGCCATTCTCATCATCGCTGGCTTCAGTGTCGTTAAAGCGATCAGCGCCATTGTCGCCACTTTCGCTCTCTCCGTCCTGCCAATCATCGCGGGGACGACGGGTTTCTTCAAACCGCACACGCGCTTCGGCAACGATCCGGAAATAATGGTCGGCAAACTGAAGATAATATTCGGTCATCACACGGTCGCCCTGCCGCTGGGCATCGCTGGCGAGGGTTTTATATTTTTCAAGCATCTGCGGGGCATTACCGCGGGCGCGATTGTCAATCCGACTGCCATTATCGCGGCTGCCATTGTTGCTGCGTGGTTGCTGCCCACCCCGACCGCGACGGCGGCCAGCTTGACGATTGTTTAGCAAATGATGCGTCCCTTATGGTATGGGTTCACGGATGATCCAAT
The DNA here is from genome assembly GCA_040079575.1 of Chakrabartia sp. Taxonomy (GTDB): domain Bacteria; phylum Pseudomonadota; class Alphaproteobacteria; order Sphingomonadales; family Sphingomonadaceae; genus Aquisediminimonas. The sequence goes on along the minus strand of JBEBKH010000064.1, from coordinate 3,443 downwards.
ATGTCTGATTGCCGCTGTTCCCCCTCAAAGACAGACATGCCGTAGCACATCCGCCGCCTGCCAAAGCCCGATATTCTGCGGCCTTAGATGGTGGGGGTAAGAGGGTCACCCTGCATTCGCTGATCACAGCCGGAAGATGCGGGTAAGCTCTTAATATCGCCCTTAGCGGGGTTATGCAGGCTTTCCAAGCGCAAAATGCAGGAGCGCACGATCGCGCCCACCCAAGTCTTTGGCAAGCACTGTCGCCATCCCCTGTTCAGCAAAAAGGGCTTGGACCAGGGTCGCCTGCTCATATCCAATTTCCATAGCAATCAGCCCTTCTGGTGCGATCAACGCGGATAGGTACGGAATGATCCGGCGATAATCATCCAGACCATCAACACCTGCAAACAGAGCGGAACGCGGTTCATTCAGCACATCGGGGGAAAGCTGCGCCGCTGTCTCCACATAGGGCGGATTACACAGGATCAAGTCAAACCGTTCTGTTAGTCCAGACGCCCAATCACCGTGACACAGGGTTGCACGCCCCGGCGCAATGACGTCCGCATTGCGCCGTGCAATTTCAAGCGCCGTTTCGGAAGCATCAATCCCCACACCCGTCGCGCTCGGCCAGTGGTCAAGTGCTGCAAGCAACAGCGCCCCCGACCCTGTCCCAAGGTCCAGAACCCGTTTTGGCCCCGCTGCCCCGAAATGCGCTATCGCCGCTTCGATCAATGTTTCACTGTCCGGCCGCGGGATCAGCACGCCCGGCGCAACGTTCAAAGTGATCGTCCAAAAATCACGCGTGCCTGTGATATAGGCGAGGGGTTCGTGGGCAATCCGGCGGGAGAGCAAGGTATCAAACTGCACAGGAACCGGCGCGTCCAAATGCTGCATCAACAGTATATCGCGGCTGACCCCCAATGCGTGTGCCATTAGCAATTCTGCGTCGAGACGCGGCGTATCGCTGTCTGTCAGCCGCGCTGTTGCAGCCCTTAAGGCGTCACGCACCGTCATCAAGGTTGGCGAGGCGCGATGCCTCATCCTCTGAAATCAGCGCGCCGATCAATTCATCCATCGCGCCCTCCAAAATTTCGGGCAGGCGGTGGAGCGTCACATTGATCCGGTGATCCGTGACGCGCCCTTGGGGGAAATTATAGGTGCGGATGCGTTCGGAACGGTCCCCCGACCCAACCATAGATTTGCGCGCACCCGCACGGGCCGAATGGAGTCGGTCACGTTCAAGTTCATAAAGCCGCGTACGGAGCACCCGCAGCGCCTTTGCCTTATTCTTATGCTGTGATTTTTCATCCTGCTGGATCACAACCAGACCAGACGGGATATGGACAATCCGCACGGCTGAATCGGTCGTGTTGACTGATTGCCCGCCGGGCCCGGAGGAACGGTATATGTCGATCCGCAGATCCTTGTCATCAATCTGGACATCAACCTCTTCGGCTTCTGGCAAGACTGCGACGGTGGCAGCGGACGTGTGAATACGCCCGCCCGATTCGGTGACGGGCACACGCTGGACCCGGTGAACGCCGCTTTCAAACTTCAGCTTGGCGAACACGCCCTTGCCCGTAACCGATGCCACGACTTCTTTATAACCGCCCATTTCAGCGGCGCTGGCGGAGATGAGTTCAACCTTCCATCCCTGGCCTTCGGCATAGCGGCTGTACATGCGGAACAGATCGCCCGCGAACAAAGCGGCCTCATCCCCGCCGGTTCCCGCGCGCACTTCAAGCATCGCCGAACGTTCGTCGGCAGCGTCTTTGGGCAGCAAGGACAGCGCCAGCGCGCGTTCGGCCTTGGGCAACGTCTCACGGATCGCTTCAGCTTCTTCTTGCGCCATGTCGCGCATTTCAGGGTCAGCGAGCATCGCCTCTAGGTCAATCAGTTCGCCGCGCAGCCGCTGAAGTTCACTTGCTGCAACCGCAACCGGTTCAATTTCCGCATACTCCTTTGACAGCGCAACAAATTTGTCCGCCGCAAGATTGCCCGTGGCAAGCATCGCCTGCACTTCATCCCGCCGCGCGAGGAGCGAGGCGATGCGGTGGGGGGAAATTGTCGTCATAGTCTTAATCGATTCTTTCAATCACAGGAGGCGAAGTTCACACTGTTCATTGCCACGGTTTACTTTCATTTTTGACGCGGCGTTGAGTGAGAAAATCGATCATAGAGGCCATTATAGCTTTTATGGAGCGTGTAGGACAGCGCGCTGGCTAAGGTCCCCACTGACAGATGGGTTTAGCGGCGCCCCTCAATTTCGTTGCGCGCCGCCTCTGCCAGAAACGCTGAACGGGTCAAGCGCCGCATGGCTGCCGCCGTGTCGATGGCATCGAGCATCGCGCGATCAATCGAGATATTGACCCGCGCGGGTTTGCTGTTGCGCCCAATCCACGGCACCATCACGAGAAAAGCACCCTCCGCCAAATCATCCGCCACTTGTGCGCGGATCGCTTCAACAGAATGGGGTTCAACCGCAGTATCGGCGTCCTCAAACCACAATGACAAGGCTTCGGTCGCATTGGGAATCACATCCTCAAGTGCGTCCGCCGCCGAAAAGCAGCCGGGCAAATCAGGGAAGTGGACGCCGTAAGCGCTGCCTTCTTCTTTGTGCACAACCCCGTGATAATAACGCATTTCCGTGGTCCTCATATGATCCAGCCCGCCTGCCGTGCGATGGCACGGGCAGTGCCGGTCGGTAAATCTTTCTTCGGATGTGGAACAATCACTGTTCGGACACCACTCGCATCCTCCCGCGCATATTTATGATGCGATCCCTTGACCGAAATGAGCATGAAACCGTCATCGAGCAGATGCCGAACGATTTTTTTGCTGTCACGTTCCATGTGTATTTATTTACACACATTTATCAAATTGTCAACTATGGTGAAACGCTACGCGTTGCCCGGACGATTCGGCCCTGAACTCGAAAACTCCGTACCAAAATAATCTAACAGCACGTTCGAAATCCTACGATCCAATTCATCTTGCTGTTTGTTGGTCTTTTCACTTTCAAAATGAGAAATGTGCAATCGGCCCATCGGGTCGGAGGAATGTCTTATCAACAAGCGAACTGTAGCACCTTCTTTTTTGGCAATTTCGACGCGACGCTTCACATTGCCCCTAAACGCTATGGAACAGGCCAAGCCGGCGTTTCGAAGCAACCTTAGCGCGATCGCTGCATCGTCTTCACAACTTGAATCAGCTGGAATGACTGCGATCAAATCGACGGGAACAGGGCTGGAAGCCAACAACATCCCCAACCGTTCAATCCCCGCCGCCCAGCCGACCGCAGGTGTGGCTGGGCCGCCGAGGGCTTCGATCAGCCCGTCATACCGCCCGCCGCCGAGCACTGTGCCCTGTGCGCCGAGGCGGTCGGTGACGAATTCAAACGCGGTGTGGCGGTAATAATCGAGGCCGCGCACCAGCCGAGCGTCGCGTTCCCACGCTACGCC
>JBEBKH010000063.1:0-13792 GCA_040079575.1 Chakrabartia sp. | reverse complement strand
TGGGGATAGCATTGATGGCCGACATCCCAGACCAGCCGGTCAACCGGCGTGTTAAACACATAATGGATGGCCGTTGTCAGTTCAACAACGCCCAACCCAGCGCCCAAATGCCCGCCCGTTACAGACACGGCCGAAATAACCTCCGTCCTGAGTTCATCGGCAAACTGGCGCAATTGTTCGGGTTTCAGCGCGCGCAAATCAGCGGGAAGGTGAACCGTGTCAAGCAGCGGTGTTACTGGTACATCAGACATAAAGCGTGTTTAAGACGTTCAACGCCTAATCGCAATCCGCACAGATGCCGCGCACTTCGATAACGGGACGAATGGGCTTAAATCCTGATTTTTTTGCTGCAGCACGGACATCGTTGGTGATGCGATCTTCGTCAATATGTTCGGTTTGCCCGCACGTATTGCAGACGAGGAATATACAGTCATGGATGCAGTCAGGATGCGCATTGGCAAGGTAAGCGTTGGCACTTTCAACGCGCAACGCGACATTGGCCCCGACAAATAAATCCAATATCCGGTAAACGCTGTTGGGGGCGACGCGTTTTCCCCGCGCTTTTGAAACAGCATCCGCAATGTCATAGGCCGACGCAGGCTTATCAAAACTGGTTAGCGCGGCAAAGATGCTTGCGCGCATATCGGTCCACTGTTCACCAGCACGCTCAAGCGCGGTTTTGGCCGCTGCGTCCAAATTTGTTCCGTGATGAAGTGTGTGATCATGTGCGCCCATAATGCAAAGTTAGGCGTGAAGTGGCGCGACTGCAAGCTTCAGTCGACCGCGCGCCGGTTCAGATCATGCCCCAGCGCCAAAATCATAACGCCCAAGATCGTATAAACAACTTCGCCGCCGCCCATCACACCGCCGTCATGGGGCAAAGACATCGCCCCCGCCATCACACCGAGGCCAAGCGCACCAACCCACGCCGGCATGGCATAACCGTGACGAACAACACCTTGACCAAGCGCAACCGCGCCAAGCAGGATAGCGAGCGTCAATCCAATTTCATGAATGATGGGGTGGAACAACATGCCACCCGCCGACGCCAGAAAAGCAACCAAGACGGCTGTCGCCAAGCAGTGGGCAAGGCAAAGACCCGACAGGCCAATGGCCCAACGGTCCAGCTTTCCACTGCGAAGAACATAATCAACCATCTGCGAATCCCTGTGCGGTAAGAGCTTATGGCATGACTTTCGTAAGGATACAACATAACATTGAATTTGAGGCGCCATCTGGTACGCCGTCGCAAAATCTACTAAGAAACAAATATGCCTTCCCTCCCCAAAGTTTCACCTCGTCCCAGTTCCATCGCCAATTGGTTGCTTGCCGTAGCGGCGCTTGTTTTCGCAATGGTTGTTGTTGGAGGCATCACCCGTCTGACCGAGTCGGGGCTGTCGATTACAGAGTGGAAACCCATCACAGGCACGCTTCCCCCAATGAACGATGCCGCGTGGGCAGACGCATTTGCCAAATATCAAGCAACTCCGGAATATCAGCAAATCAACAAGGGCATGAGCCTTGCTGATTTCAAATTCATCTTTTTCTGGGAATGGGCACACCGGTTGCTGGGGCGGCTGATTGGTTTGGCGTTTGCATTGCCCCTGCTGTGGTTCGCGGTGCGGAAAGCCATACCCAAGGGATATGGCTTGCGACTGATTGCACTGCTCGCTCTTGGCGGATTGCAGGGAGCGATTGGGTGGTGGATGGTCGCGTCTGGCCTGACAGAGCGCACCGATGTCAGCCATTACCGCTTGGCGACACATTTACTGACTGCGCTCTTCATCCTTGCCGGGTTGGTCTGGACCGCGCTTGATCTGCGTGCATTGGCGCGGAACCCCGCTGCCCGCCCCGCCCGCATGTCACGGTTTGGGATTGGCGTCTCGGTCATCTTGTTCGTTCAATTGCTGTTCGGAGCCTACACCGCCGGGCTGAACGCGGGGTCAGTCTCCAACACATGGCCGCTGATGAATGACCATCTGTTTCCAGAAGGGATCGACTGGAGCAAAGGCCCACTTTTTGCCATCACCAATGACCCCTTCCTGATCCATTTCATCCACCGCTGGTGGGCATGGATTGCGGTCGCCGCGCTGATTGTGCTGGCGCGCAAGGTCAAGGCAACCGGAAACCGCCCGCCCTCAATCGCCATTCACAGCGCATTCGGCGTGATGATCCTGTTGGGCATCGCCACTGTTTTAAGCGGTGTGCACATCGCATTTGCCGCATTGCATCAGGCCGTCGGCGCGCTCGTCGTCGCCAGCACGGCGTGGGGCATTCATGTCATCGGGCGCGAAAAAACCACCCCCTGATTTGCGACGGTATTATTTTACCCGTTACGAATCCCGCCCATATCCTTGACTTATGGGCCTCATGTGATCATTAGCCCCTCAACCGCGCTGGCATCTGCTGGCGCGATTCCTTTTTATTACGGGGTTTTGCGCCATGAAGGCACTGATGAAAACCACCAAAGCGGCCAAACCGCATGAGGTGGAGAAAAAATGGCATCTGATTGATGCTGACGGTTTGGTTGTTGGCCGCGTGGCCTCAATCATCGCCAATATCCTGCGCGGCAAGCATAAGCCAAGCTACACCCCGCACGTTGATTGCGGCGACAATGTCGTTGTCATCAATGCTGACAAGATCCGCTTCACGGGCCGTAAGCTCGCGCAGAAGGTCTATTATCGTCACACCGGTTATCCCGGTGGGATCAAGGGCATCACCGCGGGCAAAGTGCTCGACGGTCGTTTTCCTGAACGTGTTCTTGAAAAAGCGGTTGAACGCATGGTTCCACGCGGTCCTTTGGGTCGTGATCAAATGCGCGCACTGCGCATCTTTAACGGTACTGAACATGCGCACACTGCGCAGAACCCAGTATTTCTCGACATTGCGGCGATGAACCGTAAGAATAAGGTGGGCGCATAATGACCGACAATCGCCAGTCTCTCGCCGATCTCGGCACCCTTGCTGCTGACGCTGCGGTTGTTGAAACCGCTGTTGCCGCCGCTGCACCCAGTGCAGATGTTGTTGAAACACCTGTTGTCAAAGCACCGCCATCAACCCTCGCGATCATTCGTGAAAAGGAAGTTGATGCGCAGGGTCGCTCCTACGCCACGGGCCGCCGTAAAGATGCGGTTGCCCGCGTCTGGCTGAAACCCGGCACCGGCAAGATCACAGTCAATGGCCGCGATCAGGAAGTCTATTTCGCACGGCCAACGCTGCGCCTTGTCATCAACCAAGTGTTCAGCGTTGCTGACCGCGTTGGATCTTATGACATTGTCTGCACCGTCAAGGGCGGCGGCCTTTCAGGGCAAGCCGGCGCTGTGCGTCACGGCATCAGCCAAGCCCTCGCCAAGTTCGAACCCCTGCTGCGCAGTGCGGTAAAACGCGAAGGCTTCCTCACCCGCGACAGCCGCGTTGTGGAACGTAAGAAATACGGCAAGGCAAAAGCCCGGAAGAGCTTCCAGTTCTCGAAGCGTTAATTCGTTTCGGCACCTGCCAAAAACAAAATCGGCCTCGGAGAAATCCGGGGCCTTTTTGTGTGATGACTGAATCGCCAGACATTCGAGGTTAGGAAAGGACGGATAGAATCGGCAACAGGCCAATCCTTGACCAACCGCATTATGCCCCTAATCTAAACCACATGCGGAAACGAATATTGATCATCACAATATTGGGCGCACTTGCAGCGTTCCTTTATCAAGGCCGATATGGCAGCACGCCCGCTTTTCGTGACAATGTTGGTTCGGTCGTATCGGGAAGCGTTGCGACAATGGAACGGATCAACCTCGGCGGCGTCGAACAATCGATCGTCATTCGTGGCCGCAGCACAAAAGCCCCTATTTTGATCTGGCTGCACGGCGGCCCGGGCCAAGATGAAACCGGCATGTGGCGGCGGTATAATAGCGCGTTGGAAGATCATTTTCTCGTCGTATATTGGACCCAGCGTGGAACGGGACGGTCTTATCACAAGGATATCCCCGCTTCATCGATGACCATAAGCCAATTTATCAGTGACCTGGACGCGCTGATCACACATATGCAGCAGCGTTTTGGGCAGCAAAAGGTCGTGCTCGCCGGACACAGCTGGGGAACGAGTTTTGGCGTCGCCTATGCGCAAACGCACCCGCAGGAGGTGGCAGCATTTGTCGGTGTCAGTCAGGTCGTCAATGCCACTGCGGGAGAGAAACTCTCATACCGCTTCACGCTCAACGAGGCAAAAAGAAGGCGCAATAGTGAGGCCCTTCGCATATTGTCTGCGCTCGGTGAGCCACCTTACCCAATGGCTTCCATCATAACGCAGCGGAAATGGCTCGACGAATTTGGCGGTGGCGCGTTTCACAAGCCGACGTCGCTTATCAATCTGATGTGGCAATCCTTTTCGGCCAGCGAGGTCACGCTACTCGATGGCATCCATTACCAAACTGGTGTCGATTTTTCGCAAAATGCGCTGGCGAAGGAGAATGCTGGCGTGGATTGGTGGAGCAACGCCACCAAGTTCGATATGCCCGTTTTCATCATGTCCGGTCGTTTTGACAGCAACACGCCTTCCGGCCTGCAAAAGGCATGGTTCGACCGGATCAAAGCGCCCCTCAAGATGCATCGCTGGTTCGAAAAGTCGGCACATTCGCCGTTGTTCGAAGAGTCAGTGGCGTTCAACCAATTTATGATTGGTGAAGTGCGACCAGTAGCGCTGAAGTGGCGCACCGTTGATCGTTGACAGCGCAAAGAGCCGCAACTTTACGGCACAATTTGTCGGCTTGCCTTTTGGTGCAACACTTCATAGTTTTAATTCGTCAGCACCGATAGGAGATGGAAGCATGACAGAGCGTGTGAGCGACTGCTGAAAACCAACTAAGGTTTTCAAAAAGACACCATTCCAGCCGTTGCAATGCTGCAGCGGCAACAATGACTCACAGGAACTGAACATGCACATCAGAGACGAGCGTCCTGCGGACGTACAGATAATTTACGACCTTACCAAAGCTGCTTTTAAGCCCATGCCGTATAGCGCGGGGGATGAGCAGGACTTGATCAATGCGCTCCGTGAAGACGGCGCGCTCTCGGTTTCGCTGGTCGCGGAACGCGGCACCGAAATCGTCGGGCATATCGCTTTCTCCCGCGTCAAGATTGACGGCAAATCCGGCAACTGGTTTGACCTCGGGCCGGTTTCTGTGAAACCGGACTTGCAATCGCTCGGCATTGGCAGCGCGCTGATCCGAGAAGGGATCAAACGCATAGAGGCAATGGACGCCGATGGCTGCGTGTTGCTGGGCTATCCTTCCTATTATGGTCGTTTCGGTTTCACCCACGATCCCGATCTGACCTATCTTGGCAAGGCCAACCCCAATTTTCAGCACCTGACAATAAGGGGCACAACTCCCAAGGGTGACGTGCAATATCATCCCGCTTTCGCCGGATAACTAAATCGGCCTCGGAGAAATCCGGGGCCTTTTTGTGTGTGCGGGCGTGTGGGGCGGCGGAGGTTTACTGGGCGGTGACATTGGACAGAGCCAAAGATACAAGCCTGTGCTCCGGGCTTGACCCGGCGCTGTGTGGGTTCTTGGCACATCGGCCTTTGAGCGCGACCCAATTCCGCCCCTCGCCGGAGTATAAACACGGAGAACAAACGCGAATGAGTGCTTTCGTTTGAATGTCCGGGATGTTGGTGGGAGTTCCGGGGACACTAGGTGGGAGTTCCGGGGACACTATACTTAATTCCCTCCATGATCGCACAGCGGCCAAGCCAACCCTTTCCTACACACACCGCAATCTGCCATTGTTGGATCCGGACAGAGCTAATTAATATAGTGTCCCCGGAATTGAAATATAGTGTCCCCGGAATTGATATCCCCGGAATTGATAGTGTCCCCGGAATTGGCCGTAGTGCCCCCAGAATTGCGAAGGCCAAGCTAACCCGCAGTGATCGCCGCTCCGATTTCGTCGTTGGTCATCGGCTCGCCGTCGAAATTCCAGGCGCCGTCAACCGCGTGAACGACGTTGATGAAAACCTTGTCGCGAGGGAACTTGCCGCCCGACAGCTCGTGGATGATATCGGTGGCTTCGGTGAAATAGCCTTTTTGCACGGCCGGATCGGTAAAGGCGAAGGATGGCACCTTCCATTCGATGAAAGCCGCCGGTGTGGCTTCCATGCCGGCAAAAGCATGGCCCTGGGGCAGGACATGGAGTGTCCCTACCACATTGCGCGTCATGGCTGCATTTCCGGAAAGGCCGTGCCATTTAAGCATTGCGTTACCAAGGCGCTGAAACGCGACCTTTTCGTCGCCGGCGGGAAGGACACCTTCGGTAAGGGTAAGGGTGAGAGGCATTGTTTTTCTCCGTTGAAATGGCGAGGCAAAATTGGCGTTGCCTCTCGCTGCGACTCGTTATATAACGACCGTTATTCATTTATTAGATAGCGATCGTTATATCGTCAACCAGAAAAATAACGTTCGTGATGTTATGGAGAAGTAATGCGGTATCAGCCCGACCATAAACAGGAAGCGCGCACGCGCATGATCGAGGCGGCGGGACGCGGATTCCGGCGCAGCGGCTTTGGTGGGATCGGCGTCGATGGCCTGGCGAAAGAAGCGGGCGTTACTTCTGGTGCCTTTTATGGCCATTTCAAATCAAAGCAGGCGGCGTTCCGCGAGGCGCTGCTCGGCGGCGTTGACGAACTGCGTTCCAACATTCTAGCACTCCAGGCCGATCATGGCGACGCATGGCTCGAAACTTTCGTCGATCTCTATCTCCGCGAAAAGCGCCTTTGTGCGCTCGATGGCAGCTGCGCGCTGCAAAGCCTGACCCCGGACGTGCAGCGCGCTGATCCGGCGACAAAGGCAGCGTTTGAGGAACGAGCAGCGCGGGCAGTTGAGGCCATCGCGCAAGGCCTGAAGGGCGAAGTTGTCACCCGCGACGCCAGGGCTTGGGCGCTGCTTTCGCTGCTGACCGGTGCCGTCACCATGGCGCGAGCAGTGGCTGACGAAGCGATTGGAACCAGAATAGCCGAGGGCGCGCGCGCGGCTGCGATAGTTATCGCGGCAGGGTAATCCTCAGGAAGGGTATCCGCATCATGCCGTTTACCCAACCATCAGCTTCCAAACACGGGGGAATTCCGAGGGAATTCCGAGGAGAATTCCGCACTACCAACTGGCAAAGCCCTTCTCAAAGTTGCCAACAAACGTTTACAAAAGTCCTCTGGATCGTCATCAGTCCACATGACCGTCGTGCAATGATTCACGTCAAAATGAGGCTTGCTGGATTCAAATTTATTTTTCTCACATATGTATAAAACCGGCTTACCCAATCCCTCTGCATACCCTGCCTCCCAATAGGCACCCGAGTTATCGTGCGTTAAGTCAACTATTATGAAATCTGCGTCTCTAATCCTCATCCGCATTATGTTATCAATTATCCCAGGCTCGGCGACATCTCGCATATCTACAAGCTCAAATCCCAAATTCCTGATTGCCGGTTTAAGGTGGTTTTGCGCCAAGAGTTCAAGGGGTTCATCACCAAACATCATAGCCAGAAAACCGTAACCAGCCGTTTGTTGTCCTACTTTTTCCGATTGAAAAGTCTTCCACCCGGCGAGAGTCAGGTCCAAATCCATTGCATCATCGCGGTCAAGGGTGCTGCTATCTTTTCGTTGGACTAAAGCGTCTGCAGCCAACTGATCAATCAGATTGACGGCAAATTGCCGTGATGTCGCGCCAATTTGTGCGGGGAATTCGGGGGGTAAACTCTCTAACCGTTCACCTGTCTTTTGCACATGGTCACCAATGTAGCGAATGATGGCTAATGCAACTTGTGCCGGGTTGGGCAAGCTGAGTTTTCCATCCACCGCTTCTTGATAGGTTTCGGAGAAAAGCTTAAGTGTATCGCCGGATTTCCGCTGGTTCAAACGCAACCAATGACTCAATGTCGCTCTGACCCGGCGGGTCGTCGTTTTCGAATTGATGTCAAGATAATCATCAACTAATTCCCTCGAAGCCCCAAACATTCCACAAACTTGGCAATGAAGGTAAATCATATGCCCCATTGATTGGGGCTCTCTAAGAAGTTCGAAGCCGTCAACCGACAGGCAAACAAGGCATTTGGTCAAGACTTATCCTTCAGTTGCGGACACGGGTGGAATGAGTATGAACTAGAAACTCCAGAGTTCAAATATAAGTTGAGTGTTCGCTTTCAGGAAGCACCTGTCAACCGACGCGCGATAACCTTTGCCGCTAAATCCTAACTTCACCCCCACGCCCCCTTGCAATGTAGGATTTCGCCTGCCACCTTGGTCGCGGATCATTGTCAACCGCCCTATCGCTGTCTGGGCTTGCAATCAGCGCGTGCGACAACAGCTACTTATACGCCAACGTCCTACCATTCGGTTTTGGTGTAACCCCAATGTGACCTCGCCGTCGGGCGATAAACGACGGCTTTGCATTTGGGCTTAGCTTCGCAGTCGAGCGCCCCTCCCTGGGAAGTTTGAGAAGCTAAGGACAAGAAAATCGCAGTTTTGCGTGCGGAAGCCCCGCCCCTATCGCCGCAACATCGACCAAAAATGTGGTCCGCCGTTGGGCACATCCCATTCATCAATGACTTCAAATCCCAACCGCTGATACAGGCCGACATTGCTGTCGGTTGCGGTTTCGAGGAATGCTGGCTTGCCCTCTGCTTGGGCGCGGGCAATGCCGGCGCGGATGAGAGCGCCACCCCAGCCTTTGCCTTGATGGTCGGGACGCACACCGGCGTAGTGTAAATACCAATAATCGTTGATTTTGGGGTGATGTGCATCAATCGCGTTCGCAATGGCCAGCGCGCGGCCCAGCGCGGTGCCAAAGGTGCGCAGCAGCGGCAGGGTGAGTTTAACCATATCCCAACTGCTGGAATGGGCCTGCCCCGGCGCGCGCCACAAGGTTGCGCCTTCATCGCCCTCTGCGCGCAAAGCAAGGCCAGCTTTCATGTCGCCTGTCACCAGAAAATCGAACATCATGGGTAAGCGTTGTCGGCGCACATCGGGGTTTGGGAAAATCCAGCTGATCGCAGGGTCGCTTTGAAACGCTTGCGACAACGTATCAACCAGTGCTGCGTGATTGGCCAAACTGCCTTCGACAATGGTTCGTTCTAACACCGGTTTCCCCTTCCCCTCTGTCCTGTCGCGCTGAAAAACCGGGTTTTTGCTTCGCGGATGATGAAGTAGAGCAACAAGCCGATTGGCCCGAGCATCAGGGTGAGGAACAAGCACGGGATCATCATCCAATGCGGAACGCCGCGTTTGCCGGCATCCTCAATTTGCCAGCTGCCGATGAACAGATCGAACGCGAGATAATGCGTCCAGCCGAGCATGACATTCCCTGCCTTGCTGAACAAAGCGGTGACCCCGGCGAGTGTCGAAAAATTACCGCCTTCAACGCCTTCGGTAATGGTGAAATATTGGGTGAGGTAAATGATGCACAAAATCAGCGCCGCTGCCCGCGCCGCCATCACCATCCGGTCGCGCGCCACCGGCGCAAGCAGCAAAGCCCCCCATCCGGCAAAGGCGATTAGGCTGCATGCACTATATATCTGTTCCAGGTTCATTTCGGGCCCCTTTTCTTGTGCGGCCATCGTCCCCTGCCTTGCCCGCCACGTCAAGCCGTTGCGCGTGCCGAAATCCGGCAAAAGGCTGTTCGCTCGGTTGACGACACAGTCCTGTTCGTGGCACGGAACGAAAGCATTCAGAAAAGGGGCGTGTTCACGCAACCCCCTGCCTCTGGACGGCGCACAATGCGGGTGTAGCTCAATGGCAGAGCAGAAGCTTCCCATGCTTACGACGAGGGTTCGATTCCCTTCACCCGCTCCAAAAAACCAAATGTCCGTAAGGGGCTGTGAATGAGCAAGACGCCCACGCCCTCTAAGACGCCGCCCAAAACACCCATGCCACCGGCGATCAAATTTGTTCTGGCCACCATTTTAATAAATGCGATGGGATTTGGTATTGTCATTCCCGTTTTCCCGACGCTGATTATGACGCTTGGTAAGGCGACAATTGCTGAGGCAACGGCGATTGGCGGGCATTTGGCCTTTACCTTTGCGCTGTTCCAATTTGTTTTCTCTCCCGTGGTTGGCAATCTGTCTGACAGGTTTGGACGTCGTCCCATTTTGCTGGGTTCGCTCGCTGGATTTTCTTTTGATTTTTTGGTGCTGGCCTTTGCGCCGTCCCTGTTCTGGTTGTTCATCGCGCGCGCACTCACGGGTGCGTTCGGTGCAACCATCCTCTTATTATGAAGCCGATGACTATTACGCCGGGGACGGACTATCGCCGAGCGAATGGCAGGGTGCGGGTGCAGACGCACTTGGCCTGTCGGGCGAGGTCGAGCGGGACCAGTTCCGCGAAATGCTTGATGGCAAAATGCCGGATGGCCCACAATTGGGAACAGTTCGGGACGGCGAGGTGCAGCATCGCCCCGGTTGGGATGTCACCATGAGCGCCCCCAAATCCGTGTCGATCATGGCCGATGTGGTAGGCGACCGACGGCTTGTTGGCGCGCACGACCACGCGGTCAAAAGTGCGCTGGCATTTGCCGAACGCCATAGCGCCGCAACCCGGATCAGGGATGGCGTGAATGTTGAGCGGCAGCAGACGGACAATCTTGTCGTTGCTAGTTTCCGTCATAATACCAGCCGTGCGCAAGACCCACAACTGCACACGCATAATGTCATTATGAATGCCACTCGTGACCGAGAAGGCAATTGGCGCGGTGTATCGGCAGGAACTTGCCGTCAACGTGCGGGAATTGGGTTATGAGATTGAAACGGGCAAGGACTCGCTGTTCGAGATTATGAGCGTTTCTGCCGAAGCCATCAAAGCATTCAGCGAACGCGCGGCCCAAGTGGAGGCCCGCCTTGCCGAGCGTGGCCAAACCCGCGAAACCGCATCAGCCGCAGAAAAGCAGATTGCCGCACTCGATACTCGCGCGGTCAAGGAAGTTGTGAACCGCGCCGATTTGGTCAAGGATTGGCGCGAGACGGCAGACAGTGCCGGATTTGACCAAGCAGCACGATTGGCCTTGGTCGCTAAGGCCGAGATGGCAGCAGCGCGAGCCGATCATGCGCCGATGCTTGAAGCGACAGGTAAAATCACCGCGCATCAGGCCGTCGCCTTCGCCGCCGAGAAATTGGGTGAACGCCAGTCGGTGTTTTCAGCAGCAGACTTTGAAAAGGAAGCAGGACGATTTGGCTTGGGGGCTGTTACGCAAACCCAAATTGGCGCTGCGATGGACCGGGCGATGAAGGACGGCGCGCTTGCTCCGCGCACATTCATCGACAAGCGCGGTGCAGAATTTGGCGGATTCACGACCGCAGCCAATATCGACAATGAACAGCGGCTGTTGCGCGCCGAAGCAAATGGGCGCGGCAGCGTTGCCGCGATCCAGACCCCGATGCAGGCGGCAAAGGCAGTTGCTCGTGCGGCGCTCGCATCCGAACACCCTTGGAATCCAGATCAGCAACATGCGGCCAAAGCGTTGTTGACCAGTCAGAACCGCGTGACTGCCGTGCAAGGCTATGCCGGAACGGCGAAGACAACGACGGTTCTGGCGACCGTGGCGCGAGAGGCTCAATCGCAGGGTAACACTGTAACCGCGCTTGCCCCGACAGCATCGGCGGCGCGGACACTTGGCGAAGCGCTTGGAGCGCATGGTGAAACCGTTGCCAAGCATTTGATGGGCCAGCACCCTATTGCATCCAATGGGCGCAGCGTTTGGATAGTGGACGAGGCCTCGATGCTCTCAGCGCGCGATACCGCAACATTGCTTGAATCCGCCGAAAAGGGCAATGCGCGAGTTGTCCTTGTTGGCGACGTGAAGCAGCTTGGTTCGGTTGGCGCTGGAGCCGCCTTCGCGCAATTGCAGGACGCGGGCATGGAAACTGCCAAGCTCGCCAAGATTGTCCGTCAGACTAACCCACTCACCAAAGAGGCCGTTGAAGCATCGATACAGGGCGACGCCCGCCGCGCGCTAAATGCGCTTGATGGAGGTGGCGGAAAGATTATCGCCCCTGCTGATCCGGCGGAGCGGATGATGGCAATGGCAAAGGATTATGCCGCTTTATCGGCCAAGGATCAGCGCAGCACCATCGTCATTGATCCATCGCGCGCAGGCCGCGATGCGCTTAATGCTGAAATCAGGACGCAGCTTGTCGCCAGCGGCAGGTTGACCGGCGAAACTGTGGCCATGCGGACGCTTGAATCCAAAGGGCTTACCAAAGCAGAAGCGCGCGACGCGCGCTCTTACGAGGTTGGTGATGTCGTCCGCTTTGCGCGCGACTATGCCGACAAGGGCATTGCCAAGCGTGAATCTGTGACGGTGATTGGCATTGATCCCGCTAAAAATGCCGTCGCGCTCGAAAAAGCGAATGGGCAAAGTGTGGACTGGAGACCGAGGCAATGGGGTGCGAGGAAAAGTGAAGCGTTCACCCCCGGCAGCGTTGAATTGATGAAGGGCGATAGGATCGAATTCACCCGCAACAACCGTTCCCAATGGCGCGAGAATGGCGGCAAAGCGTAAGTCGCGTCGGTCAACGCCCAAGATCAGACCGCCCGCGTCCGGCTCGACAGCGGGAAACTCCAGTCGCTCGACTTCACCAAATCGACCGACCAGCATTTGCGCCACGGCTACGTCCAGACCGCCCACGCCGCCCAAGGCCGCGCCGCCGAGCGCGTGATGATCCACGCCGACAGCCGTACCACCAATCTTGTGAATCAGAAAATGATGTATGTAGCGGTATCACGGGCGAAGGTGTCGGCAGCGGTCTACACCGATAACCGGGCTAAGCTGTTATCAGGGATCATGGAGCGTGCGGGGGAAAAGCAAATTGCGCTTAGTAGCACCTCCGCAATCGCTACCAGCGGCATGAAGGTAAATGGTGCCGGAATAGGTTAATGACATAACTGCTTGGCGCGTATTTGGCGGTAGCAGAAACGAGCGCAAGCTAGTTGGGTCCATCACCGAATGTGGCATTTGTGTGCTGATCCCTTAGCGTCTGACTCGCAATTATCATGTTTAATATCATTAGTTTGCGATGCACCTAGCTAGGTGCGACACGGAAGCCATGAAAAGCCATGCTGCTGCTGCCACGGTATTTTCGAAGTCTTTTGCAAGGTGGCGGTTTCGGTTTGGCCATGCGAAGGTGCGTTCGATGACCCATCGTCTGGGCAGGATAGTGAAGCTTTTTGCATGGCCGCTGCGTTTAATTATCTCAATGGTCCCGTCTCCGATTTTGATCAGCGCCTGTTTCAGATTGGCTCCTGCGAAACCCCCAAACTCCGTGCCAGAAACACGCCTATTGATTGTCGTCGATTTGCTCTTTGCGATTCTTGGCAGGCCGGAGGGCATGGTCATAGTCAGATGTGAAAATACAAACCAAAGTTGCCATTAGTCACTGCTCACACCTGTGCAGCACAATCCCCGGATTGCTGCGTTACGCCGTCGCTTTCTCGACAATCCACAACGCCACTGCTTGCCCTGAACAAAATCGCCGGAATCCCAACGGTAACCGCTACAACATCAACACCTACGACGAATGAGGCATTCCTGCCACCACCAACATAGGCTGGTCAGGGCTCGTTCCCCGAAATCAAAATGTTCTACTACAAGGCGCGGATATACTTGAAATGTGCCTAATGCTGCGTTGACTGTAAGTATCAAAAAAATATGCTATAAAATAACTTGACAGTATTGTGGAAGCGCTTCCATAAAATGGCCGAGGTGAGGAGTGAGAATGGGTCGGTGATAAATCGATTTGCCACTCAATATCGGGAGGT
>JBEBKH010000062.1:0-14069 GCA_040079575.1 Chakrabartia sp. | reverse complement strand
TCTTGCGGCCTTCATCGCCGCCACCCTCGCCGAAGACTTAGGCCCCACCGGCAAAGACGTAACCTCTGAATCCGTCATCCCCGCCGATGCGCGCTTTTCGGGGACGATGGACAGCCGCGATGCGATTGTGGTTGCGGGATTGCCCATTGCTGCGGCGTTTTTCGCGCATCTTGATCCGACGATGGCGATTGATATTTTGGCAGAGGAAGGCGCATCCGTGGCCAAGGGGTCGGACCTGATGCGCCTGTCGGGCAATGCCCGCGCGATGCTGACGGCGGAGCGGTCCGCCCTCAACACGGTTCAGCACCTGTCCGGCATTGCCACAATGACGCGGGCCTATGTGGCGGCGATAGCAGGCACGGGCTGCACGCTGTTGGACACGCGCAAGACCATCCCCGGTCTGCGCGTGCTTGAAAAATATGCCACGCGCATGGGCGGCGCTACCAATCACCGGATGGGCCTGTGGGACGCGGCGATGATCAAGGACAATCATGTCGCGGTTGCGGGCGGCGTGGCTGAGGCGGTCCGGCGCGCGAAGGTCGCGGGCGTCGAGCGCATCATACTTGAGGTTGATCGGCTGAGCCAGATTGAACCCGGGCTTGCTGCGGGCGCGACGCATCTCCTGCTCGACAATATGAACGCCGACACCCTGCGTGAAGCCGTTGTCATCGTTGGTGGGCGTGTCCCGACCGAAGCATCAGGCGGGGTTACCCTCGACACGATCCGCGCCAAGGCGGAAACCGGCGTGACGTTCATCTCGGTCGGGCGGCTCACCCAATCGGCCCCAGCGGCGGACATTGGGCTGGATTTTTCCGCACTCTGATTGCCCCCAATCCCCAAATCTGCCAAAGGCAAAATCATGGCTAAATTTACACCTTTTCGCTGGGATGACCCCTTTAACCTCGACGCGCAATTGACCGATGATGAGCGGATGATCGCACAAGCGGCAGAGGCTTACGCCCAAGACAAACTGTTGCCCCGTGTCGTCAGCGCGACATTAGAGGAACGTTTCGACCGAGAGATTATGACCGAACTCGGCGCGCTCGGGCTGCTCGGCGCGACCATCGAAGGCTATGGCTGTGCGGGCGTGTCACACGTCGCCTACGGGCTGATCAGCCGCGCGGTCGAACGCGTGGATTCAGGCTACCGGTCGGCAATGTCCGTGCAATCGAGCCTCGTCATGCATCCGATCCACGCTTACGGCACAGAAGAACAACGCCAGAAATATCTGCCACGCCTTGCAACCGGCGAAATCATCGGCTGCTTCGGCCTGACCGAACCGGATGCCGGATCTGACCCCGCGAGCATGAAAACCCGCGCAAAGGCTGTTCCGGGCGGATATAGCGTCAGTGGGTCCAAAATGTGGATCACCAATTCCCCCATCGCCGACATTGCAGTCGTGTGGGCAAAAGATGACGGCGGCATCATTCGCGGCTTCATCCTCGAACGCGGTATGAAGGGGTTTTCGACCCCGAAAATCGAAGGCAAGATGAGCCTGCGCGCGTCGATCACAGGTGAGATTGTGATGGATGAGGTGTTTGTTCCCGAAGAAAATATGCTGCCAAACGCACAAGGACTGGGTGGCCCGTTTGGCTGCCTCAACAAAGCGCGCTACGGCATTGCGTGGGGCGCGATGGGCGCGGCGGAGGACTGTTTTTCCCGCGCACGGCAATATCAGCTGGACCGGAAGCAGTTCGGACGCCCCCTCGCAGCGAACCAGATCCCACAGCTCAAAATGGCCAATATGCAGACCGAGATTGCGCTCGGGCTTCAGGCGGCCCTTGCGGTGGGGCGCGCGATTGATGCAGACGCATGGGCACCAGAAATGATCAGCCTGATCAAGCGCAACAATTGCGGCAAAGCACTCGATATTGCACGCGTCGCCCGTGATATGCACGGCGGTAACGGCATTGCGGCGGAATATCATGTCATCCGTCACGCGATCAATCTCGAAACCGTCAACACCTATGAAGGCACGCATGACGTTCATGCGCTAATTCTGGGTCGCGCGATTACAGGCATTCAGGCCTTTTCGTGACGAAAGCGCTGTCCGGCATTCGTGTCCTCGATCTCTCACGCGTTCTTGCGGGACCGTGGGCAACGCAGATGTTGGGCGATTTGGGGGCGGAGATTATCAAGGTCGAACAACCCGGCAAGGGTGATGACACACGCAGCTGGGGGCCGCCGTGGCACGGCGACGGGGATCAGGCGCTGTCGGCCTATTATCTGTCCACCAATCGGAACAAACAAAGCGTCACAATCGACATGGCCAAACCAGCGGGCCAGCAGCTGATCCGCGATCTTGCCGCACAATCTGACGTGCTGGTTGAAAATTTCAAACTGGGCGGCCTCGCCAAATACGGGCTTGATTATGACAGCCTGAAAGCGGCCAATCCGCGCCTGATTTACTGTTCGATCACCGGCTTTGGTCAGGACGGACCCCGCGCGGCCCAGCCCGGTTATGATTTTATGATTCAGGGCCTGTCGGGCATGATGAGTGTGACGGGAGACCCGTCCAACGAACCCCAGAAATCCGGTGTCGCCTATGCCGATGTGATGACGGGCTTACACAGTGTGATCGCAATCCTTGCCGCGATCACCCAGCGCCATACAAGCGGACGTGGCCAGCATATCGACATGGCCTTGTTTGATGTCGCGGTGTCAACACTCGCCAATCAGGCGCTTAATTTTCTGGTGTCGGGCAAACCGCCAGTGCAGTCTGGGAACGCCCACCCCAATGTCGTGCCTTATCAGGCGTTTGCGACGCTGGACGGCCATTTGATCCTCGCGGTCGGCAATGACAGTCAGTTTGCCCGGTTTGGGACATTGGTCGGGCATCCTGCATGGGGCAGCGACCCGCGCTTCATCACCAACAGCGCGCGCATCGCCAATCGGTCCGAACTGACCCCGGAAATTGCGCGCATCATGGCCACGCGAACAACTGCGGAATGGGGGGTGGCTCTGGAGGCCGCAAACATCCCGCACGGCCCGATCAACCGCATCGATCAGGCACTTTCAGATCCGCAAGCGGTGCACCGTGGGTTGGTGACAGATGCAGGTGGTCGGCCCGCAATCGCCAGTCCGCTGAGGATGTCCGACAGCCCGACAGATGCAGGCACCGCGCCACCTGTGTTGGGGGCGGATACGGAAACGGTGTTGGCGCAGATTTTGGGGTTGAACGCGGCAGAAATCGTGCAACTCCGCGCGTTGAGCGTGCTCTAACCCACCACCACCTGTTCAATCACCCCGAAAATGGGATGATGTTTATCATCCTCCATCCAGATGCGGACGCTGTCTCCTGCTTTCATAAACGGGGTTTCGGGCGCACCGCGCAGGATGGTTTCGACGGTGCGGACTTCGGCAAGGCAGGAATAGCCAAGCCCGCCTTCGCTGATCGGCTTGCCCGCGCCGCCGTCCGCACCGCGATTGGAGACGGTCCCCGACCCGATGATCGTCCCGGCTGAGAGCGCGCGTGTTTTTGCTGCGTGGGCAATCAACTGGCCAAAATCGAACGTCATATCGACGCCTGCGTCAGCACGACCAAGCGCTTTTCCATTATAATCAACGCAGAGCGCTCCGTGCAGTTTACCCCCGTCCCATCGCGCGCCCAGCGCTTCTGGCGTTACAAACACGGGTGAAAACGCACTCGCAGGCTTGCTCTGCAAAAAGCCGAACCCCTTGGCGAGCTCAGCGGGGATCAGATTGCGCAGCGACACATCATTGGTCAGGCCGACCAGCCGGATAGTGTCCCGCGCATCCGCCGCCGATACGCCTTGCGGTACGTCGCCCGTGACGACAACAACCTCTGCCTCCATATCGCAACCCCAGCTGTCGTCAGCGAGCGCAATGGCATCGCGTGGGCCAAGGAAGGCATCCGATCCGCCCTGATACATGAGCGGATCATGCCAAAAGCTGTCTGGCATTTCGACGCCGCGTGCCTGCCGGACGAGGGCAACATGGTTCACATAGGCCGATCCATCCGCCCACTGATAGGCGCGCGGCAAGGGGGCCGCCGCATCACGTTCATGGAATCGTTCGCGCGGGATGACACCGTGGTTCAGGTCCGTGCTCAGCAATTCGAGTTTTGGCGCGAGCAAATCCCAATTATCCAGCACATCCTGAAGTGTCGTCGCAATGTGCCCCGCATAAGCAAAATAAGCGAGGTCATTCGAAACGACGACAAGGCGGCCATCACGTCCGCCTTTCAGACTGGCTAATTTCATCGGGTCGCTCTCCTGCGTTTCTTGGTTTGAGGTTCACTTGTGCAGCGATAACACGGCGGGTGCAAACCCTAACCCTCTTTGTGCAGCCAATCGGCGTGATGTGGCGCTTTCTTGGTCTGGCTCCATTCCTCAAGCATCAGCGGGGCCACCCGGCGTAGTTCGGCATATTGGTCCGCCGTGCCAATGTTACAGGCCAGTTCCAGCCGGTGACCATTGGGGTCAAAGAAATAAATGGATTTGAAAATACCGTGAAAGGTTGGCCCAAGCACATCAATGCCTTGTGCTTCGATATGCGCCTTTGCGGCCAATAATGTTTCCAAATCCGCAACCTCAAATGCCAAATGCTGGACCCAGGCCGGCGTGTTCGCATCCCGCCCCATATCGGGCTGATTGGGCAATTCGAAAAAGGCGACCACGTTACCACCGCCGCAATCGAGGAAAACGTGCATATAGGGATCATATTCACCGGTGGAGGGCACATGATCCTCTGCAAAGGCCGTGGTATAGGTCATGCCCAATACGCGTTCGTAAAATGCAACCGTTTCCTTGGCATCGCGGCAACGATAGGCGACGTGGTGGATGCGGTTCAAAGCGAAGGGCGCGGTCATTTTGCCACCTCTAACGCGCCGCGTTCCATTTGGTCACGCTCCATTGATTTGAACAAGGCAGTGAAATTGCCCTCACCAAAGCCTTCATCCTTTTTGCGCTGGATGAATTCAAAGAAGACGGGCCCAATGACGGGCTGGGAGAAAATTTGGAGCAACAAGCGCGGGTCACCATCCTCGGTTGATCCGTCAAGTAAGATGCCGCGTTCCTGCAGCGCGTCCACCGGTTCACCGTGGCCGGGCAGACGTTCTTCAAGCATGTCATAATAGGTTGCAGACGGCGCTTTCATCAGCGGGGTTCCGTCCGCCTTAACGCGGTCAAGACAGGTCAGCAGATCATCACAGGAAAAGGCGATATGCTGAATCCCCTCACCGTTATAGGCGCGCAGATATTCATCAATCTGGCCCCCGCCCGCTTTGCCTTCTTCATTCAAAGGAATGCGGATTTTACCGTCAGGTGCGGTCATCGCGCGGCTGGTGAGGCCGGTATATTCGCCCTTAATGTCGAAATAGCGGATTTCGCGAAAGTTAAAGATACGCTCATAAAACTTCGCCCAATGGTCCATCCGGCCGCCGTAAACATTGTGCGTCAGGTGATCGATGATCTTAAACCCAGCACCAACTGGATTGCGATCAACCCCGTCCACATAGTCAAAATCAATGTCGTAGATTGAAAGATTGTCACCGTAACGGTCGATCAGATAAATCATCGCGCCGCCAATGCCACGGATTGCGGGGATACGCAGTTCCATCGGCCCTGTGCGTGTTTCAACCGGCTCTGCTCCGCGCGCAATGGCCGCTTCATAGGCCCCTTTGGCGTTGCGCACCCGGAACCCCATGCCGCAAGCGGAGGGGCCATGTTCCGCCGCAAAGTAAGCGGCGGGTGATTTGGGTTCGTAATTGGCAATCAGATTGATGTCGCCCTGCCGCCACAGGTCAACGTCCTTTGATCGGTGGCGCGCAATCCGTGTGAAGCCCATGTTTTCAAACACGGGTTCGAGCAACCCTTTTTCAGGCGCGCAGAATTCTATGAACTCAAACCCATCAAGGCCAAGGGGGTTTTCAAAGAGATCCGTCATTGATGCGACTCCGTCCATATAGTTTCAATTGCAACTAAATATGAACCTGCTAAGAGTCAATCATGGCCGCCCTGACCCTTGACCGCTTCATCCCTTACCGTTTGTCGGTGGCGTCCAACGCCGTGTCGAGCCGCATCTCACAAAGTTACCGCAAACGGTTTGGGCTGAAGATCGCGGAATGGCGGCTCATCGCGATTTTGGCGGAGGCCAAGCGGATGACACCCCAGGCGCTGGGCCAGACGACACGCATGGACAAAATCAGCGTCAGCCGCGCGGCGGCAGCGTTGATGGAACGCGGATTGGTCCAAACCAGCACCAATCCAGAGGACGGGCGATCACACTTTCTTTCACTGACCGCCGATGGCCAGTCGCTCTACGCCGAAATTGCACCTGCTGCACTGGCGATGGAAGCGGACTTGCTCAGTGACTTTACGCCCGAGGAATCGGAGTTTCTGGAAACCCAGCTGCGGCGCATCGAAAAAGCCGCATCAGATTTCCCTTGACGGAAACGTCAACTTGCGGTTTCGATAACATCAGACCTCCCCAAGGATAGGACGAACCAATGACTCTCGATAGCCTTTCGCGCAGTGTATACTCCGAAGATCAGGAGGCTTTCCGCCAAACTGTGCGCTCTTTCCTCCAGAAAGAAGCTGTTCCCCATGTAAATCGTTGGGAAGAAAACGGCATTGTCGATAAGGACATCTGGATCAAGGGCGGCGAAATTGGCATGCTCTGCCCCACCGTGCCGGAAGAATATGGCGGTCTCGGTCTTGATTTCAGCTATAATGCGATCATCGATGAAGAGGTTGCATATGCCGGAACCCCGCTGGGATTTTCGCTGCAATCCGACATCGTGGTGTCTTATCTGATCGCTTATGGCTCAGAAGAGCAAAGGCAGCATTGGCTGCCGCGTCTCGTGTCTGGCGAAACCATCACCGCCATTGCGATGACCGAACCCGGCACAGGTTCCGACCTTCAAGGGATGCGCACCACGGCCAAGAAAGATGGTAATCATTACGTCATCAACGGATCAAAAACCTATATCACCAACGGCCAGAATGCTGACCTGATCCTCGTCTGCGTCAAAACCGATACTGAGATTCAACCGGCCTATAAGGGCATTTCAATTGTCCTGGTGGAATCCGACCGCGAAGGATTTGAACGCGGGCGTAACCTTGACAAAATCGGTCAGGACGCTGCCGATACGTCGGAACTTTTCTTCAACGACGTTCGCGTCCCCATGACCAATTGTCTGGGCGAAGAAGGAAAGGGCTTCATCTATTTGATGAGCCAACTGCCCCAAGAACGTCTTTCCATCGCGGTCAGTACCCAAGCTTCGGCCCAGCGCGCATTTGATGATACGGTGGCGTTCGTGAAGGACCGCAAGGCCTTTGGTAAGCCCGTGTTTGATTTTCAAAACACACGCTTCGTCCTCGCAGGGCTTAAGACCCAATTGCAGGTCGGTTGGGCACATCTTGATTGGGCAATTGCCCGTCATTTGAAGAAAGAACTGACCCCTGAAGAAGGCGCCGCTGCAAAGCTATGGCATACAGAAATGCAGTGGGATCTGGTTGACAAATGCCTGCAATTGCACGGCGGCGCTGGTTATATGAACGAATATCCCATCGCCCGCACATGGCGCGGCGCGCGCGTCAACCGCATCTATGGTGGCACCAATGAAATTATGAAGGAATTGATCGGGCGCTCACTTTAGAGCGTCCCGATAAGCGACAGAGTCCCGTTTTGGACCAAAGCTTTGCGGGACTATGGTTGACGAATCATTAAGGGTCGTTCAGTGAACCAGCATCTTTTTTTGCGATAAATTGATGTGGGGAAATTTCCGATGAAGAAATCAATACTGACCGTTTTTGGGGTTGCGGCCTCTCTTTTCTTGGCAACAGCGGCACAAGCTTCTGATTTTATTGCGGATAATTTCACACGCACATCGCCTGTTGAAAACATCATTGCCCCTTTCACTGCGCCAAATGGCACGACGTCAACAGGCAGCTACACTGGCTTTGTTGAAGTATTGGTTTCGGGAACTGGTTACAGCCTCGGATCTGTCATCAATGATGCCTTCTACATCGGAACAGCGTCGCAGGGTGGTTCTTATTATCATCTCGGGCTTGGTGTTAATGGACAACCCCTCGCTCCGTTCCAACCAACACTGGGTGCGGAACGCCTGATCAGCTTTATTGACGGCGTTGGCGCGGTTCCATTTGGCACAGTGCCTGCTTATAATCCTGACCATGTCTACCGTTTCGTTCTCAACCTCGGCGCGCCAACAACGCCGCTGACCTTTGGCGTTCTCGATGGCAATTTTCATGACAATGGTGGCCAATATAACATCTCGCTTTGGCAGCTGCGCGCTGGTGCCGTGCCTGAACCAGAAACATGGGCTTTGATGCTGATCGGTTTTGGCGCTGTCGGGATTGCGGCACGCCGCCGCACCGCAGCGGGCCGCGCGCTTAAAACAGCTTAAGTCTAAACATTGGCTTTTTAGCCAATTTCAAACAGGGAATAGACCGGCCCAGACAGCGTCTGTGTGCCGGTCCCCGCTGCAACAACAGTGTTGAGCCAGCGGTAGCGTTCATCGCCGCATTCAAACTTAGCCGTCATCGCCAGCGAATATTCGTCAGGTGTGAGCAAGGCTCCCTTTGCAAAGCGCGTCATCGCTTCTGGCGCTGCCAAAAACCGCCCCTGATAGGTCAGATAGATCAACGCCCCATCGTCGGTGGTGAGGACAAGGCGCACATCAATCACCATCACACCGTCCGGCCGGTTGATCACCCAATCCGCACCGGGCAAGACCGTTCCGTTCATACGCTCCCCGGCAAATGTGCCGCCCGTAACAGGCGCTATCCGCCGCAAACCTGCCGGCGTTTGACCGATGTTAAGCATAGCGGTGAACTCAACGCCAAGGGTGAGTGTCAGCAGGTGACGGTGTTTGAGGATTCTCATTGCAAGGCTGTTAGCAGCGCGGCAATGTGTCTGCAAAGGGAGAGAATAATGGACATCATTGCGCGCCGACCAGGCCCATCCGTGCAGGAAATATTTGCCACCGACATTAACCCTGCACCGCCCTTGATGCGCGAAGAATCACCTGCACAGGAACAGAGTGATGCTGATATCTCAATCGAACGATATTTTTCAAAAGCATGGCATGATCAGGAAATTGAAAAGGTCTGGCGCAAAACATGGCAACTCGCCTGCCGCGTTGAAGAAATTCCCGCCGTCGGTGACCATATCATTTATGACATCGTCCATGACTCTCTCATTGTCACGCGCACCGCGCCGGATGAAATCCGTGCCTATGTGAATTCCTGTCTTCATCGCGGTACGATGCTGCGCACAGAGGCTGGCTGTACCCATCAATTCAGGTGCCCCTTTCATGGCTGGACCTGGAATTTGGATGGCAAACTCAGCATCATTCCAGGCCAATGGGATTTTCCGCACGTCGAAAAATTAAAAATGAGCCTTCCGGAAGCCAAAACCGGCATTTGGGGTGGTTTCGTTTTCATCAATTTCGATCCCGAGTGCGAACCGCTTGAAACCTATCTCGAAAATCTACCGGAACATTTTGCCGCATTCACTTTGGATGACCGGTATAAAGCCGCCCATGTCGCCAAGATCATGCCGTGCAACTGGAAACTGGCGATGGAGGCTTTTGTTGAGGCCTACCATGTGCCTTTCGCGCATCCGCAGGTTCTTGGTTATTATGGCGATTCAAACACCCAATATGATGTCTGGCCTGGGGTCAAACATGTAAGCCGCATGATCAGCGTACAGGGCGTTCCTTCGCCCGCGTTGAAGGGGGTTTCACCAGAAAGGACGATCGATGAAATGCGTCGTGATGTCCCCTTTTTTGCCGGAAAACCTATTGAAGTGGGCGAAGGCGAAACCGCACGTGGGAAACTTGCTGAACGCGCGCGTGAGAAAATATCCCGCTCCATCGGCAGAGATATGTCCGCCCTTTCTGACAGTGAATCGCTTGACCTCATAGAATATATGCTATTTCCAAATATGGTGCCCTGGGGTGGGCAGGCATTGCCAATCACCTATCGTTTTCGACCCAATGGTGATGATCCCGAAAGTTCGATCATGGAAATTATGTTCCTGTTTTCCAAGGCTCCTGATGGCAGTCATCCTCCACCAGCAAAAATGACAATGCTCAGGCTAGATCAAAAATGGGCAGATGCGCCGGAACTTGGGTCAGCCGCGATGGTTGCTGATCAAGATACGGATAATCTGATGCGTATTCAAAAAGGGTTGCGTGCCTCCAAGAAGCGCGGAGTGACTTTGGCGCGCTATCAGGAGAGCCGCATACGCCATTATCATGAAACATTAGACGCCTATATGGCGCGATAAGCGATGGATTTAGACAAACAACACTAGCATTAATCGCGGTTCTGCGCGAAGAGCGCGCTATGCGCAAAGGACATAGACCATCAAAGCCATCCGACGGACGCCCTCGTTTCTGGGGTCGTCACGCGGTATCCGCAGCTCTCGCCAATCCTGAACGGACGGTGCGTAAGATATGGGGGACGCGCGAAGCCATTGGCACGCTCGACATTCCCAAAGATTTAACTGTCATTTTTGCTGAGGTCACCGACCTTGGCCGGATGGTTCCTGGCGACGCCCCGCATCAAGGATTGGTGGCAGAGGTTGATCCGCTTGAGGATATTTGGCTGGGTGATCTAATTGCACAGGGCGCAGAGGATCACCGCCCCTTGATCGTGCTTGATCAGGTGACAGACCCGCATAATGTCGGCGCGATTCTGCGTTCTGCCGCGGCGTTTAATGCGCTGGGGATCGTGACCCAAGACCGCCATTCCCCGCTTGAATCCGGCACTGTAGCGCGCGCTGCTTCTGGTGCGCTTGAAATTGTCCCCTGGGTCCGCGTTGTCAATCTGGCCCGCGCGCTCGATGAAATCGGCGATGCCAATTTTTGGCGGATCGGGTTGACGGGTGACACCCCCAACACGCTGGAAGACTCAATGGGCACGCACCGCGTTGCGCTTGTGCTGGGGGCTGAAGGCGAAGGCATGCGTCAAAACACCGCCGCGCACTGTGACACTTTGGCACGCCTGCCGATCAGCACAAACATTGAAAGCCTTAACGTTTCCAATGCCGCCGCCATCGCCCTTTATGCGGCAGCCGTTCGAAAGGGATAATCTCGATGAAGTTCCTCCGTTTTGTGGCTGCAGCTGCCCTGCCCCTGATCTTGTCCGGATGCTTCCTCGTGCCCGGTGCCTTTACATCCAATCTTGATTTGCGGCGCAGCGGCGATTTCACCTTCGCCTATAAGGGGGAGGTTATTTTCCAATCTCCCGATGATATAATGAAGGGTGATAGCACGCCTGAAGTTTGGGATGATGCCAATGCCTTCTGTCCCCCGGCAGAAGAAGCAGTCGAAGAGGCGGCATCTGCGTCCGCACCCGTTTCAGAAAATACTTCTCAATCAGCCGCTGCAAAAGCAAAGGACGCCGCCGACGCTGCGAAAGAAGCCTCGCTCAGTGAGAGCAACGCAGGAGTTGCATCATGCACCAAAGCACAAATCGCAACCCAGCATAAAGAATGGGACGAACGGCAAAAAGAATCCGCGCTCAAGAAACAAAAGGACGGCGCACAATTCGCAGCAATGTTCGGGTTTAACCCGACAGATGATGATGCGAACCGGAAATTTGCAGCCACGCTGATGCGCTATGAGGGGTGGAAATCGGTTTCCTATCGCGGCAAAGGCGTGTTCGATGTCGATTATCAGCTTGCCGGAAAAATCGGCCACGACTTCATTTTCCCGCTGTTCCCGCAAAATGACATCATCATCCCGTTCGTGTCCGTGCGCAAACGCGACAAAGGATCAGTGATAGTCAACGCGCCCGCCCTGATCGGCGGCGGGATGAAGGCATTGGCCGCACGCGCAAAGGGAATGGGCAGCCAGGCTGATAAGGGTATGATGGGGTCCAGCATGACCAAAGGCACGTTCACCCTCACCACAGACGGCGAAATCCTGACCAACAACACCGAAGACGGTGCCACCAAAACCACAACCGGCCGTCAATTGGTGTGGGACATCAACCCAGCAAGCGAACGCGTTCCCGAAGCGTTGATCCGGTTGCAGCCATAGGCCTGCGCTGTGCTCCGGACGTGATCGGGAACCCATGTTTCAAAAGACTTCCGCTGTCCCCAGAATGACCCATCACCGGATTTCGTGCCGTCACATTCTGGGACCAAACGGCTAGTTGCTATATATTGGCGGTGCTTGAACCGTTGTCGGCAATGCTGTGTTTTGCAGAACCGCACCGGATGAGCTGCGAATTTCGATCGTTCCACCTTGTCCGGATATATTGAAGCGCACCGTAACAGTTCGCCCGTCCGCCAGTGTTACCCTTGCGCCTGTCTGACCCGTTATGTCTGATCGCGCAGTTTGCGATACGGAACCATCAAGGCCGATAACATGCAAAAAGTCGGTTTTGCCGTCACCGCCACTGTCTCTCCAATCGACACGTGCGGCGGCAGAAGCGGGCGCATTGCCCCTAGCACCATATTGCGCAGGATTTGCATCCCGCCACAAAGTAACGACTGGATTTACATTTGCGGGCACAAGTCTGGTCATGTCAAACCTATTGCCGCCTGAAATCAGAGTCGTGATGTTGCCCTGAATGGATGGTGCCCTGGGGAAATTCATGGTCCAAATCCGCTGTACACCGGCGGCGGTTGCATGCGCGCGATCGTAAATAATGAACGTCGACGGCTTGATGAAAACAAATTCGCGCTCAGACTTGGCTACAGAAGTACCGGACGCGAACATCGGCGTGGCCTCCGCCAGCGCATAGGTCCAGTTCGCATTATGCGCCAGCGCCTTCATGTTGCAGGTGCTATTATAGGCTTGCCGAACCTGCGTACCGCCGGATTCAAAGCGCACCAGATTGTGATATTCCTGATCCTGTTCGATACCCGAACGCCCGTCGATATTGGCGTCGTAGGCAAGCCATGTTCCTTTGAAGAGTACGAAACTTCCCTGATCCTGATGAGCGTGGCTTTCGGTATAAGGTCCGCACATGAGATTGGCATAAGCCGATGACGTCGACCAACTGTCTCGTATCGAAAAGCTGCCCGTTCCCGAAGCCCAATAGGCTGTGGAAAGCTCCGAAAGCGGGCGCTCGGTGATCGATCCGAGATCGTAAAGATAGTCCGAATAGCGCATGAAATGCTGGCTCATTTGTCTTACCGAGGATTGACCCAGCAGCGTCTTTGCAACACCAGAGATGCGCTCGTTGGGAAACAGAGCCGCCAATTCTTGAAGATAGGCCCGATGGTAATCAAACAATAAGCCTTCTGAATCTCGTGAATGATCCCCGCTCGTCTGGATGCGATCAAGTGTGGGAACGATTGAATGGATCATCCACGCCATGGATGCCAGCGTGTGGGGCGTTCGGTCCGCAATACGTTCGCCAGTAGAGCGCTCCCACCAGTCGTATAGACGCCAAAGGTTGAACATAGCTGTGCCGTAACCAGTGCCCTCACGAGAACCGCCTCCAGCAAGATCTGCGTTGAACAGGGGAACCAGTTGGTTTTCGATCTTGGTCGTTCGGAAACGATTAAGCCAATCATTGGCCATGTCATTCTCACTGTGCGTCGCCAGCCCCAGCAACATCGTTGCTTCAAGAAACGAGTAATAATAGTTGTTGGAGGGATTATCGACAGACCAGCCGGTCCATGGAACGACTCGAGTCCCCCATCTGGCGGAGGCATGATTCCAGACGTTCCAGACCGCCTGGTTGCCGAAATTCTTCCACCGCTCACGTTGCGTGGCTGTCATGCTGCTGCGACACCAATCGTAAACCATTGACAGATTGCCGACATAGGCACCGACATGAAGGTAGCTGTCACCGGCGACAACTGGCGTGGTGTTGGCCGCTATAAGTGCTTCTTCGCTCCTGACATAATTGTCGGTCTTATCGACTGCCCATGTGCAATAAGATACGGTGCCAGTGACTTGCCCCATCATCGCAACGTGCCAAGGTTCCATGCCATAAACATTACCGGTCGCCACTTCTTGATCGACCGATTGTTTGAAGCGCAAGGCTGACGCGGAATTGCTGGCCAGCGAACTTTTGAGAAGCGCGATCGTAGCGCCATTCGACACAATGATCCTTGGC
>JBEBKH010000061.1:0-14295 GCA_040079575.1 Chakrabartia sp. | reverse complement strand
CACGATTGCGGCGGCGACCAAATCATTGGTCAGCGTTACACCGCCATATCCGCGGCCCCATTCGAGTATGGGCAGATAGCGCGCCAATTTCATGTTGGTTATGCCGCCCCGATTTTGTGCGGCTTGACCATCCATTCATGCCCCTTGAGCATGCCGTGCCAGTAAATCGGCGGAAGGATGGTGTCCTTCAGCAGCCATGAAAGGCGTGATGGGCGGGTGCCGTCGATCAGCCAGTTCGGAAAGCTCGGCAACAACTTGCCGCCATAGCCGAATTCCGCGAGTACAATCTTGCCGCGCTCGACGGTCAGCGGGCAGCTGCCATAGCCGTCATAATCAGCGACCGGTGGCTTGCCTTTAAGAGCGGCCAAAACATTGACCGCGACAACGGGCGCTTGCTTGCGCGCCGCCGCCATTGTTTTGGCATTTGACGCCGAGCAGGCGTCGCCCAAAGCAAAGACATTGGGATAACGCACATGCTGCAAAGTCGCTTCATTGACCTCAATAAATCCGCTAGCGGCAGCAAGTGGACTATTGCGCACAAAGTCTGGCGCGACCTGTGGCGGGACGACATGGATCATGTCGAATGGCTCTTCGACCCGTGTGACCGTGTCGCCGCGCTTCTGTTCGAATGTCGCGATTTTGGCGGGGCCGTCAATAGCAACCAGCTTCGATTCAAAATTCAGATGCGCGTTATAGCGTTCGATATATTCCATCAACGCGGGCACATAGGCTGCGACACCGAACAGTACGGCGCCAGTGTTGTGGAATTGGACATCGATGTCTTTCAGCACGCCTGCGCGTTCCCAATTGCTGCACGACAAATACATCGACTTTTGCGGAGCGCCCGCGCATTTGATGGGCATGGGAGGTTGTGTGAACAGCGCGCGACCACTCTTCAAATCCTTGACCAAACGGTTGGTATAAGGTGCGAGGTCATAGCGGTAGTTGGATGTGACGCCGTTTTTGCCGAGCGTTTCGGTCAAGCCGGGAATCGCATCCCAATCGAGTTTGATTCCGGGGCAAGCGACCAACATGCGGTAGGACACAGCGCTGCCATCGGCAAGAAGCACTTTATTGTCCTCAGGCGCAAACCCCGAGGCTGCTTTCTTGATCCAGTCAACCGCTTTGGGCATGACCGATTTCTCGGTGCGCTTGGTGAATTCGGCGGAAAAAACGCCGGCTCCAACCATAGTCCAGCCGGGTTGATAATAATGATCTTCTGACGGTTCGATCACCGCAATCGATAAGCGGCGGTTGCGCTTGAGGAGGCTGGAGGCGGTCGCAATGCCAGCACTGCCGCCGCCCACGATGACTATATCGTAGACTTTGGGGGTGGATAGGCTTTCAGATACAATTTGCGCCATTTCCCACAGCTTTCCTGACCGCGCTCCGGAGCGGCAATAAGCAAGAATAGGCGCAGGCATTTCAATTAGCGCGGCACGCATCTTGTCGACATCTTCGTCGGTAATCGCATTGGACAATACGGGAATATGAGCGAAATTTACCCCGAGTGCTTCGGCTTGCTTTTGGACCAAAGCCGCCGGTAGTTGGTTTCCTTCCTCATCATCTGGCCGGTTGCAAATGAGCGATTTGAAACCCTGCGCTGCAGCATCGCTGACATCATCAAGTGTCAGCTGACCAGAAATAGAAAATTGCGGCGTGATTGGTTTGAAGGCCATTATGTTAGCACCTCACTTGACCGAAACGGGAATGAAGCGTTGCAGCGCCATGCCGACGAACATGGAGAGAACCACAATCGCAGCCTTGGTAGGGGCAATGGCGAGATCGGCTAGCGCGGGGCCGGGGCACAGACCGCTAATGCCCCAGCCCATGCCGAACAGAACCGCGCCGAGTGCCAGTTTTCGGTCGAGTTTGGCTGTGCCGGGCAAATCAAAATGCGCATCAGCAAAGGGCTTTTCCATGCGGCGCTGGATCAACCAAGCAATCGCCATTGGAATTATCGCGCCGCCCATCACAAAAGCGAGTGTCGGATCCCAGTTTCCGAACAGATCAAGGAAAGACTGCACCCGCTGCGGATCAGCCATGCCCGAAAAGGCGAGGCCTGCGCCGAACAGCGATCCCGCGATTAGGGAAACAAGCGCGCGGTTCATAGTAAACCGCCTGCACGCAGAGCCGCGACAGTTGCGAAACCGCTCATCATGAAAACCGACGTTGCAGCAATCGACCGCCGCGACAAGCGCGACATTCCGCAGACACCGTGCCCGCTGGTGCAGCCCGAACCGAGCCGTGTGCCAAAGCCGACAAGCAGCCCACCAAGGATCAGCGGCCAAAGTGATGCCGGAAATCTGGCAGTGACCCCACCGGTCAGCAATGAAACGATCAGCGCACCAAGCGGAAGGCCAACGACAAAGGCAATGGCAACGCTGCGCGGTGCGCCCATATCAGCAATGCCGATCGCCCGTGCAGCAAGACCGCTAACCCCGGCAATCCGGCCTAAGCCAAGCAACATGATAGCAGCAGCAATGCCGATCATCAGGCCGCCCAGCAAGCCTTCAACAGGCATGGCGTTTGGGAAGGCTGCGATCACAACGCGTTCACCGGAATCTTGAGATAGGTCATGCCGTTGTCATCTGGCGGCGGCATGCGCCCAGCGCGCATGTTGACCTGAACCGATGGCAGGATCAGCTTTGGCATTTGCAATGTCTTATCGCGGGCTTCCCGCATGGCGACGAATTCGTCTTCGCTCACACCGTCATGCGCATGAACATTTCCCTTGCACTGTGCCTCTACTGTGGTTTCCCAGACATATTCGGTGCGGCCCACTGGCAGATAATCGTGGCACATGAACAGGCGGGTGTCACCCGGAAGGCTGAGGATGCGCCGTGCAGATTGATAGAGCCGCCTTGCGTCGCCGCCAGGAAAATCCGCCCGCGCGGTGCCATAGTCCGGCATGAACATGGTATCGCCCACAAACACGGCATCACCAATCACATAGGCAATGCACGCGGGCGTATGTCCCGGCACATGCAGCACTGTGACATCCAGATTGCCGACCTTGAAAGTGTCGCCGTCACCGAACAAATGATCGAAATCCGATCCGTCGCGCCTGAAATCCGCCCCAGCGTTGAACACTTTGCCGAACACGTCCTGCACGGTGATGATATGCTCACCAATCGCGATCTTCCCACCTAGTTTTTGCTGGAGATAGGGTGCGGCAGACAGATGGTCTGCATGAGCATGTGTTTCGAGCAGCCAGTCAATGGAAAGCGTCTTCTCTTGGGCATAGGCGATGATCGCGTTCGGCGATGAGTAGGAAGTGCGTCCCGAGGCGGGATCATAATCCAGCACACTGTCAATGATTGCAGCGCGGCGACTTTCAGGATCATGGACGACATAGGAGACGGTGAATGTCGCTTCGTCGAAAAAAGCTTTGATGATCGGCACACCGCGCTGTGCCGCAGCAATCTGGGCGCTGGCTTTGACAAGAGCTGAGTCGGTCACGGAAAACTCCTCTAAATTTCATATTTACATTTATTATGTAATTTACTAAGCAGGTGGCGTCAAGGGGTTGTAATGTTGTCTCAATTGATGAATTGATAGGCCTATGATCAACTGCCCAGAACCACATATGTTCCGTCCGCTGCGGATCGGGGACGTGGCCCCAGAATTCAGCGTCCGCACGACGAAGGGCGACATCAGCTTATCGGATTATCGCGGAAAATGGCTGATTTTTTTCTCGCACCCGGCGGACTTCACGCCGGTATGCACAACTGAATTCGTCGGGCTTGCGAAAGCCGCCGCGCAGTTCGCGGCGCTCGATTGCGCGTTGCTTGGCCTTTCGGTTGACAGTCTATTCTCGCACATCGCTTGGATTCGCGCGATTCGTGAGGCATTCGGCGTCACTATCACTTTTCCTGTAATTGAAGACTCCAATATGGCCTTGGGACGCGCGTTTGGAATGATCGACGACTCCTCTCAGAATAGCGCTGCCATCCGCAGCACCTATTTTATCGATCCCGAAGGCGTGATCCGGGCGATCACGACCTATCCGCATAATGTCGGCCGCTCAGTTCCCGAAATGCTTCGTATGGTTGCAGCACTGCAACGCGCATCCGGCGACACAGTGCTGACGCCCGAAGGCTGGGAACCCGGTGATCAAGTATTGATGCCACCCGGAACAGCGCAGGGCAATGACAGTGATGCAGACTGGTTTTGCAAGCGCGTGGCCGATTTATGAGTGCGCTTTATCAGAGCCGGACTTTGGCTGATGCCGCCGCTGAAAAACTGCGCGTCTATGCCCAGCCGCAGCGGCTGATGATCCTGTCTTGTCTGGTTCAGGGTGAAAAAACCGTCGGCGAAATTGATGGCGCAACCGGAATTGGCCAACCCGCATTAAGCCAGCAACTCGCCGCGCTGCGACAGGCTGAAATGGTAAAAACGCGCAAGGTCGCCAAACAGGTTTATTATGACCTGGCCGACGAGAAAATCTACCTTTGTGTGCGCAGTATGGAGGCGATCTTAGGAGATGGCCGCGACCCTGCGGCGGCATTAAGCACGGTCCTGAATTCTGCCAAACCTGTGTTAAAGCCTATAATGGCACCTGCAGGCACAGCGGCCTTCGCAAGGATTGGCTAGTAATGGGGCAAATTCCGGTTGCGGTGCAATCTTAAGCGTCGCATGCCATTCATTGACGTCCGGCACGCGTCAAAACGAGCAACTGCAGCCCATCCGAATCCGTCAACTTTTAGGGCGTGTTACGGCCATTATTCGCTTTGATCGCAACCGCCGTCAGTCCAAGGATGTATGTTGTAACCCAAAAAAAACAGCAGAAAATAGATAATATTTGGACGCCAGCGGACAGTAATATACGCAATTATGGTGACCCCTACGGGAATCGAACCCGTGTTTCAGCCGTGAAAGGGCCGCGTCCTAGACCGCTAGACGAAGGGGCCAATCGCTTGGCGAGCCGCGCCATTACGGATTCGTGCGACTGAGGTCAAGGCTTGGCGCGTGGTTTGGCGCACTTTCTTAATCCGCCCAGGCCGCATCATCGATATGGAGTTCAGCGGCGGGGCGCGAACCCCAATCATCAATCTTGACCCGCCCTGCCACCCACAGCCTGCGGTCGCGCGGCGCGTTCAATAGGGATTGGCCCAATTCGGTCTCTCCTTGCCGAAACGCCACGCATTTGAGGGAGCGGCCATCATCGCCCGCCATGATCGCGCGGACATGGTTGGTGCCGACAATATCCGCCTTAATCACCCGCAAGGGCCCCGCAGCAATGCGCGGAGCGGGCCACCCCATGCCATAGGGACCCCCTGCCTCCAAAGCCTCAACAAAGGCGGGTGTGACCCCGCCGGGGGCGACCACAGCGTCAAGCAGCATCGCGCGGTCCTCGCTGGCTTTGGCAACAGTGACACTGAGGCGGTCATCGAGAAAATCGGCCAGCGCATCAATTTTATCAGCAGCCACCGTCAGCCCCGCCGCCATAGCATGGCCACCACCAGCGATGAGCAAGCCCATATCCTTGGCCGCGAGGATAGCGGCCCCCAAATCAACCCCAGCGATGGAGCGACCAGAGCCTTTCCCCAAACCGTCCTCCCCCACCGCAATGACGATGGCCGGGCGGTTCATTTTTTCTTTGAGACGGCCTGCGACAATCCCGATGACGCCGGGATGCCAGCCTAGGCCGCTGACAAGCGCGACCGCGCGGTTACCCTGGCCCAAGGCCGCAGTTTCGGCCTCTTCCTGCACCCCCGCCTCAATCAAGCGCCGTTCGCCGTTCAAGCGGTCCAATTCTTCAGCAATCTCGCGGGCCTCTTGCGCGTCATTGGTGGTCAGCAAACGAACGCCCAAATCGGATTTTCCAACGCGCCCGCCTGCGTTGATCCGCGGCCCCAAGGCAAAGCCAAGATCAGAACAGAGCGGCGCGCGGGACAGGCGCGAGGCTGTAATCAAGGCGTCAAGCCCGACATTGCGCCTGCCCGCCATAACTTTAAGCCCCTGCGCCACAAAAGCCCGGTTAAGGCCGCGCAGTGACGCGACATCAGCAACCGTGCCGAGCGCGACAATATCGAGCAACTCAAGCAATTTTGGTTCAGCGCGGTCTGCAAAAAATCCGTCAGCGCGCAGCACACGGATCAGCGCCGCGCTCAGCAGCCACGCCACCCCCACTGCCGCAAGAATGCCGTGCCCCGCGGCTTCACTGTTTTCATCCAGCCGATTGGGATTGACCAAGGCAAAAGCGGCGGGAAGTGTGGCAGCGCATTTGTGGTGATCGACCACGATAACATCGACCCCTGCTGCCTTCGCCATATCCAGCGCTTCAAATGCTTGCGCGCCGCAATCCACCGTGACGATCAGCGTCGCCCCGCCCTGTGCGATTGTGACCAAGGCTGCGCCAGACGGGCCATATCCTTCCATCAAGCGGTCAGGGATATAGGCCTGCGGATCAAGCCCCAAATCCCGTAGCAGACGAATGAGCAGCGCAGCAGAGGTTGCGCCGTCGACATCATAATCGCCAAACACTGTCACATTTTCGCCTGTCAGTACGGCATGTTTCAACCGGGCGGCAGCAGTGTCCATATCCTGAAAGATCGAAGGGTCAGGCATGAAGGCGCGGATGGAAGGATTGCGGTATGCCTCCAAACTTTCCCGCGAACAGCCCCGCGCAAGGAGAAGCTGGGTGACAAGATCATCGCTTTCAAATCCACTGCCACCAAAAGATGTGCCAGCGCCGTCCGCAGCCGCGCCGCGCCACCGCCATTCCTGCCCTGTGATTGAACGGGGAAAGGACAAAGGAGACGTCATTTTGGCTTTTTCTCCTCTCGCCCTTTGACAGCCAATCCGTCGCGGTCGAGTTTGACGTCCACGGGCACGCCGCCAATTTCAGTCGACAATGTCATGCCCTCACGGTCATCAATCCGCAATTCGGTGGTGTCATCAATGCGGATAGGAATTTCGGGAAGGTCAAAGGGCTGCGGCGGATCAATCGGGGTTGCGGGCGTGCTTGGTTTCACAACCGGCCGCGCGGGCGCAGCACCTTTGATCGCTTGCCCCATAAAGTCGCGCCAGATACGCGCAGGGACGCCGCCACCGGTCACGCCGCGCAGTGGGCTGTTATCATCATTGCCAACCCACACCCCGACCACCAAATCCCCTGCAAAGCCGATAAAGAGCGCGTCGCGATTATTCTGACTCGTGCCTGTTTTACCGTAAGCATTGATGTTGAGCGCTGCTGCCCGTCCCGTACCCTGGGTGACAACGCCGGATAGCAAATCCAGCATTTGTGCGTGGTTCGTGGCTGAAAAACTGCGCTGACCGCTGAACAGGCTGGCGAGGAAACCCGGTTTTTCCTCTGCAATGGCGTGCGGTGCAACAGGCCAGCGATTGGCCGCCACCCCTGCAAATGCCGATGTCAGTTCAAGCAAAGTCACACCCGACGAGCCAAGTGCAAGGCTGGGGTCTGCGGTCAACGGGCTTTTGATCCCCAAATCTTGAGCGGCGCGGATCACCGCTTTGTCCCCCAATTGCCGGTACAGGCGGACCGCCGCGACGTTGCTGGACCGGGCAAAGGCCTGTCGCAGGGTTATTTGCCCCCGATATCGTTCGCCGCTGTTTTTGGGTTTATACCCGCCGTCGGTGATCGGACTATCGTCGATCAAGCTATCTGGCGTCATGCCGCTGCGCAGGGCCGCCACATAGACAAAAAGCTTAAAGGTAGAGCCCGGTTGCCGCCGTGCCTGGGTGGCGCGGTTGAAGGAAGACTTATCATAACTGCGCCCACCGACCATCGCCACCACTTCACCGTTCTGGCGCATCGCGACGAGCGCGACCTGCGCATTCCCAATGCCGGCATTGGTTACAGCCGTGCGTGCGATGCGTTGCAGTCTGGAATCGAGTGTCGTGGTGATTTTTTGTTCGCCGTAAGTTGCGCCTGCAAGATCACGCGCTGCGGGCATTGCCCAATCAGCAAAATAAGTGCCCGTGGGCACGGTGTTGCGAGCACGGACATCGAGGCGCGCTGGTTCGGTCGCGCGCGCTTTCGCGGCGTCAATAAAGCCCGCCGCCGCCATCGCGCTAATCACCATTTTAGCACGTTTCTGTGCCGCCTTTGGATTGCGCGTTGGCGCTAGGCGCGACGGCGCCTGCACCAATCCCGCCAGCATCGCCGCTTGCGGCAGGGTGAGGCGTTCGGGCTGGCGGTAAAAATAGTGCAATGATGCCGCGCGCAGTCCGTAAACATTGTCGCCGAAATAGACGTTGGACAGATAACGTTCGAGGATCTGATCCTTGGTCAACCAGCCTTCCAGCCAGAAAGCGATCAGCATTTCACGTGCCTTGCGGGTCAAGCTGCGTTCGGGGGTGAGGAAGGTAATTTTCGCCAATTGCTGGGTGATCGTGCTGCCTCCCTGCGTGCCACCGGACCCCAAATTGTTAAGCGCCGCGCGCACGAGACCCCGTGGATCGACGCCCCAATGTGAATAGAATCGCCGATCCTCAATCGCAAGAAATGCATTTTTGACATGCGGAGGCAGCATTGCCGCTTTGACTGGCGCATCGATGACCGCGCCACTGCGCGCAATGGGTTGGCCGTCGGATGACAGCAGCATCAGACGCGGCGGGGCAATGGGTTCAAGCGATTTTGAAAGCGGCGCGGTCACCGCCAGCCATCCAATGATGACGATAAACATCAACAGTGCTGCTGCACAGCCGCGCCTGATCCAGCGTCGTCGCCAAATCCACGGCGACGGGGCCGCTGCCGGAAAATATGGCGGCAGAGACGCTGTCGGTCCCTCTGGAACCGGAGTTACACTGTCAAAATCAAAGGGAGCATCAGCCATTATTTGGCTGTGTTACAATCCTATAACAGGCAAAGCGAGACAGAAAATGACGTCACGCCCAATCCGCAGGGACGTTTTGCCATCGCTGACCCAAAACGTCCCTCAATGCGGATCGGATCAAAATTTATACCCCAATTCCAGACCCCACAGCCGACGGCTGCCCGGGCTGATAAATGAGCCGCCAAATTCAATCGCCGGGATCACTTCATTCAGATATTTGCGGTCGAGGAAGTTGTTGGCAAAAACAGTTGCCTTCCAGTTTTTACCTTCCAAACCAAAGCGCAGGTCAAGAACGCCAAAGGCTTCACGCCGCGCCACATCATAGCGCGCGTTGCCGACAAAGCCTGGCAGTGCCAAAGCTGAAATTGGCAACAGGCCTGTGAACAATGTTGGGCGATCATTGGCTGCGGTCGTATTTTGGACCGTATGAAAATAGGTTGGCCCTGTGATGCGATAATCGGCGCGCATCACAACATTGACATTGTCAGTGAGCGGCGTGTCAATTTGGCTGCCAAGATTGATCGTATAATCGGCTGTATAGGGCGATTTATTGCCGAGCGTATAAGGACGTGATGTGTTGGCCTTGATCGTCGAATCGGTCACATTGACTGATCCAAAGAGCTGCCAACCCTTCACCACTTTTGCGTTCACATTCAGTTCGGCTCCCTTCAGGTCGACGCGGTCAATATTGGACACAACCCGCAAAAGGCCAAAGGATCCAACAAAAAATTCAAAGAACTGCATGTCCGTGACACGGGTATAATAGCCGGCAAGGTCATAGGAGACAGGACCAATTTTCCCGCGCACCCCAGCTTCAAAGGCGCTCGATTTTTCTTTGCGGTACTGATCATTGATGGTCACACCGGCCACGATGGAGGGGCTGACCGGCGACGGGGCGGTGTTAAAATTCTGGCTGACAATAGCCGCCGATCCTTGATTGTTAAACCCACCGGATTTGAAGCCGATCCCCCAGTTGGCAAACAGACTGGTCTTCGGCGCAAATTCCCACCGGAACGTCAATTTTGGTTGTATCTGGTTAAACGTGGCGCTCTTATCGGTGATCGCACCAAACGCCTGCCCGGGATTGATCGGACCGCCAGTGATAGGGTCAGTCGCTGTTGGTACCAGATTATTCACTTTGCGGTGTTCGCTGTCATAGCGCATCGCGAGGCCGATATTGACAGAGTCGCCCAGTGCATAATCAAGCGAACCAAAGGCTGCATAGACATTGGTCTTAAAATTATCCGCGAAAAGCTGCGAGGTCGGATTGCTTGAACCCGGTGCGTTGTACAATTGACGCGTAACACCAAGACCCAAATCGGCCCCAAGGCTGACCCCGACTGTCCGGTCGATATTCAGATAGTAAGCGCCCAGTTGCCATTGCAACGGGCCGTCCCCTTGTGAAGCCAAACGGACTTCTGCGCTGAAATCCTTCTGCGTGCGCTTTTGATACTGCGTTCCGTCGCATGTCGTTGGGGAATAAGCACCAAAGGTCGACCCATTGGCCGGTGCAAAGATAAAGGGGACAGGAATCTGGCCAACAAAGCCCGGCTGATTGACCGGAAAGCCGGTCAACGCAGCGGTGGTTGCGAAACATTGATTGAAGACGGCCGTATTGGTTGGGTTGGCGACGGTC
Source organism: Chakrabartia sp. (assembly GCA_040079575.1). Taxonomy (GTDB): domain Bacteria; phylum Pseudomonadota; class Alphaproteobacteria; order Sphingomonadales; family Sphingomonadaceae; genus Aquisediminimonas. The sequence continues at coordinate 3,855 of JBEBKH010000061.1, read as the reverse complement.
CCAAAGCCCGGAATATAGCGCGCAAAATCTGCAGATGTACCATCAGCAGTCAGATCATTCTTGATATTGCTATAGGCCGCCCACGCCGTAAGCGCGACGCCGCCAAAATCATGATCAAGCTTCAAGGACGCTTCAATTGTCTCCTGATTATTGGTCGGGCGGATATTCCCATAATAACCAAAGGCATGGTCATTCACATTTTCATAAAATGCCGGATTCACTGCCGCAAAATTGGGCAAATGGAATGACGAGTTGAAATTGATCGAAGCACCGCTCAATTTTCCGTAATGGGCCTTCGCATCAAGCGTGGTTGCACTTCCCAATTCCGCCAGGATGCGCCCTTCAACATTCCACACCTCCTGATCATCAACCACTTTGCGATTAAGGAAACTGTTACGATAAAAACCGTCTGTTGTGCGGTAATCGCCGGATAAGACAAATCCGACACCTGTTCCCAATGGGCCCGCAATATAGCCATTGGTGCTGACCGTTTTTTCATTGGCATAACTTGCGGTCAACCCGCCTTCAAGCGTGTCACCGGGTTTAAGCGTTTGGATGACAATAGCGCCCGCCGCCGCATTGCGACCATAGAGTGCGCCCTGTGGTCCTTTGAGAATTTCAATCTGGCGCAATGTGCCTTGATTCTGATTGAGGGCCGCGGTGTTGGTTTTCAGAATGCCGTCAACGACCAGCGCGACAGAGCTCTCCGCATCCCGTGCGCCATTTAAGCCGCGTATGTTGATCTGCGTGTCTCCAGCTTCTGCCGAACCCGTTACAATCGTGACGCCTGGGGTGAGTTGGACGAAATCCTGCGCATTTTGAATCCCGGTTTTGGCAATCGTATCTGCCGAAAATGCGGTGATAGAGGCAGGCACATCTGACAAGGATTCGTTTACACGCCGCGCCGTAACAACAATTTCATCCGCGCCGTCGTCGACACCGTCGGCCGTTTGCGCAAAAGCGGGCGCAGCCCAAAGAGCAAGAACTGAAACCGAAACACATAGTGAAAGTGAATGAGAAATGCGCATGGGGGCCTCCCTGACCATAGAAAACTAAGCTACGCGTTTTTTGACGACAGATACGTTTGATTGCAGATGGCTTATTGTATACAAACCCTCGTCGTCAAGAGAATTTGAGGAAAGAGACGAACGCCATGTCACGCGCATCAGATAGGGCCTATCAGCAGATCAGAAATATGATCCTTTCTGGCGCTCTCGCCCCGGGCACGCAGATCAAGGAAGAACAGCTTGCAGACTCCTGCGGCGTGTCACGCACCCCGATCCGGGACGCGCTGCGGCGATTGGAAGCGGAGATGTTCATCCGCCGCAGCGATACCCAGCGCAGCTTTGTTGCAGATTGGTCGCTTGACGATGTCGACGATAATTTCACTTTGCGCGGCCTGCTGGAAGGTCATGCCGCAAAACGCGCGGCAATCCGCATTAGTTGGGATCAAATTGAACATCTTCGCACGCACAATAGAGCCATTTTGAAAGCTGTTAGCGCATCACCCCCTGACGTCCCCTCTTTTCTGGATAACAACCGTGGATTTCATGCGATTGTCATGGCGGCAGCGAATTCAGATCGGCTGACCGCGATGCTTAATCAGGTTATCGAACAACCTGTCGTGATCCGAACGGCGCTGCATTATGATCAGGACAACCTCCAGCAATCTCACCGTGAACATGAAGATTTGATCGCCGCATTTGTGCGCCGTGATGGCGATTGGGCTCAAGCGATCATGGCAGGGCATATTCGCCGCGCGTTTCACAATTATGCCGACGCGCATTTGTCCGGCCGTGAACAGGCAAATACGGATCAGGCTGCATAAGATCGGTTGATTTTGTATACAAAGTGGGAAACAAGGCGTTTCCAACCTGACTGGAGTCGGATGACACACGAAATTGCCCTTGAATATGTTGAAGTCGGACCGCGCGATGGGTTGCAGAATGAGCAGGCCCTTATTTCCACGGCAGATAAGCTCGCGCTTATCGATCATGTCATTGCGGCGGGGGCACGTCGGATCGAGGTGGCCAGTTTCGTTAATCCTCTGCGCGTTCCCCAAATGGCGGATGCAGAGGCAGTTTGCGCTGGCTTGCCGCAGCACGGCGATGTGACCTTTATCGGTCTGGTGATGAACAAACGCGGCGCTGACCGTGCCATTGCAACGGCGCGGATACATCAACTCGGCGCGGTATGTGTCGCAACGGACGCCTTTGCGATGGCCAATCAGGGACAGACAAGCGCGGAATCGATCATGGGCGCAAAGGCCATAATCGCCCAAGCCAAGGCTGCTGGATTGACGGGGCAAGTCACGATAGCGGCTTCCTTTGGCTGCCCCTTTGAAGGCGAAGTGTCTGAAGATCATATTGTAAGAATGGCTGCGCAATTGGCAGAAGCAGCGCCGCTTGAAATTGCGCTGGCCGATACGATTGGTGTTGGCAATCCAGCGCAGGTAGACCGCCTGGTCCGCCGCGTGCGGGAAGCCATTCATCCGCTGCCGGTGCGTGTTCATTTTCACAACACGCGCGGCACCGGCCTGGCCAATGTCTGGGCGGCAGTTCAGGCTGGGGCACGCAGCATTGATGCATCGCTTGGCGGGCTCGGCGGCTGTCCGTTTGCGCCGGGTGCAGCGGGCAATGTGGCAAGTGAAGACGTCATTTATATGCTTGAACGCGCCGGTATGGCGACGGGCGTTGACCTTTTCCGCCTGATCGCGGCCAATCAATGGCTTAGCGGCGTTATGAACAAGACCCTGCCGGCAATGGTTGCGCGTGCAGGTCCTTTTCCCAAACCAATGCAATCAAGAGGATAATAGCCAGATGACCTATCGGCTTGGTGTTGATGTCGGCGGTACTTTTACCGACCTTTTGCTGTTTGACGCGGCCAGTGGAGTCTTTTGGCGCCACAAAACGCCTTCCACGCCGACGGACTCTTCGATTGGCATCCTCAACGGCGTGGACGCAATCTGTGCCAAGGCCGAAATCAGTCCAAAGGAAATTGAGCTCTTCCTGCACGGGACCACTGTTGCGACCAATGCCATGCTGGAGGGTAAGGGTGCACGCGTGGGCTTGATCACCACGCAGGGTCACCGCCACATCATGCAAATTGCGCGCAGTTTCGTGCCTGGCGGATTGGCCGGATGGATCATCTGGCCAAAGCCAAAACCACTGGCGGCGCTGGAAGACACGGTCGAAATTACGGGTCGCATGAACGCCGCAGGGGACGAAGTGCGCCCGGTGGACGATGACACTATTCGCCAGGCCTTGCTCTATCTAAAGGCACAAGGCGTCGAAGCCATCACAGTGTCGCTGATCAATGCCTATATGAACGGCGCACATGAAAAACGGGTGGGCGATATTGCTCAAGAGATTTTGCCCGATATTCCCGTGTCGCTCAGCCACCAGGTCTTGCCGGAAATGCAAGAGTATGAACGGACCCTCACCACGGTCGCCAATGCGGCTGTGCGACCGGTTGTCAGCACCTATATCAGCAATTTGCGCGCGAAACTCACCCATTCGGGATTTGCCGGAAACCTCTCTCTCCTACGTTCCGATGGTGGTTTGATGTCAGCCGAAAAAGCGCAAGAGCATCCGGTCAATATTTTGATGTCTGGTCCTGCTGGCGGTGTGACGGGTGCTTTGTGGGTTGCCCAAAATGCAGGATTTAAGAATATCCTGACGCTCGATGTCGGGGGCACATCAACCGATGTCGCCCTGATCGAAAATCTTGAACCCCGCCGTGTGCGCACGACTGAGGTTGGTCATTTATCGGTCCGCGCCTCTTCATTGGATGTCAAAACAGTCGGTGCTGGCGGCGGATCCATCGCCTATGTTCCAGAATTAACCGGGGCGCTGC
>JBEBKH010000060.1:0-15200 GCA_040079575.1 Chakrabartia sp. | reverse complement strand
TTCAGGCGAAAGCAGCGCTCTTTGCTGATCAATAATGATCCCGTTGAGGGTCTTCGCGAGCGTTATTTTACCCTCGTCTGGGGCGATTTCTCCAGTCAGCAATTTTAGCAATGTCGTTTTGCCCGCGCCGTTGGCGCCGACAATCCCGATCCGGTCGCCGCGTTGCACCCGCACCGAAAAATCTTTGATAATCGCACGGTCGCCGAATCGCTTTGTCACCTTTTCGGCCTGAATCACCGATTTTGACCGCACATCATCACTCGCAATACCAAGCTTTGCCGTGCCCATTGGCCCCATCATCGCGGCACGTTGCGCGCGCATTTCGCCAAGCTTAGCCAAGCGCCCTTGATTGCGTTTCCGCCGCGCGGTCACCCCGCGTTCGAGCCAATGCTGTTCCAGTTTTAACCGCGCATCAAGCCGTTCTGCGTTGCGCGCTTCGTCGGCAAAAACCTTCTCCTGCCACGCATCAAATCCGCCAAAACCAACATCAGCGCGGCGCACTGTGCCGCGGTCAAGCCACAGTGTCGACCGCGTCAACCGTGTGAGAAACGTCCGGTCATGGCTGATCGCAACAAATGCGCCACTGAACCGACTCAACCAGTCCTCCAGCCAAGTGATTGCCGCAAGATCAAGATGATTGGTCGGTTCGTCCATCAACAAGACATCAGGATTGATCGCCAGCGCACGAACGATTGCGGCGCGGCGGCGCTCACCGCCACTTGCGGTTGCGGCTTCCCGCGACAAATCAATCCCAATTTGATCGGCGATTGATTCGACCTCATGAAGCGCAAGGCCATTGTCACCGCTGACGGCGTAATCCAGCAATGTTGCAAAGCCGCGCAAGTCTGGTTCTTGTTCTAACAGCACAACCTGTGTGCCGGGAACAATCATCCGACGCCCTTCGTCACAGTCAATCTGACCGGCCAGCAATTTGAATAAAGTGGTCTTTCCTGCGCCGTTGCGGCCAATCAACGCCAAGCGATCACGTGGCCCGATATACATATTGAGATCACGGAACAGCCACCCTGATCCTTGAACAAGGCCAAGGCCTTCATAACTTAAAACCGGTGCTGCCATGATAAAAACTTCAAAAAGACTAACAAAATATGAGCAAACCATTCATGGCCTATTCAATGGAGGATGCCTATGCCCACAACCCATGGTGTTACGCAATTCCTGTTTTTCCGCTGCGTTGATGGCGATTCTCCTTAGCGGGGGTGCTGACACTGCACTTGCGCAACAGGGACGTCGTGATGAACAAAGCGGTGTGCGCGAAGAATTGCGGAAAGGCACAATCCAATCATTGCGTCAGATTGAAACCAACGTTGGTCCCGCAATGAAGCGGCGCGGCGCGGATTATATCGGTGCTGAATTTGATGCAGGGTCGTTGCGCTATCGCCTCAAATTTGTGCGTGCTTCATCGGTTATTTGGATTGATGTTGATGGCCGGTCTGGGGCCATTATTGCCCAAGCCGGAAATTAGACGTATCACACCCAAAATTAAGGGGAATTTCATGCGGGTTTTGATCGTCGAAGATGAGCCAACACTGGGCAATCAGTTAAAAAATACACTTGAGCAAAATGGTTATGCTGTCGATCTCGCGACCGACGGTGAGGATGGCCATTATATGGGCTCAACCGAAAATTATGATGCGATCATTCTTGATCTTGGATTGCCCGAAATTGACGGCCTGACTGTGCTTGATCGCTGGCGCAAAGAGGGGAAAGTCACCCCTGTTCTGGTTTTAACGGCGCGCGACAGCTGGTCTGATAAGGTCGCGGGGCTTGATGCTGGTGCAGATGATTATCTTGCCAAACCGTTTCAGACACAGGAACTGATTGCACGACTTCGTGCGCTTATTCGGCGTGCTTCCGGCAATGCGTCATCTGAACTGATCGCCGGCGATGTCCGCCTTGACACACGCTCAGGACGAGTCACCCTTGCTGGTGAACCCGTCAAAATGACGGCGCAGGAATATAAACTTCTCTCCTATTTGCTCCATCACAAGGGCAAAGTGGTGTCGCGCACCGAATTGATTGAACATATTTATGATCAGGATTTTGATCGCGATTCCAACACGATTGAAGTGTTCGTCACCCGCATTCGCAAGAAATTGGGGCCTGACGTGATCACCACCATTCGCGGCCTTGGTTATAGCCTTGAAGAACCGACAGGCTGATATGACGCATACCGAAGCGCGCCGCAGCAGCGGCTCGCTCAGCCGACGCATGATCATGATCGCCGCTGCGTGGATTTCGGTTCTGCTTGTCGGCGGCGGTTTTGCGCTGGACCGCGTTCTCATCAATGCGATCACCGACAATTTCGATGGCGGTCTAGAATATGTCATGACCCAGATGATCGCGTCAGCCGAAATTGGTCCGGACGGTGAAGTCCGCCTTAACCGCCCGATGGGCGATCAACGGTTTCTGGAACCCTATTCGGGATTATATTGGCAGATCAGCGGCAAGGGTTTTGAGCCCTTTCCGTCGCGTTCCCTCTGGGACCGCACGCTCAAAGTCCAGCTGAGCCACGGCGACGCAAAAGCGCATCTTTATGACAGTCGCGAATTTAGTGACGAACAAATTCGCGTCGTTGAACGTGATATTGTTTTGCCAACATCATCGACCAAATGGCGGTTTCAGGTGGCGCAGTCGCGCGAAGAACTCGATTTACAAATCGACACATTGCGAAAGACACTGGTGCGCAGTTTCGCCTTATTGGCACTTGGGTTAATTGCGATGGCCGCGTTGCAGACTTTGTATGGATTGTGGCCAATGCGCCAATTGCGCCAATCGATTGCCGATATGCGCACCGGCAAATCACAGCGCGTGGCATCCACCGACTTGCCAAGTGAAGTGGCTCCCTTGGTGGAAGAGCTTAATGGCCTGCTTGACCATAATGAACGTCAGGCAGAAGAAGCGCGGGAACATGCGGGTAATCTGGCCCACGCGCTCAAAACCCCGTTGACGGTGATTATGAACGCGGCGACCGCAAAGGCGGTTGATTTGGATGACACGGTCATACGCGAGGCAGCAACAATGCGGCGTCAGGTTGATCACCATCTTGCCCGTGCGCGTGCCGTAGGGCGTCGGGGCAGTGCACATAGCCGTGCAGAGGCCTGGCCATCACTTGAATCTGTAGAACGCGCCGTTTCCCGGCTTTATCCTCATGTCCGGTTTGACATTACAGGCGACAAAAATCTGTCGGCACATGTCGAGCGCCAGGATTTGGATGAAATGCGGGGCAATTTGATTGAAAATGCGGCGAAATACGGCGGCGGCAGCGTTTTTGTGACCATTGCCAAAGACGGCGATTTCGTCGAATTCCAGATTGAGGATGACGGCACGGGGATCAATGCGGAGGACCGTGATAAATTGTTCAACCGCGGCGCGCGTCTTGATACGAGCAAACCCGGAACTGGACTTGGCCTCGCGATCGTGCGCGATGTTGCTGAGATTTACGGCGGCACAGTGATGCTTGAAGAAAGCGAGGATATGGGTGGCCTCCTTGCGCGATTGCGGTTACCCGCTGCGGAATGACAGCGCCTCCAAACTCTTATTTCTTCTGCGGCATTGGCGGATCGGGCATGATGCCACTTGCCCTGATCGTCACTGGGCAAGGACACAGCGTATCTGGGTCAGACCGGTCCCTCGATCAAGGGCGAACCACGCCAAAATTTGACGCCCTCCGGCGTCAGGGCATTGGCCTTTACCCTCAGGACGGCAGCGGCATTGTGAGTGCGGATCAGATCGTCGTGGCGTCAACCGCTGTTGAAGAAACCGTTCCCGATATTGTCGCTGCAAACCGTATCGGGGCACAGCGGATGCGCCGCGCAGACCTGCTCGCTGTGCTGCTCAATGCCAGCGCACAGGGCATAGCGGTTGGCGGCACCAGCGGAAAATCAACCGTCACGGGCATGATCGGCTGGATATTTCACGCGCTAAAGCAAGACCCGACAATCATGAACGGCGCGGTGATGAAAAACTTTATCACTCCCGACGCCCCCTTTGCCAGTGCGCGTGTTGGTCAAGGGAAGGCGTTTATCAGCGAAGTCGATGAAAGCGACGGCTCCATCGCGCTGTACCATCCTGACATTGCGGTGCTCAACAACATCGCATTGGATCATAAATCCATGGATGAACTACGCGCGCTATTTGCAGATTTTATTGGCAAGGCCCGGATTGCAGTCCTCAATCTTGATAATGATGAGGTTGCCGCAATGGCCAAAACCCATCCGGCGAAGCATATCCTCACCTATTCCTTGCACAATAGCAGCGCAGACTTCGTGGCCGCAGATATTGTCGAACGCGCCGACGGCATCAGTTTTTCTGTCAACTCAGTGCCCGTCTCGCTCCAAGTGCCCGGACGTCACAACGTTTCAAACGCACTCGCCGCCTTGGCCGCTGCGCATGCGGCGGGTATTGACCTGCATCAAGCCGCTGCGGCGATTGGCGGTTTCACTGGCTTGCGCCGCCGATTGGAAGTCGTTGGCACGGCAAACGGCGTTACCATAATTGATGATTTTGGTCATAACCCCGATAAGATCGCCGCAAGCTTGGCAACGCTTCATGCGTTTCCTGGCCGTTTGCTGATTTTTTTCCAGCCCCACGGTTATGGCCCGCTCAAGCAAATGGGCGATGAACTCGCCCAGACCTTTATCCGCGATATGCGGGAAGATGACATTTTGCTAATGCCTGACCCTGTTTATTTTGGTGGCACTGTGGATCGCAGTGTTGGCAGTGACAGCATTATTGGCGCCATCACCGCTGCGGGCGGCAAGGCAGAATATGTTGCGGAACGCGCCACCTGCGGCGAACGGCTTATCGCGCTTGCCCAGCCCGGTGACCGCATCATCATCATGGGTGCGCGCGATGATACACTCAGCCTATTTGCGCAGGATTTGCTACTACGCCTTGACGGATAGGCCGCAATCGCGTCCATAGATGCAAAATAAAGCGGGAGCATATTATGGCCAAACGGCTGACACTTTACATTATGATCGGCCTCGCACTTGGCATAATCGTTGGCGCTGTCCTGCACGGCACCATCGCCGATCCGCTTGTTTTGGAAGAAATTGGCAAATGGTTCGGTCTTGTCACCTCCATTTTCCTGCGGTTGATCAAAATGATCATCGCGCCATTGGTCTTTGCCACTTTGGTGTCTGGGATCGTCCATATGGGGGATACTGCATCTCTTGGGCGCGTTGGGCTGAAAACGATCACTTGGTTCATGGGCGCGACCGTGGTGTCGCTGGTGCTGGGCATGGTGCTGGTCAATATCCTCCAACCCGGTGTCGGCGCCGGCCTTATCCTGCCTCCGCCGGATGCGACCGCTGGCATCGCCAAGCCTGCGAGCGATATCTTCACCATCGTCGCGGAAATGTTTCCCAAATCGGTTATCGAAGGGATGGCGAATAATACCATCCTCCAGATCGTGATTTTCTCGCTCTTTTTTGGCGTTGCAATGACGGCGATTGGTGAAAAGGCCGATCCAATTACCAAGGGCATTGATGCGTTGGTGCACATCATGCTGCAAGTCACCGATTATGTGATGCGCATGTCGCCCTTTGCGGTCTTTGCCGCGATGGCAAAGGTTATTGCGATCAACGGCTTGGGCATCCTCAGTACCTTTATCTGGTTTATCGGCAGTTTCTATTTCGGACTGTTGGTGCTGTGGTTGGTTCTTGGACTTGCGGCTTTCTTGGTGATTGGCAAACGTGCTGGCACTTTGATCCGTTATATTCGCGAACCCATATTGCTCGCATTTTCGACCGCTTCATCTGAAGCCGCTTATCCTCGGACGTTGGAGGCACTTGACCGTTTCGGGGTGCCACCCAAAATTGCAAGCTTCGTGCTTCCGCTTGGCTATTCGTTCAACCTTGACGGTTCGATGATGTATATGACCTTCGCAACGTTGTTTATTGCCCAGGTTTACGGGATTGAATTGAGCTGGGGACAGCAGATCGCGATGCTGCTCACACTCATGATCACCTCAAAGGGCATGGCGGCCGTGCCGCGCGCAAGCCTTGTTGTGATTTCAGCCGTGATGGCGCAATTTGGTATTCCAGAGGCTGGACTGGTCTTGATCCTCGCAATTGACCAATTCCTTGATATGGGCCGTTCAGGCACCAATGTTGTCGGCAATGCAGTGGCGACGGCGGTCGTTGCAAAATGGGAAGGCCAGCTTGACCCTCCAGAACCGCCTGAAATCGAACCACCCCATGCGCCTTCGCTTCGAAAAGCTGCATAAACCACGATCTAGGGTTGACGTTTTTGGTCAATAATGAAACCCAGCAACTCAATCAAACTGGGGTGCGTTAAATGGGTATTGGGAATCAGGATCAAACGGCACTGTCTTTTGACGGCGATTGGCGTGAACTTCTTCCTATTGCCCTTTCCAATTTATTTTTGACCATTGTTACGCTTGGGTTTTACCGCTTTTGGGGCACAGTGCGCGAACGCCAATATTTATGGAGCAAAACGCGCTTCATTGACGACACTTTTGAATGGACCGGCACTGGTTTGGAACTTTTCTTCGGTTTCCTGATCGCATTGTTGTTATTTGGTCTTCCCTTTCTTGTTCTCAACCTCATCCTCCAAGGATTGGCACTGCAAGGTTACGGCAAAATCGCCGGAGTGATGATCGCTGGAATTTATATTTTCCTGCTCTTTCTGGCCGGCGTCGCCACATTCCGTGGGCTGCGTTACCGGCTGAGCCGGACATATTGGCACGGCATTCACGGCGGTAGCGATGATGCGGGTTGGCATTACGGCTGGTCGTGGCTGTGGAAAAATATCGTGGCCTATCTCTGCGCCGCTTTGCTGTTTCCGTGGTCAATGGTCAGCCTGTGGAAACAGCGTTGGGAATCCATGAGTTTTGGTCCGCACAAATTCCATTCAGCTCCCGAATGGGGTAAGCTGATGCCGCGCTACCTTCTTGCCTATGTGGCGCCATTTGCCATTATCATCCTGCTTTTTATCGTTCTTGTGCCGATTGGTATGGCGACTGCGGCAGGCGGCATAGAGTCCGACAGTCCCCCCGCAGCAATGATCGCCCTGATCGTCCTCGCTGTACTGGCTTTTTACGTCCTATGGCCGCTCGCCGCATTGGTTTTTTACGCGGCTTATTTGCGTGAAGTCATAAACACGATGCGGCGTTCGACATTGGAATTTGAATTCACCGCGCGGACCAAGGATTGGGTCAAACTCTTCCTCGGCAATGTCGGTCTCTGGATTTTGGCGGGCGCAGCTGCGATGATCCCACTTGGTGCATTTGGGCTGTTGTCCAACTTTGCGACCCTCCAGCCCGGGCAAAGCCCTCTGCCAAGTGACTTGCTAACCTTGGCTATTTTCGGCGTTGCTTTTGCGATCCCCTTCGGACTGGTGGGGCCACTGATCCGTTATCGCAACTGGAGCTTTTTTGTCAGACATTTGGAAGCAGGCGGTGAAATCAACCTCGCCAGCCTGACCCAATCAAACACGCGTGAAATCAAACAGGGAGAAGGCCTGTTGGACGCGTTTGATATGGGGGCAATCTGACCGCTATGACCCTATTCGTTTGGCATTATGACGGGGTCAGCGGTGTCCGTTATGACACAGAACTCGTCCCCGTTGAACATGGGTTTCAACTGCGGACGGATGCCGGAGTGGGCGTGGTCCATGCCTGGACTGACCTGTTGCCACGCGGCGTCAAAAATGGCGATCTTGTTTACGGCCTTAAAAACCGGCGCGGTTGGCAAATTGGTTTTGCACAGCCCGTGCCGGATACAATTGCAAAATTAATTACACCGCCCGCCAAATACGGTCATGTGATCGACCGCTTCGGATTCCTGCCTGCGGCAGGTGCATTTGCAGCTGTGTCAGCAGTCGCGTTGTTTATCGGTATTAAAGCCCCGGATTGGGTCGCCCCCTTTGTCCCGCAAAGTTGGGAGAAGAAGCTCGGTGATGCGATGGTGGGGGATTTTGGAGGGCGGTTTTGTAACGGGCCGGGCAGCCGTGCGGCACTCAATGCCCTATCAAATCGGCTTGATCCGAGCGGACCTCCCATTGAAATACAGATTGCCAATATCAGCATGGTCAACGCCGTTGCGCTGCCTGGTGGGAAGATCGTTATTTTCCGGGGGCTTTTGCAGGAATCAAAATCACCCGACGAATTGGCGGGGGTTTTGGGGCATGAAATGGGGCATGTCCGCAACCGCGATGTCATGCAGGCTTTGCTGCGTCAAACCGGGCTTAGCGTTTTGATGGGCGGGTTTAACAGCGACGCCACCGGCTATGTAAACGCCATGATCTCCGCCACCTATTCGCGTGACGCCGAATCAAAAGCAGATACGCACGCGATAGGACTGATGAAACAGGCGAAAATATCGCCGATTGATACGGCGGGCTTTTTTGAACGCATTGGCAAGGATGAAAAGAAACTGGGTAAGGCGTCGGCTGCGCTTGGATATTTGTCGAGCCATCCTTTGTCAGAATCCCGTGAAAAATCATTCCGTAACTCAGTGGTTAAGGGAACCACTTACACAGCCGCGATCACACCAGACCAATGGAGCGCGATACTCGATTCATGCCATGATGATCCCAATGTCGCCAAGGATGATGGCTTTATGTTCTGAACCACGATAATGTGGTGGTTCATGACGGAGTTCCCAATGTTTCGTAAATTCTTCCTCGATCATCCTGCCGAAGTCGGCGAAACCTATGGCCAACATTTTGGCGTTGCATCACGCTTTGGCTTCATCATGATCTTGGGAGGATTAGGGGCGATGGTCCATGCATTCATTCCCCGTTTTTGCAAAACAACCGGCAGCACCACCATCAATAGATTGCATGCCCGCATTGTCGCAAGCCGAGGTGCAAATCGCGACGCCCGCACCATAGAATGGATCATATAACACCGCCCCAGTGGGTGACACGGCCTGATGGCATCAAAATTGCCTTTCGTCATGTCTCTGGAAATGCGCCAACCATCCTTTTCTTGCCGGGCTATGCTTCGGATATGCTGGGCAGCAAGGCGCAGGCTTTGGAACGCTGGGCCGTTGCGCAAAACCGCGCTTTTCTGCGACTGGATTATTCCGGATGCGGGGAGAGCGAAGGCACGTTTGAAGCCGGAACCCTGGACCGTTGGCGCGATGATGCGCTGCTCATCATCAACAACGTCATTCAGGGGCCCGTGATCCTGGTCGGATCATCGATGGGCGGGTGGCTCATGCTCTTGATCGCACTGGCCAAACCAGACAAAGTCATGGGGTTAATTGGCATTGCCGCAGCCCCCGATTTTACGGATTGGGGATTCACATCAGAGGAAAAGGATGTGATCCGTTCGCAAGGCGCTTTGTCTCGCCCGTCGGATTACGGCCCTGAACCGATGATCACCACCAAAGCATTCTGGCAATCAGGCAGGGAGCATTGCATTTTGAGTGCTGAAATGCCGATCGATTGCCCCGTACGCTTGATACACGGCCAATCCGACCCCGATGTCCCGTGGCACATTTCAATCCAGCTTGCTGACAGATTGCGTTCATCTGATGTGCAGGTCCATATCATCAAAGACGGAGATCATCGATTGTCACGCGAACAGGATATTGCCGTTTTGATCTCTACCCTTGACCATATGATGAAAGCGCTATGATGCTGTTGCTGATTGCCGCCGCAGCTGCGGCCTCCCCTGCCCCACTGACGGTATCTGAACAGAGGTTTGATGCCTGCATCACCCTGATCGACACGGATCCCGCAAAGGCGATTGACGCCGCTGGGGCGTGGCGGATTGAAGGCGGCGGCGTACCCGCGCGACAATGTCTTGGGCTGGCTTATGCAGCCCTTGGCCGTTGGGCGGCCGCCGCAACCGCATTTGAACAGGCGGCGCAAGAGGCGGAAAAACAACGAGATGGCCGCGCTACGAATTTATGGGTGCAAACGGGCAATGCGGCGCTTGCTGCGACCGATGCCGCAAAGGCACGGACGGCATTTGATGCCGCCCTTGCGAGCGGTGTCTTAACAGGGTTGGAGGCGGGCGAAGTCCATCTGGACCGCGCCCGTGCACTCGTTGCGCTCAAAGACGTCAGCGCCGCACGCAAGGATATTGATGAAGCCATCAAGCTTGCGCCCGCTGACCCGCTTGGCTGGCTGCTCTCCGCGACATTGGCACGGCGCGCTGGTGATCTGACACGTGCGCAGGCTGATATTGCTGAAGCCCTAAACCGCGCGCCCGATGATGCGTCTGTCGCGCTAGAAGCGGGTAACATCGCGATGGCCAGCGGATCAGCTGACGCTGCAAAAACCGCTTGGGAAGCCGCCGTCAAACTGGCTCCTGAGAGTGTTTCGGGAAAATCGGCAACCAAAGCATTGGATCAATTCAAGGCTGCACCTGCCCCTTAATTCATGCTACTTGTCAGCCATGAAATATCTCCACACCATGATCCGCGTGTCGGATCCCGCCGCGACCGTCGCTTTTTTTGAACTTCTTGGCCTCGAAAAGCTGAGCCAATATGACAATGAAGCGGGGCGGTTCAGCCTGATTTTTCTCGCAGCGCCCGGCGACACCGACGCGCAGGTCGAGCTCACCCACAATTGGGATGAAGCAAACTACGGCGAAGGCCGCAATTTCGGCCACCTCGCCTACCGTGTCGATAATATTTACGCTACATGCCAGCGGTTGATGGACGCAGGCGTGACGATCAACCGCCCCCCGCGTGATGGCCATATGGCGTTCGTGCGCACCCCCGATAATATCTCGATTGAACTGTTGCAGGATGGCAGCCTGCCGCCGCAAGAACCCTGGGCGTCGATGCCAAATACGGGGCATTGGTAATATGGCGGTTGAGGTCATCCGCATCCCCGTTTTGTCGGACAATTATATCTGGCTCGTCCGCGAAAGCATATCGGGAGAGGTGATGGTGGTTGACCCGGCCGTCGCAGCGCCCGTTCTTGCAAAAGCGAACGAACTGGGATGGAAAATCACCCAAATTTGGAACACGCACTGGCATCCAGATCACACCGGCGGCAATGCGGAGATCAAGGCCGCAACCGGGTGCATTATCACGGGGCCAGCGGCAGAATTTGAACGCATCCCGACGCTAGATGTGCAGGTCAGGGGCGGCGACAGCGTGGCATTTGGCACAACCAAGGCCGAAGTGATCGACGTCCCCGCCCATACCGCGGGACACATCGCCTTTCATTTTGCGCATGAAGGCATCATTTTTGTTGGCGACACGTTGTTCGCGATGGGATGTGGGCGCTTGTTTGAAGGCACAGCGGAACAAATGTTCGCCAACATGGCCCGCCTCGCGACGCTGCCTGACGCGACAATCGTCTACTGCGCGCACGAATATACGCAGAGCAATGGCCGTTATGCATTGGTTGCGGAGCCCAACAATCAGGCATTGATCGACCGTATGGCGCGCGTCGATGCGGCGCGGGCGATGGGGGAAGCAACCGTACCAACCACCATAGGATTGGAACGCGCCACCAATCCTTTCATGCGCGCAGTCAGTGCAGAACAGCTTGCGGAACGGCGCGCGGCCAAGGATGGATTTCGCGGATAAAAATGCTATAAGGATCGTGCAGGGATTTTTTGAAGGATCGATGATATGCGCACTCTTCTTATGTTTCCTCTTATTGCCATTCTGGCAGGCTGCGTCAGCGGGCCGCCTTCTGCCGCCACACTGAAATATCAGGCGAACGAAAAAGCAAAACTCGAAACCGCGCTGGCAGGAAAGACTGCCGGAAAACCGCAAAGCTGTATCCGCAGCCGCGACGCGAGCGGCCCTGAAAGTTTCGGCGAAAACACATTGGTGTTCCGCGTTTCGAAAAAGCTTAGCTATGTCAACGAAACACGCGGCAGTTGCAAAGACATTGGCAATGGCCGCGCTTTGATCATCCGCAGTTTTGGAGGCGGTGATCTGTGCCGCGGGGACATTGCCAGCAGCGCGGATCTGTCAGCCGGGTTTGAAACCGGGCACTGCTCCTTTGGTGATTTTGTGCCCTATCGCGGCGGGTAATCACCCACCGTAAAGCGCATCGATCCGGTCGCCATACATTTCGCGAATGATATGGCGACGAATTTTCAAACTCGGTGTCATTTGTTCATTTTCGATGGAAAAACCATTTGCGGTGAGCGTGATTTTGCGCACTTTTTCCGTAACGGACAGCTGTTTGTTGACACGATCAACAGCGGCCATCACTGCTGATTTGAAAGCAGGAAGATCGCAAAGCGCCTTCAAATCATACGGAATATCATTTTCACGCGCCCACCCAATTGCCCATTCCGGATCGGGGACAATCAGTCCGACAATATGAGGGCGCTTGTCGCCTGAAACCATCGCCTGAATGATTTCAGGTTGCAAGGTCAGCATCCCTTCAACCTTTTGCGGGGCGACATTATCGCCCTTGTCATTGACGATGATGTCCTTTTTGCGGTCCGTGATGACAATCCGGCCCTTGCTGTCGAGATGCCCAATATCGCCGGTATGGAGCCAGCCATCCTGAAGCACGCGCGCCGTTTCTTCTTCATTGCGCCAATAGCCGTGCATGACGAGTTCGCCGCGCACAAGGATTTCGCCGTCATCGGCGATGCGGACTTCGACATCCTTCATCGGCGGCCCAACCGTGTCCATTTTCATGCCTGCTTTGGGTCTATTACAGGAAATGACCGGCGCGGATTCGGTTTGGCCATAGCCCTGCAACAATGTCAGACCGAGCGCGTGAAAGAAGACACCAATGTCTGGATTGAGCGGCGCGCCGCCAGAGACCAGCGCCTTGATCCGTCCCCCAAACCGCGCTTGGATTTTGGGCCGCAGTGTTTTGTTGATGAACATGTTCATCGGCTTATCCCAAAGCGGAACACCGCCTGACAAATCCTTGGCCCCAAGACTGAGCGCTCGTTTCAAAAGGCCCTGCGCAAGCTTACCCTGCTTCTCAACGGTTTTGAGCATCCGCGCGCGCAGCACTTCAAACAGGCGCGGCACCACGACCATGATCGTTGGATGCACCTCCTCCATATTGGAAGCGAGTTTTTCCAGCCCCTCTGCATAATAAATCTGTCCGCCCAAACCGATGGGCAGAAATTGCCCACCTGAATGTTCATAGGCATGGCTGAGCGGCAGGAACGACAAGAACACTTCATCCCCCCAGCCGAAATCATTCGACAAAATATCGATACAGCCCGCAACATTGCACAGGATTGCCCCGTGATGCTGCATGACGCCGCGCGGGCTGCCGCCTGTGCCGCTGGTATAGATCAGGCAAGCCAGATCACTGCGTTTGAAATCGCACGCCTTGGCGCATGCCGCGACATCAACATCCGTGCGGCCCACCAATTTTGACCATTCATAAAATTGAACGGCCCCCGCCTGCCCGACCCGCATATCTTCAATCCCAATCATATGGGTTGCGCGGGTGGCGCGAATTGCGGCGGGCATGATCGCCTGCGCCAGTTTCGGCGTCGAAACAATCACAGCACTTGCGCCGGAATCTTCAATGATATGCTGATGATCGCGTTCGGTATTGCTCGTATATGTCGGCACCGTCACGCAGCCAGCGGCCATAATGCCAAGATCAGCGATGCACCATTCAGAGCGATTTTCAGACACGAGCATAACGCGGTCACCCGCAGACAATCCCATGTCTTTCAATGACTGAGCAAGCGACGCCACACGCCTTGCGGTTTCAGCCCAGCTGATCGGTTGCCATTCACCGTCAATTTTATCCCACAGAAATGGCTTGTTACCATTTTCTTCTGCGCGCACGAAAAACATCGTGACCAGATTTGGGAAATGCTCAAATTCGCGCATAACCTTTACGACCCCTCTTCCTTATTCGTTTAATGCCACACCTTCGCTGCGGGGGTCTGCTGCCCCTTTCCAGCCTTGTGGAGTTTTTTCTATCGCATTGACCTTTGATCCCAATTCCACCGAAGCCACCGTCCGCCCCAATTTTGAAAGTTCCGGCCGCATGGCGTCAAGGCTTGTGCCTGTTTCAACCAGCACGGCTTCGCCGCCAAAATAAATATTTGGCAAAGCAATGGCCTCCTGCGCGGAAAGCCCAAAATCGAGCGCACCGATCAAGGTTTTTGCGACATGCATGATGATCCGTTTTCCGCCTGCGGACCCAAGCGCCAGAACCACCTTACCGTCCGGGCCGTAAACAATCGTCGGTGACATGGACGAAAGCGGACGTTTTCCGGCTTCAACGCGGTTGGCGACTGGCGCACCGTCCTTTTCAGGAACGAAGGTAAAATCGGTCAGTTCGTTGTTCAGGAAATATCCGTTGGCAATCAGCTGGCTGCCAAAGGGTCCTTCAACCGTTGATGTCATCGTGGCAACGTTGCCCGCGCCGTCCGCCGCGACAAAGTGCGTGGTGCCCGCAATTTCACTCGAAATACCAGCAGTCCGTGGCGAAGCACCGGGCGGCGTGCCTGCTTCATATTTGGGCAGCGATGCATCGGGGGAGATGAGCGCCGAACGGGCCGCAATATAGCCCTTGTCGAGCATGCCCGCCACAGGGACACTGACAAAATCAGGGTCACCCAAATATTTCTCACGGTCGGCATAGGCCAGCATCATGCTTTCTGCGATCAGATGCCACGCTTTGGGTGAATCCTTGCCCAAGCCCTTCATATCAAAGCGTTCGACCATCCCCAAAATTTGAAATACGGTCGTCGCGCCCGATGAAGGCGGACCCATGCCGCACAATTTATACTGGCGGTACGTTGTGCAGACCGCATCTTTATTTTGTGCGCGATAGGCGGCAATGTCTGAAAGTGTAATTACGGCGGGATTGCGCTGCGCTGTCGCGGTTGCCGCGATGATCGCACGGGCATTCGCCCCCGCATAAAATGCTCTTGGCCCTTTTTTCGCAACCGCGCGTAGCAGTGCCGCATGCGCAGGGTTCTTAACAATTTCACCCGCTTGCTTGGGGCGGCCATCCTGCCAGTAAATCGTCTGCGCTACGGGGAAATCAACCCAGATGCTTTTGATCTGCTTCAACCGCGACGCAAGCAGCGGTGTGACCTGATAACCATCCTCCGCCAGTCGAATGGCGGGCGCGAAAAGTTTGGCCCATTTGACCTTGCCCCATTTTTTATGGGCATCGGCCATCAGCGCAATATTGCCCGGCACACCAACCGAACGCCCGCCTGGAAAAGCCTGTACAAACGGCAATGCTTTTCCGTCAGCGCCGACAAACATATCAGCGCGCGCAGA
>JBEBKH010000059.1:0-15512 GCA_040079575.1 Chakrabartia sp. | reverse complement strand
CCCCCAACGGTGATCAGGCCAAGCCGCGACAAAGGCGTGCGGTTGGGGGTTGAAAGGATCATGAGGCCACCCGTCGCCAATCGCGCTGCAAGTGCACCAATAAAGGACGCAGGGTCGCAGACATGCTCGATCACCTCCATCGATGTCACCAGATCAAACTGCCCCTGCACCGTCGCGACATCAATGCAACGATACGCAATATCCAGCCCCTGCCCTGCCGCATGTGCCGCATGTGCCGCAGCCACAGCAATATTTTCAGGCGCTGCATCAACACCAGTAACCTGCCCCCCCAAACGCGCCAGGGGTTCGCACATCAATCCCGCTCCGCATCCAACATCAATCACAGTCTTGCTTGCCAAGGGTCTGAAATCGCGTGCGTCTATCCCCCAATGCGCATTCACGGCCGCGCGCACAAAACCAAGCCGCACGGGATTGAGTTTGTGCAGCATGGACGATGATCCCTTCGGATCCCACCACTCTGACGCCAAGGCTCCAAAATGCGTTGCTTCGTTTGGGTCAATTGTTGACGGAGTGCTTGCCTTATTCATACCCCTTCCTTAACAGGACGGCGTCTTTAGGCCAAAGGCATTTCTCGCAAAACGTAAGGAAACTCATGGCCCGGATCGTGATGAAATTTGGTGGCACGTCAATGGCGGGGACAGAACGGATCCGCAGTGTGGCCGCGCGCGTGAAACGAGAGGTCGAATCCGGCAATCAAGTGGCAGTGGTGGTTTCCGCAATGGCAGGTGAAACCGACCGGCTGGTCAATTTTTGTCGCGAAGCCTCCCCCCTTCATGACCCCCGCGAATATGACGTCGTGGTGGCGGCGGGTGAACAGATTACCAGCGGTTTGCTTGCCATCACCCTCCAAGCAATGGGTGTCCCGGCGCGCAGCTGGCTTGGGTGGCAATTGCCGATCCATACCAGCGATGCCCATGCGTCGGCGCGGATTGAATCGATTGATATTGACGCACTCAATGCCGCACTTGCTGCGGGTGAAGTTGCAGTTATCCCGGGCTTTCAAGGGGTGAGTGATGACAACCGTGTCACAACCCTTGGGCGTGGTGGTTCGGATACGTCGGCTGTCGCGGTTGCGGCTGCAATGAAGGCGGACCGGTGCGACATCTATACCGATGTCGACGGCGTCTACACCACCGACCCCCGCATCGTGCCCAAGGCACGCAAACTGGCCAAGGTCACATATGAAGAAATGCTCGAACTCGCGAGTGTTGGCGCAAAGGTCTTGCAGACACGTTCTGTGGGGCTGGCAATGAAGGAAAATGTCCGCGTTCAGGTGCTGTCCTCCTTTGAAGACAAACCCGGCGCAGATTTACCCGGCACAATGATTGTCGGTGATGATGAAATTGGAGGATCAGACGTGGAACAGCAACTTATCACGGGCATAGCGCACGACAAGAATGAGGCCAAAATCACACTAACCGCCGTCCCAGATCGTCCAGGTGCCGTGGCCGCAATTTTTTCACCACTTGCCGCAGCCAACATCAACGTTGATATGATCATTCAAAATATCGCGCATGATACCGGTTCCACAGACGTGACATTCACGGTCCCGGGCGCTGAACTTGTCCGGGCGCTTGATGTTCTGACCAAAGGCAAAGACGCCATTGGGTATAGTGATATGGTTCATGACACCAAGGTGGCAAAAATTTCTGTTGTTGGTGTCGGAATGCGCAGCCACGCAGGTGTGGCATCGACGATGTTTACCGCACTTGCACAGCGCGGCATCAACATTCAGGCAATCACGACGTCCGAAATCAAAGTGTCCGTGCTGATCGATGAGGATGAGACAGAGCTTGCCGTGCGGGTGCTTCATACCGCCTACGGACTGGACGCGGAGGAGGAAGCCGCGTGAGCCGCCTTTCAACTCTTATGGCGCGGGGCAGTGCATTTCTTGGCTCTGATGTCGCGATCATGGCAGGTGCGATGTCATGGATCAGTGACCGCAACTTGGTTTCTGCCATGTCAAACGCAGGCGGATTTGGTGTCATCGCCTGCGGCGCGATGAGCCCGGAATTGCTTGATACAGAAATTGCCGCGACGAAGGCGCTGACAGCCAAGCCCTTTGGCGTCAACCTGATCACCATGCACCCCCAACTGACTGACCTGATCGCGGTGTGCGCGAAGCACCGTGTCAGCCATGTGGTCCTTGCGGGCGGCCTCCCGCCTGCTGGCTCCATCGACACCATCAAAGGCAGCGGCGCCAAACTGATCTGTTTCGCCCCAGCACTCAGCCTTGCCAAAAAATTGATCCGGTCTGGCGTTGATGCGCTGGTGATCGAGGGCATGGAGGCCGGCGGTCATATTGGTCCGGTTTCAACTTCGGTGCTCGCCCAAGAGATATTGCCGGAAGTCGCAGATCAAGTGCCCGTCTTCGTCGCAGGCGGAATCGCACGCGGTGAAGCCATTGCCGCTTATCTTGAACAGGGTGCAGCCGGTGTCCAGATCGGCACACGTCTCGTGTGCGCAACCGAATGTATCGCCCATCCTGCGTTCAAAAAAGCGTTCCTGCGCGCCTCTGCCCGTGATGCCATTTCCAGCGTTCAGATTGATCCGCGCCTGCCCGTCATACCCGTTCGCGCGCTTAAAAACGCCGGGACCGAAGAATTCACCCGCAAACAGGTGGAAGTCGCCGGTATGCTTGACCGCGGCGAAGTCGATATGGGGGCCGCGCAGCTGGAGATTGAACATTTTTGGGCAGGCGCGCTGCGCCGCGCGGTGATTGACGGGGATATTGAAAACGGGTCGCTGATGGCAGGACAGTCCGTTGGCATGGTCAAAAAAGAAGAACCCGTTGCCGATATTTTGGCGACTTTGATCGCCGAAGCAGAAGCAGCATTGGAATCCCGCGCCGCAATCTGATAGCGGAGGCATATGCCAGAAACCTCCGCTTCCGCTTCACGTCAAATCCTCACCCGCCTTCACGAGGTGATGGCCGCGCGCAGCAACGCGCAAACCAAACTCAACCGCGTGGTTCAGATCATTGCGGACGTCCTTAAAACGGAGGTTTGCTCAATCTACCTCCGCCGCGACGGCGTGCTAGAATTATACGCCACGCAAGGGCTAAACCAGGAGGCTGTCCACGTTACCAAGCTCGCGATGGGCGAAGGGTTGGTCGGGACGATTGCTGAACAAATTGCGGTGCTGAACCTTGATGAAGCCACCAGCCACCCTGATTTCGCTTATAAACCTGAAACAGGGGAAGAGCTGTTCCACAGCTTTGCTGGTGCCCCAATTGTGCGGCGGGAAGACGCCGTGGGCGTTCTGTGCGTTCAACATATTGATCCGCGCAAATATGATGAAGTCGAAATTGAAGCATTACAGACAGTTGCAATGGTTTTATCGGAACTGATCGCAAATGCTGGCCTGATCGACAATGCGGTAACACGCGGCAGTAAAGTGCAGAATACAGCGGCGCAGTCGCTCACTGGGCTCAAGCTCGCAGACGGAATGGCACGCGGATTTGCCGTCTATCACCAACCGCGGATCACGATTGAACATACGGTTGCCGAAGACACTGAAGCAGAGCGCCACCGCGTCTATTCCGCATTTGATAAAATGCGCGAACAAATCGACAAAATGGCCAACCAAGCCGAATTTGGTGGCGACGGTGAGCACCGCGAAGTGCTCGAAATGTATAAAATGTTCGCCTATGATGAAGGCTGGTCGCGGCGCATCAATGAAGCGATTGACAGCGGCCTGACCGCCGAAGCCGCCATTGAACGCGTTCAGCAGCGCACCCGGATGCGGATGCGGCAGATTGACGACCCCCTGCTCGCCGACCGCATGCATGATCTGGAAGATATGGCGAACCGTCTGCTGCGGATCGTTTCAGGACAATTGGGATCAGCGGCGCAAGCAGGGCTCCGGCAGGACACCATCCTGATCGCCCGCAACCTTGGCCCTGCGGAACTCCTTGAATATGACCGTCGCCGGTTGAAGGGTGTCATCCTTGAGGAAGGATCGCTCACCGCACATGTCATTATTGTGGCGCGGGCAATGGGCGTGCCCGTTTTGGGACGTGTAAAAGATGTAAAACGCATGATCGCAGAAAATGATCTTCTGCTGCTCGATGCGGCGCAAGCGACTGTCTTCGCGCGCCCCACTGCGGCGATGGAAGAAGCGTTCGAAACCAAATTGGCCATCAGCCAAAAACGCCGCGCCGCCTTTGCAAAACTGAAGTCCGAAACTCCCACCACAATCGACGGCGTTCGCATCACTTTAATGGTGAATGCCGGATTGCGCGATGATGTCGCAGCCCTTGATATGACGGGGGCGGACGGCATCGGCCTGTTCCGCACAGAGTTTCAATTTCTGGTTTCGGCCACCATGCCGCAACGCGAACGGCAACAGCGTCTCTACCGCGACGTTCTGGATGCCGCCGGTGAACGCCCTGTCGTTTTCCGCACCGTCGATATTGGCGGTGACAAGGCCTTGCCCTATCTGCGCAATGACAATGAAGATGAAGAAAATCCGGCGATGGGCTGGCGCGCACTGCGGGTCGCGCTTGAACGCGGTGGATTGATGAAAGCGCAAGCACGCGCGTTGATCGAGGCTGGCGCCGGCCGCACCCTGAACGTCATGTTTCCGATGGTTTCGGAACCTTGGGAATTTGATGAAGCCAAAGCCATTTTTGAGGCGCAGCGCACGTGGCTAGCGGGACGCGGCAAACATCTGCCTTTGTGCATTCGTTATGGGTCAATGTTGGAAGTGCCCGCCCTTGCCGAGTGCCTCGACATATTGTTGCCGAAGGTCGATTTTCTCTCGATCGGCACCAATGATCTGACCCAGTTTCTGTTTGCAGCCGACCGCGCCAATCCCAAATTGGCCGAACGCTATGATTGGTTAAGCCCAGCAATTTTGCGGTTTTTGAAACGGATTGCCGACCCCTCTCGCGCCGCTAACGTTCCTGTGACCGTCTGCGGTGAAATGGGTGGGCGGACATTAGAGGCGATGACTTTACTGGGCTTGGGCATCGACCGCCTGTCCATCACGCCTGCGGCAATTGGCCCAGTCAAAGCCATGATCCGCAGTCTTGATCTCGCAAAGCTGCGCGCGGATATGCTGCCTTTGCTCGCAACGCCGCCGCAAAATATGCGTCATGCTCTTCAAGAGTGGGCACACGCAAACAACGTTGAACTGCTTTAGGCCTCACTTCCCCGAAAGTGCGTTGACACAGCGCGCATTCGCTGAAAAAACCTCTAATGGTCGTGGTCCAGCCAACGCGCGGATCTGGAGAGTATATATGGTCGATGCCGATGCACCCGAACAGGATGCTGAAGAGAGTGTGATGTTCCCTGTTCGCGTGGGGGATAAGCTGCGCGCTGCCCGCATCAAAGCCGGTATGGACCTTGCGGACATCGCAACACGCACCCGCATTCCCCAACGCCATCTGGCGGCAATTGAGACCGGCGATTATGCCGCTCTGCCCGGATCAACCTATTGCATCGGGTTTGTGAAAGCATTTGCGCGCGTGGTTGGTGAAGATGAAGTCGCCCTTGCTCACGACCTGCGCATTGAACTTGGCATGGATTCGCATGACGCGCGCATGGATCATGCTGATTATGACACTGCTGATCCTACGCGCGTGCCATCAAAAACACTCGCATGGACCGGGCTTGCCATCGCGCTTTTGATCGGCATCGCTTACGGCATATGGCGGAGCGGATATTTCACAAATGATCCTATCGCTCTCGAAAGTCCCGTTGACACTGTCACCCCGACACCCGCAGTTCAGGCACAGGCAGGGACAGCAGAAATTCCACTAGCCCCAAGCGGCGCGGTTTTGTTAACCGCAAAGGAAGCGGTGTGGTTCCGTATTTATGATAAAAATGACAAGGTCTTGTTTGAAGGCGAAAAGAAAGCAGGCGAAAGTTTTGCTGCCCGCCGACGCCCTTGATCCGATGATCCGCACCGGGCGTGCCGACCAAATCCGGGTCACCGTCGGGGGCAAAGACGTTGCGCCGCTTGGTCCGGCTGAGGCAACCGTCAAGGATGTAGGCGTCAGCGCTGCGGCATTAACCGCCCGCACGCCTCTGGTTTCTCCTGCTGCGCCTATAACCTCAGCCGTTCCTCCGTCATCAACGCAGCCTTGATCTCACGGCTGCACTGGTTCACACAGATTTTAGTATTGCGTATTTTTTGGGGAGGTGACCTGCCATGCGGCGTGTCCTAATTTCTATCATCCTATTGTCCACAATTGCTGCTGCTCCCGTCATGGCACAGACAGACGGCATTGATTTGCGCGTCGGCAAATTGGAAAAAGAAATGCGCGCGGTGCAACGTAAAATATTTCCAAATGGCACGGCGCTTGTGCCCGAAATTTCGACGGCGCCTGCCGCTACGGCAACGACATCGCCCTCCAGTGCCCCCATTACCGATTTGACAGCGCGCGTTGATGCGTTGGAAGCGCAGATTAAATCTTTGACGGGCCAAGTCGAAACCGATGGCAACCGCCTGAGAAAATTGGAAGACGCGTTAAAAGCGCTGCAGTCAGACAACGATATGCGGCTGAAGGCATTGGAAGGCGGCGGAGACGCAACGGCCAAACCGACTGTCATCACAGTGCCTGCGGCAGCACCACCCAAAGCAACGCCCGTCAAAACAGCCATAGCAGCACCCACTGCAAAACCGGCCGCTGCGACCAAGGCCGATCCTGCGCGAAAATCCGCCATTGCCGCCGTTGAAATTCCCGCGACTGGCGACGCAGCGGAAGATGCCTATACATATGGTTTTCGCCTTTGGACGGCAAAACTCT
This sequence comes from Chakrabartia sp., assembly GCA_040079575.1. Lineage (GTDB taxonomy): Bacteria > Pseudomonadota > Alphaproteobacteria > Sphingomonadales > Sphingomonadaceae > Aquisediminimonas. The sequence continues at coordinate 8,737 of JBEBKH010000059.1, read as the reverse complement.
ATCCTGAAGCGCAAGTGAAACTGAAAGAATTTGCTGCGAAATACCCAAAGCATAAACGCGCGAGCTATGCCCAGAATTTGCTTGGCCGTGCCTATCTTGATGAAGGTAAACCCGCACTGGCCTCCGTCGCATTTTATGAAAACTACACCAAAAATGCGAAGGGTGAGCGCGCGTCCGAAAGCCTCTATTTTCTGGGCATTGCGCTAACACGCCTCAAAAAACTGCCCGATGCCTGTAAAGTCTATAGCGAATTCAGTGAAGTTTACGCTGCGACTGCAACCGCGGACCTTAAGGCGAAGGTTGCCAAAGGGCGCACCGATGCCAAGTGCTCCGCCTAATCACACGCTTATTATCGACACGCTATCGGCGAATGATGTTGAGCGATTTCGACGCGACACGCTGAATATCACTGCATTAGATTTCGAAAAACCAATCGGCGTCTGCGTCTCGGGTGGCGCCGACAGCGTGGCCCTGCTGCTGCTTGCGCAGGCGGCTTTCCCCTTGGTTGTTGCCGCAACAGTTGATCACGGCCTGCGCCCAGAATCTCGCGCTGAAGCAGAATTTGTTGCTTCTATTTGCCTCAACCTTGGCGTCCCGCATTCTATCCTGCCCGTCACGGTTGCCAAAGATGGCAATGTGTCTGATCAAGCGCGCAAAGCCCGCTATCAGGCGCTCACAATATGGGCAGCAAAAGAACATCTCGCGTGCCTGATGACCGCACACCATGCCGATGATCAGCTGGAAACGCTGATCATGCGCCTCAATAGGGGGGCTGGGGTCGGTGGATTGGCGGGCATTCGCGCGGTGAATGAAGGCGTTGTCCGTCCGCTGCTGCATTGGCGCAAGGCGGAGCTCGAAACGATCGTGCGGACCTGCAGAATTACGCCGATTGATGATCCCACCAACCGTAATGATCAATTTGACCGCGCGCGCCTCCGAAAATCATTGGCAACGGCGGATTGGCTGGACCCACAAGCGGCGGCCCATAGCGCCGACGCCCTCTCTGAAGCTGAAACTGCCTTGGCTTGGAGCGCAAAACGCATAGCCGTTGAACGTGTGACCGAAACGGGTGACGAAATTTCTTTTAATCCAACCGATGTGCCGCGCGAATTGCAACGACGCATTTTATTGGCCTGTTTTGAACGCCTTGCTCCTGCGCAAAACCCGCGCGGAGACGCGCTTGACCGCATGATATTTGCTCTTCATCAAGGAAAAACAGTTACATTAGGGGCGATCAAGGGCCGTGGCGGGGCCGTCTGGCACCTCACAAAAGCGCCACCAAGGCGAAAAAACTGAACTTTTTGATGTTTCGTTACATTGTCATTAAGTGAGGAGCGCCTATCTAGGCTTTGAAAGGCGGAAACGCGATGGATGAAGATAAAGGCCCGACACTGAGCCCGTGGATGCGCAGCGTAGCCATCTGGGTGGCTATTTTGGCAGCTTTGGCGCTGTTCGTATCGATTTTTGATGGACGGTCATCCGATCCCAAAGCCACTGCCATAACCTATTCAACCTTTGTTGCCAGCGTCGATGCGGGCAAGGTGAAATCGGTTGTTAAATCGGGCGATGTCATCTCCGGCCAATTGAAAAATGGTGCGCCGTTCAAAACCTTTGCCGTTCCCGATCCAGAATTTGCATCACGCCTGTTGGAAAACGGTGTGGACGTTTCCGGAAAGCCTGAGGAAAGCCCAAGCTTCCTCCAATTCCTTCTTTATCAATCGCTGCCGATCATATTGTTTCTTGCTGTCGGTTTCTTCATCATGCGTCAGATGCAAAAAGGCGCTGGCAACGGCGCGATGGGTTTTGGCAAATCACGCGCCAAGATGCTGACCGAAAAACAGGGCCGCGTCACGTTTGAAGACGTTGCAGGGATTGATGAAGCGCGCGAAGAACTTGAAGAAATCGTTGATTTCCTAAAAGATCCGAGCAAATTTTCGCGCCTTGGCGGTAAAATCCCCAAGGGGGCGCTGCTGGTTGGTTCACCCGGCACAGGTAAAACCCTGCTCGCGCGTGCGATTGCCGGTGAAGCAAATGTTCCCTTCTTTACAATTTCAGGGTCTGATTTCGTTGAAATGTTCGTCGGCGTCGGCGCCAGCCGCGTGCGCGATATGTTTGAACAGGCGAAAAAATCTGCGCCTTGCATTGTGTTTATCGATGAAATTGACGCCGTTGGCCGCCACCGCGGTGCAGGTGTTGGCAATGGCAATGACGAACGCGAACAGACGCTCAACCAGCTTCTGGTCGAAATGGATGGTTTTGAAGCCAATGAAGGCATCATCATCATTGCGGCAACCAACCGCCCTGATGTGCTTGATCCAGCATTGCTGCGCCCGGGCCGTTTTGATCGTCAGGTCACTGTGCCGTTACCCGATATCGAAGGGCGCGAAAAAATCCTTTCGGTTCATATGAAAAAAGTACCGCTTGCTCCCGATGTTGATGCACGCGTCATCGCGCGGGGAACCCCCGGATTTTCGGGCGCAGACCTTGCCAACATCGTCAACGAAGCCGCACTTCTTGCAGCACGACTGGGCAAACGCTTGGTGTCGATGGCGCAGTTTGAAGCATCAAAAGACAAGGTGATGATGGGGGCCGAATGGAAATCCCTCGTGATGACCGATGATGAAAAGAAAATGACCGCCTATCACGAAGCCGGCCATGCTTTGGTCGCGCTGCTTGAACCCGCGTCTGACCCCATTCACAAGGCAACAATCATCCCGCGCGGTCGCGCGCTTGGTATGGTGGTCCGTCTGCCTGAACGGGACAGCTATTCCTATCACCGTGATAAAATGTATGCGAACCTTTCGGTTGGTATGGGCGGTCGCGTTGCCGAAGAACTGATCTTTGGCCATGATAAAGTCTCATCAGGCGCGTCTGGCGACATCCAGCAAACGACAAAACTTGCACGGTCAATGGTGACGCAGTGGGGCATGTCTGAAAAGATGGGACCACTGCAATATGAAGAACAGCAGGGCGAAACATTCCTAGGCTATTCGCAAACGCAGCGGCACAATATGTCGAATGAAACCGCGCAAATGATCGACAGCGAAATTCGCCGTTTGGTTGACGAAGCGCATGCGCAAGCAACCCGCTTGCTCAAAAAGAATATCAAGAAACTTCATATTTTGGGTGACGCTTTGCTTGAATATGAAACGCTGACGGGTGATGAAATCAACGCTTTGCTCAAGGGTGAGAAACCTGATCGCAGCGGGATTGATCATAACAAGCCAAAATCCCTTGCAGCAGGGGGATCATCCATTCCAAAGACGCGCAAACGCTCGGGGATTGGCGGGGCGGCGGCACAAGGCATATGATACGTAGAATAATCGCGGCCAGTGCACTCTGCTCCCTGTTTGCCACCCCTGCATCAGCCGAAATGTCAATCGCGACCTTTTTGGCCAAGGCTGATGGGCTCAAAGCAAAAGGCATGTTGGCGATGATGTCGCCAGACTTCAAATCACTCATGGCCGAAATGAACGTCGTACAGACGGGTTATAGAGCTGAAATCAAATCGGCCAAAGCTGCGAGACGACCTTTACACAGCTGTCCACCCGCAAAGGCCACTGTGAATTCCGATGAACTGTTAGCACATTTTCGGACAATTCCAACGCAGCAGCGCCCCGAAACAAGTGTTAAAACCGGCTTTTACGGATTGATGAAAAAGCGCTATCCCTGCCCCGCTTAACGGGAATTTCTGTGACGATTTACTGCGACGAATCAGGGGGCGTTGGCCGCGGCGTAATGACGCTTGCTGCTGTGTCGATTACGCCAGAAGACGCCGAAGACCTCGTGTCGAAATTTCGTTTGGCCACGGGACTCACCGGTGAGCTGAAGGGCAGCCGGATCCCGTTAAGTGAGCGCGCTATTTTCTTCGACCTTTTTGCCCAGTCAGGCGCGCGTGCCACCGTTGGCATCGCCATTTCGGCACTGAAACCGGCATTGGGCCAGGATCGGGGGGATCATGATAAACTGACCTACGGCGCGTTATTGAATGATGTTATCACCGCGATATTACCGACAACAGGGGGATGTGCGACGATTATCATTGATGATGGCCGGTATGATCAACACACCCTGTCCCCCATCCGCAGTGATATTGCCGCCTTGATTGGCCCGTGCGGCGCGGCAAATTTGGAACTGAGCCACAGGTCAGCTGGTCTCCAAATCGCTGATGTGGTCGCGAACACGTTTTTCAACCGCGCGCTCGTGTCTGAACGCCAGGGACGGATGGCGGCACTTGTTGAGCCATTTCTTGAAAATCAGCACATTCAGATGCGGATCCTCAAAAACGCCGCAACGCTATAAATCAGCGACCAATTGCACCGTGAAGGTGCGCGCATTATTATATTGATAGCCCCCACTGCTCGACACTTGCCAACCATATGTGTTCAACACATTGGTCATTTGAACGCGGATCAGCGCCGGCACCTGTTTAATTTTGAAGCGATAACGCGTGCCCAGGGACAGATTTTCCCGCGCAGGCACCGAAAAGCTATTGTCCGCATTGGCGGTGCGCGCAGATTGGCTTTCCACGGCAAGATCGAACGACCAAGGGCCCACACCTTCAGGCCGCCAATCAAAATTGGCGATATTGCGCCGTGTCAGTGATCCAATCGGCCGCGATCCGATCCGCCCCGTCGCAACATCTTCGCCCGATATTGTTGGATCAAGAAAGACCGTTCCAGCAACGACCGAAAGCCCCTTTGCCAGTGAACCCGCCAACGAAACCTCTATTCCCCGATTATCGACAATCCCCAATTGCCGGAACCGCAACCCGGCATCAATGTTGTAATAGGGTTTTTTGACCGAAAACGCCCCGGCAACCAATGTAAGCTTTGGCGTAAGCGCATAACGAAAGCCGCCGTCAATTTGGCGGGTGCGGATTGCGGCTGGGGCTTCGGCACGATTGACCGCAATGTCAGGCGCAATGATTGCTTCTTCCAACCCGCGCACGAACCCTCCGTAAAGCGCGAACTTGTTTGTTACCGTGACCGATGCGGTGGCGCTGAACAAGAGGGGGGCGTCTTTTGTCAGCAGTGTCGGCAACCTTGGGTCCGCAAAATCGACAGTCTTTCGGTATCGACTTTTTGACACAGAGAGATCGAGCGATCCGCGGCGCGCCCATTGCAGGCCGTATGCCACACCGTAGGTCAGCTGACGCACCTTATCACTGTCATCGAGGCCAAGGGAGATCACAGGTTGCGGTCGTAAATCTGGGAGCGATGAAGAGCTAGCGCCGAGGTTAAACTGTTGCTGTCCACCAAATAGGCGGTTTTGATTGCGCCCCCGCAGCGATGCCGTGACACTGTGGCGCATGTTGCCGCTGGTCCATGTTCGCGCCAGCCGCGCTTCACCCGACAGCGCATTATCATGATTATTGCCGTCAGCGATGATGATCCGTCGCGCCGCGCGGCCATCGGCGGTCACACCCAACAGCAAATCAGCAAAGATTGATGATGTTTCCTTTTCCGCTTCAAACAACCCCATTTCGGCGCGCCACGCGCCAAAGGGCAATTTGACAATCATACCGTAAGCGCGGCTGCTGGTGTTCCGGTCGGTCCATGTCTGACCAAGGAATTGGCCCCGTTTGATTTTCGGCGGTAGAAACCCGCCTGCTGGAAAAATCGTCACCCGCGCTTCATCATTGCGATTGTTAAAACCGCTCCAAAACGGGATAATTTCAGCACCAGAATAAGGGCGCCACGCCAGAGATACGGCATAGGCACGAAAATTATTGATGCCGCCTTCTGGTCTAATCTGACGTCGCGCACCGACACCCGCTGCAAAGCCCAATCGCTTTCCCAATATTGGGAATTTTGTTTCGAGTGATCCCGCCGCACCGCCGTAAGGGCCGCGCTCAATCTCAAGACTTGCGGATGCCTTACCCTCTGGCAGGATCAAGCGGTAATCGACGATCCCCGTCGGCGCGGGAAACGGATAACCCTGCGCTGTAATCCCAACGCGGATGGTTGACCCTTCAATCAAACGGCTGGCCAAACGGTCCTGTTGGGCAAAATATAATCCCTCGATCCGCGCATTCCCTGCGTCGATGGGGTTGAACCCCCGCACATCTTCGATGCTGTAAAGACCAATCCGTTCATTCCCGACGGCTTTGCCAAAGGCATCCCCTGCTGCCGTAACAACATTATCCCCCGTGCGTTGGGCCAGTGCTGCTGTACTGCTGAACATCATCAAGAAAAGAAAAGGAATTTTGATCATGGGCGCGCGCTCGCACCCCTTTCCGTTTGCGTCAAGTGCCCTGCGTTGCAGCGATCAAAAATTCTATATTACCTTCTGGGCCCGTGATCGGACTTTGTACGATGCCGTGCACATGCCAACCCTGTTCGGACAGCCAGTCACTGACGTCACGGCAAACACGCGCGTGGATTTCCGGATCGCGGATGACGCCGCCTTTGCCAACCTCTGCGCGACCAGCTTCAAATTGCGGCTTGATCAGCGCAACCAAATGCGCGCCTGATGTGGCGAATGTCATTGGTCGCTCCAACACCTTTGCCAAACCAATGAAGCTGGCATCACAAACGATGATATCGACCGGCGCGGGTATATGCACCTGGGTCAATATCCGCGCGCTGGTTTGTTCATGGACGACGACACGGGTGTCCTGACGTAATTTCCAGGCAAGTTGATTGGTGCCGCTATCAACCGCATAGACCTTCACCGCGCCCTTGGTCAGCAAGACATCGGTAAAACCACCGGTGGATGACCCGACATCAATGGCGGTCATGCCCGCGACGTCCCAACCAAAATGATCGAGAGCGTGCGCCAGTTTTATCCCACCGCGTGAGACCCAGGGATGATCACGTCCGCGCACTTCCAGTGGCGCATCGGCCGCAATCGCTTGACCCGCCTTTTCAATTTTGCGTTCGCCAGAATAAACCAGCCCTGCAAGGATCAATGCCTGCGCTCGCGCACGGCTTTCCACAAGGCCGCGTTCGACGAGGAGTTGGTCTGGACGGGATTTAGCCATGCACACCGCCTTAGTGGGGCGGGCGCGGGTTGCAAAGTCTAAGCCCGCACCTCTTCAACAACCCCGACTGAATTCATGCGCAATGCCTTCAGCACAGTTTCAACGATTGCATCGGCATCAAGTCCTGCGTCGGCATATTGCTTTTCTGGCTTGTCATGTTCTTGGAATATATCAGGCAAACGTAATGTGCGGAGTTTGAGACCGCCGTCGATCAGGCCTTCATCACTCGCCATCGTCAGAACATGCGCGCCGAGGCCGCCGATGCTGGCTTCTTCAACGGTCACCGCAACGTCATGGCTGGTTAGGAGTTTGCGGATCAGCGCAACATCAAGCGGCTTGGCGAAACGGAGGTCGGCGACGGTGGTCGACAACCCCTTGGCTTCCAAAATGTCTGCGGCTTTAAGCGCTTCTTCCAGCCGTGTGCCCAGTGAGAGGATCGCGACCTTCTTGCCCTGTCGGACAATTCGGCCCTTCCCAATTTCGAGCGCAATCGGCACATCGGGCAGTGCCACTCCAGTGCCGTTGCCGCGCGGATAGCGCACCGCAATCGGCCCGCTGTCATGCACGGCACATGTATGTACCATATGGACCAGTTCGGCCTCATCCGCTGCTGCCATCACGACAAAATTGGGAAGCGTGCAAAGATAGGTCACATCGAACGACCCGGCGTGCGTACTGCCATCCGCGCCGACCAACCCAGCACGGTCAATGCCAAAGCGCACTGGCAAATTCTGGATCGCAACATCGTGCACCACCTGGTCATAGGCGCGCTGCAGGAAGGTTGAATAAATCGCACAGAAGGGCCGCATACCTTGCGCGGCAAGGCCAGCTGCAAAGGTCACAGCATGCTGTTCGGCAATCCCGACATCAAAAGTGCGATCAGGGAACATATCGCCAAATTTATCAAGGCCTGTACCGCCGGGCATGGCCGCGGTGATCGCCACGATTTTATCATCACGGGACGCCTCGGCAATCAGCGCCTTGGCAAACACGCCGGTGTAGCTGGGCGGGCCAGCGGGGGCCTTTACCTGAACACCAGACACCACGTCGAATTTTTGGACGCCGTGATATTTGTCTTCAGCGGCCTCAGCGGGCGCATAGCCATGGCCTTTTTTGGTGACAACATGGATCAGGCACGGCCCTTCTGTTGCGTCACGTACATTTTCGAGGACGGGGATAAGATGATCGAGGTTATGCCCATCAATGGGACCGACATAGTAAAAGCCAAGTTCTTCAAACAATGTGCCGCCCATCGCCATGCCGCGCGCAAATTCATCCGTCTTGCGCGCCGCAATATGGAGAGATTCGGGCAATTTACGCGACAGCCGTTTGGCAAGATCGCGCAGTTCCAAAAATGGCCGCGACGATACAATCCGCGCCAGATAGGCACTTAAGCCTCCAACTGGCGGCGCAATCGACATGTCATTGTCATTGAGGATCACGATCAAGCGGTTTCCCGCCTGCGCGGCATTGTTCATTGCTTCATACGCCATGCCCGCAGACATGGAACCGTCGCCGATTACCGCAATACCGCGTCCAGAATTACCAGCCAGTTTATTGGCCACCGCAAAGCCTAGCGCGGCCGAAATCGATGTTGAGCTATGCGCTGCGCCAAACGGATCATATTCGCTTTCGGTGCGCTTGGTAAAACCAGACAGCCCCCCGCCCGTGCGCAGCGTGCGGATACGGTCGCGCCGGCCGGTGATGATTTTATGGGGATAGCATTGATGGCCGACATCCCAGACCAAACGG
>JBEBKH010000058.1:0-15696 GCA_040079575.1 Chakrabartia sp. | reverse complement strand
GCGATGATGACCGGATCGTTCCCCTGATCAACGGCAAATTCCTGAAAAGCCTGATCCCGCATTCACGGCTTGAAGTGATTGCAGGCGGCGGCCATTTGTTCCTAATGGCGCAGGCTGATTATTGCATTGATTTGATCCGCGATTTTTTGGACCCCATCGCTGTGCCGCATAAAAAAGCGGCATAATCATTATTGGATAATCGCGTCGAACGTGAGTGCGAGTGCAGTGCCGTTGGCAAGTGCGGACGTGATGGTGATCAGCGTCCCTGCGCTAAAACTTGCGCCGAATGGATCGCTTTCATCGGCTCCTGCATTGTTATCATCCTCAACGGTGGCGGCCCCTGCACACGTAGCGCCTGATCGCATCGAACCCGCCACGAAAACGGCCTGGGTTGGTAATGTGTCCGTCGCCACAATGCTGGTCGCTGACAATGGCCCCGCATTGCTGACGAGAATGCAATATCGCACGGTTGCGCCGGGAACCATTTTCGGATTGGTCACCCCGTTTTGGGGATCACTGACCACACTGCTGGTCTTGGTCACACTAATCGCTGCGGTTTGTACGTTGAACAGTATCTCGTCGATGTTCCAATAATTGGCCTGTGTTTCAGCCGCCGCGCCAGCCCCGGGCCCACGCGCAAGTCCGTTCTGCGCACCAATCGTACTCGTGGTGGCATCGCGCGCAAACACGCGCAGTGTCCATCCTGTACTGGTCGTCGCGCTGAGCGGCACCGTCGGCGCAGGCTGAGCCGGAACACTGCCGTTGTTTGACCAGACCGCATCGCCTGCAACCGCGTCGCCATGCGTGCCATCGTTAAACAACAGATAGGGGCCACCTGCCACCAATGTGCCGGTGGTATCATATATTTGCGCGGTTACCGGATTGGTAGCGGCGGTTGGATTCGCATCAACCTGCGCTGTTATCGGGATAATTTGACCCGGACCGAAATTGCCACCCGCTGCCGGGCTGGTGATATTGACGCCATATGCTTGGGGGGTGCCCAACGTCGGTGTGACCACAGACCATTCGACATCGTCGATATGATACCATGTCTTGTCAGCAGGATCTGTGTAGGCGCGGAACCGAAAGAAAACCGTCGTTCCTGCATATGCTGCAAGGCTTTGGGTAACGGTAAACCATGTTTCACTAAAACAAGGTGTTGTCATACCCTGCTGATGAACGCCTGCGGTCGTGCAATCATATCCATTATACTGACGATATCCAGCAGATGTTGGACTCGCCACAGCGCCACCAAAATTGGGGGAGAAAGGCTTGGTCGCGTAATTAGCAGCCGTTGGTCCGACCATTTCAATCAACGCTGCAGTTGCTGCAGAGTTAGCAGTGGTCAAATCAATCCGGGTGAAATCGAAATTACTCGAATCCCATCCTTCAGCGCGGTAACGAAATGTGATGGTGCCCGGATTGGTAGCGGGAACGGCAATCGCGCGCGTAATCGTTACGCCTGGATCGCTATTGGTCTGCGCCGCAGCAGTTGTCCGCCATCCATAAAGATAAGAAAAATCACCTGTATTTGGATTGCCATCAGTGGCACGGGTCAACGGCGTTGCTGCGGGGGAAGACGTGACAGTGACAGTTTCGGCTGGGCGCACTTGGGCGTCGAAATTCACATTGCCCAAAATAGGCGCGTTCCAGCCTATTGGTGTGGCAGTTCCCGTCGCCCCCCGTTCAAAGTTACCATTGATCGGCGTTTGCGGATTTACCGGCTTGGCGCCGTTCGCGGTCACATCAAAATAGAGATAATAAGTGACAGCCCCCGCATCCTGCAAAATGAAGCGCACTTCCCCGCGGCCATTGCTCGCAGCATCGGTTGCCCCACCAAACACACGGTCGGTGAATTCCTGTATGGTTGAAAGCGCGCCAGTTGATCGCACTACGCGCGGTGAATTGACATCGAATGTGCCGCTCACCCCCATTTGCGATAAAAGTGCTGTAAAATCGACATCGATCTTGACGGTGCTGTTAACACTTGCACCTGCTGGCACGTTGATGGGAACGCGGTAATGCCAATCAGGGGTCGTTGTCACCGCATTCTGGTCATACCATGTCGGCGCCGTCCGAAGATCGGCACGCAACGGCATGGTCGGCGTGATCAAAACTGCGATGATCAGCAACAAACGGCTTGTGCGCGACAGGATAAGGCGCGCCAAAGCGGCACATTTTGCGCGTATCCGTGGTAGTTCAACCCCAAAACTCATAAAATGTGGTAACACGCAAAGTCTAACAACGACAATAGCCGAATTGGTAAGGGAAAGATTAAGCTTTGTCCCAGAAATGGTCAGAAGAGAGGGTATGTTCGTCCCCTCAAATGGAACAATTTGATTTCAAACTCTTTTTGATCAGATTTTACAGTCACGCATCACTAGAAATTTGCTTAACGCATTTGTCAGATTTTTTCGAATATCACAGTTCGCATGCTGAAAACGCTTCGGCGCCGCGTGTGTCCGTCACACACCCGAACAAGATTTGGCGCAGAATCGGTTGACAGAGCGTCCATCGTCATTTAGCGAACCCACTTTCCGCGCAGAGATTTCATCTTTGGCGTTATATTTGTGCGGTTGCCTGTTTTAACAAATAAAAGTGATGATAGCCATGTTCGCAGTCGTGCGCACGGGCGGCAAGCAATACCGCGTTGCCGCAGGAGATAAAATTGTCGTCGAAAAGATGACAGGTGAAGCCGGTGAAACGGTTGCACTGACGGATGTTTTGTTTGCTGGCGAAGCCGGTGAAGCAAAGCCTGTCGCTGGACTTTCAGTCTCGGCTGAAATCATTGCGCAGGCGAAGGCCGACAAGGTCATCATTTTCAAGAAAAAGCGTCGTCAGAATTATCGCCGCAAAAATGGCCATCGCCAGCAGCACACGATTCTAAAGATTCTCTCTGTTGGTGCCGCTGAAAAGAAAGCTGCCCCAAAAAAAGCCGAAGCCGCGCCTGTAGAAGCAGCGGTCGAAGCCACACCAGCGAAAAAGCCAGCAGCCAAAAAAGCTGCGGCCAGCAAAGAATAAGGAGCCCCCGCAATGGCACACAAAAAAGCAGGTGGTTCGTCACGCAACGGTCGCGATTCAGCAGGCCGTCGTCTTGGCGTCAAAAAATTTGGTGGTGAAACGGTGATCGCTGGCAACATCATTATCCGTCAACGCGGCACCCGCGTTTATCCGGGAACCAATGTTGGTCTTGGCAAGGATCATACTCTTTTTGCCACAACTGACGGCCGCGTGCGCTTCCATGAAGGTAAGCTCGCCCGCAAATATGTGTCGGTCGATATGATGGCAATCGCAGCCGAATAACGGCGGTCCAAGACGGGTCGCCCCTGGGGTGGCCCGAAGGTCTGGTATAACCAGACAGATGAGGGAGACGGGTCCACCCCCGAAAGGGTGGATCAGGCTCCCTTTTTATTATCTCCTTCATCACACACTGTCCGGAACGCGGCACATGCCAACGCTCTGGGCTTAACACTGTCCCTGATCCGTCACACACAGACGGTAACGGGGCAGCATAACAAGGTGAGAGATGATGTTTGCCAGAACCCAAAGATTGCTCCTGCGGCCAGGTTGGGCCGATGATGCACCCGCATTGCAGCAAGCGATTGCACATGAAGAAGTCGCGCTCAAGCTTGCGCGCCTGCCTTGGCCCTATACCCTATCCGACGCGCACTGGTTTTTAGAACAAGAACGCAAGGAAGGTGATGTGTCCTTTCTTATTTTCACGCGGACTGCTGGTCTGCCGCGCCTCATTGGCGGGTGCGGAATTCACGATCAGGACGGTGAACCAGAAATCGGATATTGGATTGCGCCTGCCTATTGGGGTCTCGGCTTTGCAACTGAAGCTGGGCATGCTGTCATTGATATTGCGCGGCACACGCTGCGCTTACCGCGATTGGTGTCTGGCCATTTCACTGACAATCCCGCCTCTGGGAAAGTTCTTCGTAAACTTGGCTTTCGCCCAACGGGGCGGATTGAAAATCGCATGAGCCTTGCACGAGGTAAGGCTGCACCGTGTGCGCTCTATGCGCTTGATCTGGAAAGTGATGCAGACGGCGATGGGGCATCTGACATGCCAACTGACGTGATCACCCGCCTTGCGGCGTAGAAACCACTATTGAGAGCGCGGTCGCTTAAACAGCGCCGACTTACCGATCGCGCTCTCGTTTACTGAGAATTGCAGATACCCAAGCTTCTTCGCCACATTTAGCGATGCAACATTGTCGGGATCAATCATGCACCGCGTTTCAGGTGCATCAACAGCAGTGTCCGCCCAATCGAGAATAGCTGACATCGCTTCTGTCGCATATCCTTTCCCCCATGCGGCAGGGACAAAGGCCCAACCGGCCTCTGGAAAGCCTTCAATCTCTGGGATGTCGCGTTCAAAGCGCGCCAACCCACCATTGCCAACAAAAGCGCCTGTTTCACGGTCCAAGAACGTCCAATAGCCATAGCCAAAGAGTGCCCATAGACCGATGCCTTGCACGAATTTGGGCCAACTTTCACTGCGCGTTCTTGGTTTTCCGCCGATAAATGCAGTCATCTTCTGATCCGCCCACGCCGCTGCATAGGCGTCCCAATGGGCCATCGTCATCGCGGTAAGGATCAAACGATCCGTGGTCAGGGTCGGGGCAATCATCCCCCGACTGTATCAGGCCGCAAGCGCCACAGGCAAGCGTGCATCCTCATATTCACTGTCCGCCAATGCGATGAGCGCACGGTCATCATGGTTCCACGGGTGAAATTTGGGGAGGAAAAATGTCGCCCACGGCAAAATGAGTTTACGAACAATGCCGGGATTTCCAAAAGCAAACCAGAAAATGCGCGCGTGAACCCCAAAACCAGTGATGCCGTCTTGCCGCAGCAGTTCAAGCATTCCCTTATAGCGATTAACCCAAAAATTTTGGGATACGAGCAGCATCATGATCGTTTTGACACGCCACCGCTTCAATCGGCTCCAATCGCGCGTGGCATGGAGCCATGTGTCATAGGCGACACCCTTATGTTCAATTTCTTCAATCGCATGCCATTTCCACAAATTGCGGCTTTCAGTGTCTGCGGTTTCGAAATGCTTATGGTTCGCCAAAAATTGCTGGGCCATGATACCGGTATAATGTTCAAGGGCCATTGTGACGGCAAGGTTCAGAATCTGAGGGCGATCCTTTGTTAATTTCAAAGAATCCGTCACCTCTTGCTCAAGCGAATCAATGTTATAGCCTGCTTCTGCAACACGTTTGTTGAACGAAACATGTTCCCGACTGTGCATCACTTCCTGTTTGACGAAGGCATTTATTTCTCGCGTGAGTTTTTCATCTGCACCTGCGCGGAACGCTTTGACACTTTCGACAAAAAACGCTTCGCCCTTAGGGAAAGTAATCGATAGAGCATTGTAGAAAGCCGTTGCAATCGGATCACCACCCAGCCACCATCGCGCTTGTTTCGTTCCGCGGCCAAAACGGCGATCACGCGGCGTGATAACAAGATCAACGGGGGATTTTGAAAAGGTGGCAATGGTCATTGACGAATCTCCTTACAACAATGTCATTAGGCTTACTTACAAAGATGTCAATAGAACGTAAACGCCTCCCTCCTGAAGAAAGCCGCGCAGCAGCGATTGAGGCTGCACGCGCCATTTTGATGGAAGAAGGGCCACAGGCATTGACGCTAAAAGCTGTGGCGGGAAGAATTGGCCGCACGCACGCCAATCTGCTGCATCATTTCGGGTCAGCTGCTGGATTGCAAAAGGCGCTGATCGGCAAACTGGCCGAACAAGTCAGCGTTAAAATTGCGGAGGCCGTCCTTATGGCGCGTGCGGGCGAAGCGGATCCTCGGCTGATCGTCGATCTGACATTCGATGCCTTTGACCAACAGGGCGCGGGGGCTTTGTGCACATGGATGATCATGTCAGGCAATGTCGACGCCCTCGACCCTATTTTAGATGCGATCCACAAACTCGTCGATGAATTGGGGGAAGGCCATGAAGATCGCCTGATGCACGAAGACACGCTTAATTTAGTTCTGATGGCAATGGGCGACGCCCTTATGGGCGGTCCAATGGCAAAGGCGCTGGGCCTGCCGCGCGAAACTGCGCGCGAAATGGCATTCAAGCAACTCCAAGCATCGCCAGGGGTGGCGGCGCGGGCGGACCTTCTATAGGGAGGTCGTATGCATTTTCTCGACCAAGCAAAGATTTTCGTCCGTTCCGGCGCTGGCGGCCAAGGGGCTGTGGCGTTTCGCCGTGAAAAATACATCGAATATGGTGGCCCTGACGGCGGCTATGGCGGCAAAGGCGGCGATATAATTTTTGAAACAATCGCTGGCCTCAACACACTGATCGACTTTCGCTATACGCAGCATTTTCGCGCGCCACGCGGCACGGGCGGTTCTGGCGGCAATTGTACGGGCGCTGGCGGTGATGACTTGATCATTAAAGTGCCGGTTGGCACCCAGGTCTTGTCCGAAGACAAAGAACATGTCCTTGCCGATTTCACCAAAGTTGGCGAACGTACCGTCTTTTTGCGTGGCGGTGACGGCGGGCGTGGTAATGCAAGCTATAAAACATCCACCAACCGCGCGCCGCGTCAGCACGGATCAGGATGGCCTGGCGAAGAAATGTATGTTTGGCTTCGCCTCAAACTGCTTGCCGATGCCGGATTGCTGGGATTGCCAAACGCAGGCAAATCGACTTTCATCAATGCTGTCACCAATACCAAAGCAAAGGTCGGGGCCTACCCCTTCACGACTGTGCGCCCGCAATTGGGCGTTGTCAGCCATAAACACCGCGAATTCGTGGTTGCCGACATTCCGGGATTGATTGAAGGGGCCGCTGACGGCGCTGGCATTGGCGATCGTTTTTTGGGCCATATTGAACGCTGCCGGGTGCTGCTTCACTTGGTCGATGCGACGGGAGAGGATCCTGTCAAAGCATGGCGGATCGTGCGCGGCGAACTTGCGGCATATGGCGCAGGATTGATTGATAAAGTTGAAGTCATCGGACTCAACAAAATTGACGCACTTGATCCCGCTGAGGTCAAAAAAATCGCTGCTAAATTAAAGCGTGCCAGCAAAGCAGAAGTGTTTCTGATGTCCGGTGCTAGCGGCGACGGAATTGAAGCTGTCCTTGACCGTTTGACGGAGGCGGTCGGCCCAGCAGCTCCAACACCGCAAGGGGATTTAGCGGAACCTGGCGAATGGTCCCCCATTTAAGCCCCGCCACCTGCCCGCGCCTGATCGTCAAGGTTGGATCGTCCCTGCTCGTCAATGCGGAGGGCAACGTCCGTCGTGCATGGTTGACCCAATTGGTTGCCGATATAGCAACGCGGCGCCGCGCAGGACAGCAGATCATCATCGTATCATCAGGCGCGATAGCACTGGGTGCACGGCGCTTGGGACTACCCAAGGGCGGCCGCGCAAGCCTTGAAGATGCACAGGCAGCAGCGGCAACGGGCCAGATTGCATTGTCACAGTGCTGGGCGGAATTGTTAGACGCGCAGCAGCTGACTGCGGCACAAATATTGGTTACGCTAGATGATCTTGAAGATCGGCGGCGCTATTTGAACGCGGCTGCGACCCTGGAACGTCTGCTCGGACTCGGTGTTGTTCCCGTCATAAATGAAAATGATTCGGTGGCGACCACAGAGATCCGCTTTGGCGACAATGATCGACTGGCAGCGCGAATTGCTCAAGCGGCTGGCGCGCAGGGCGTTGTCCTGCTCTCTGATGTCGACGGACTGTACACGGCGGACCCCAGCACCCACCCCGACGCAAAACGCATCGCAAAAGTTGCCAAAATTGACAAACATATTGCAGCAATGGCTGGCGTCGGCACATCCTCCGGAATGGGGTCTGGGGGGATGGTATCGAAGATTGAGGCTGCACGCATTGCCAATGCGGCAGGGGCACATTTGATCATCGTCTCTGGACAGTATGATCATCCGTTAGCGCGCTTGGAACGCGGTGACTGCGGCACAATTTTCGTTGCCGGCGCTGCGGCCAACGCAAGGCAATCTTGGCTTGCGGGCCGTTTGACGGTCAAAGGCCGCATCCACGTTGATGCCGGTGCGATAAAGGCGCTGAAGGGCGGAGCAAGTTTGCTTCCAGCTGGCGCTGCTTTGGTTGACGGAAAATTTCAGCGCGGCGATGTCGTTGATATTATTGGGCCAAACGGCACCGCGTTCGCGCGCGGCCTTTCAGAATATGATGCCACTGACGCAAGTGCCATTTGCGGGAAACGCAGTGATACCTTGCACGCTATCCTTGGCTATGCACCGCGCGCGACACTCATCCACCGTGATCACATGGTTTTGTTGTGACGCAAAAAACGCTCGCGGTCACGGGCGGCACAGGCTTTGTTGGAACGACGCTGATCCAGTTGGCGCGCAAAGACGGCTGGCACATCCGCGCCCTCACCCGCGCGCCGCAAGCCGCGCAAAACGGTGTCACATGGATATTAGGCGCGCTTGATGACACCCAAAGCCTGCGCGCACTCGTAAAGGGCAGTGACGCCGTCATACATGTCGCAGGCGTGGTTAATGCCGCAGACCGTGCTGGATTTGAGGCTGGCAATGCAGCCGGAACCTTGGGGTTGATTGAGGCTGCGCGGGAAGCACGCGTGAACCGTTTCATTCATGTTTCATCTTTGTCAGCCCGCGAACCTGATCTTTCAAATTACGGCTGGTCCAAAGCAAAGGCGGAACAGTTTGTTAAGGCCAGCGGTCTTGATTGGACGATTGTTCGCCCACCCGCAATTTACGGACCCGGCGACCGTGAAATGCTGGACGTTTATAAAATGGCCAAATGGGGCTTTGCTCTTATGCCACCAAAGGGCCAGATATCCTTGCTCGAAGTCAGCGATCTGGGCAGATTATTATTAGCCCTTATTCCCGCGGACAACGCACGGTCTGAACTTTATGAGGCTGATGACGGGCGTGACGGTGCTTGGACCTATGAAAGCTATGGCAAAGCAATAGGGTGGGCCCTTGGAAAACCAATCACACCCATATCAATGCCCCCGTGGTTGCTTTCGCTTGCCGCGCGAGGAGACCAGTTTTTCCGAAGAGAACGCGCAAAACTGACATTAGACCGGGTGGGATATATGTGTCATCCAGATTGGGTGATCGATGTCACAAAACGTCCGCCCGCAGATCTTTGGACGCCTCAAGTCCCAACGCGTGAGGGATTGAAGGGAACGGCCCGCGCTTACCGCGCAGCAGGTTGGCTATAATCAAAAGAAAACCGACAGTTTTTCCGCGATCAATGCGATGCTCGTGACGATCAAGCCCATCATGAATGCACGGTAGGCATAGCCAAGATATTTGTATTTCTTGCGCTGTAACACCTGCCCATTTTGATAAATATCCTGCAACATCGTGCGGTATACGCTGTCATCATCCTTCAGTCGGGTCAGCACTTCTTCAATGAACGCGCTCTCGCTCATTTGCGTAAAGTTGCCGAAAAAAAGTATGTTGGGATTGTCGCTGGGTTTCGGGTTGACGGATGGCAATATGGCGTAAACAGCAAGCATCGCGGACACGAACGAGAAAAGGGCAAGCGTCAAAACGGCGGCATTCATCCCCTGCTTACTCGCCTGACCAACCGAAATTGTGAACACCACAAAGGTCGCGCCCATCAAGATACTCGCCTTTTGATCGGCCATCTGGCTGAGTGTGACGTTGAGCTGCTGGGCTGTACGGACAAGATGCACAGCGTTAGGCGTATAGCTTGCTTTTTTATCGGGCATTGACGCTCCCCCTTATCGGCAAAGTGGGATGACAATTGCATGACACCCTCGCTTTGCCAAGCTTTGCCGCTTTCTTGCCTTATTCCATTGGAATAGACGTTTGAAACAACTAAGGATGTCCTGATGACAGACCGTGCAGAAATTTTTGAAACCGTCGCCGCGCAAATCGCTCCTTTTAACAAAAAAGAAGCGGCGCTGACCGAAGCCACAACCTTTCAGGGCGATCTTGAATGGGACAGCCTGACCGTGATGGATTTCGTCGCCGCAATCGAAGATGAATTCGACATCATGATCACCATGAACATGCAGGCAGAGATTGAAACCGTCGGTCAATTGATTGATGCTGTGGCAAAGCTAAAAAGCGCATGACAGACCTGTTTTCAAAATTTGACGGGTTGATCGCAGAGCGCGAAGCCCTTGCCGCAACGGGTGTGCGCGATCCGTTTTCGATTGTGATGGAGGAACTAAAATCCCCAACCGTCGCCGTGATCAAGGGCAAGGAAACCATCCTTGTCGGCACCTATAATTATATGGGCATGACATTTGATCCTGACGTTATTCAAGCGGGCAAAGACGCGCTCGACAAATTCGGATCAGGCACCAACGGCAGCCGCGTTCTCAATGGTACATATAAAGACCATAAGGATGTCGAAGACGCGCTGATTGAATTTTATGGCACCAAACACGCCATGGTCTTTTCCACTGGGTATCAGGCCAATCTCGGTCTGGTGTCTGCAATAGCAGGCAAGGGCGATTATATCGTCCTGGATGCGGACAGCCATGCCTCAATCTATGATGGCTGCGCGATGGGCAATGCCGAAGTCGTCCGCTTTCGACACAACAGCGTTGAAGACCTTGACCGTCGCCTTGGTCGCATCCCTGCTGAAGCCCAAAAATTGGTGATTCTTGAAGGTGTTTATTCAATGGTCGGCGATGTCGCACCGTTGGTGGAGATGGTCGCGGTCGCAAAGAAACACGGCGCGATGATCATGTCGGATGAAGCCCATAGCATGGGCTTTTTTGGCCCCAATGGGCGCGGTGTATATGAAGAATTGGGGTTAGAGGACGATATTGATTTCGTCGTCGGCACCTTTTCCAAAAGCGTAGGCACGGTCGGCGGATTCGTCGTGTCAAACCACCCCAAATTTGAAGTGCTGCGTTTTGTCTGTCGCCCTTATATTTTCACAGCCTCCTTGCCACCAAGCGTTGTCGCAACGGCCGCGACGTCGATCCGCAAATTGATGTACGCGCATAATAAGCGTCAACATCTCTGGGAAAATACGCGCGCTGTGCACCAGGGTTTGCGGGACATGGGCTATACATTGGGCACAGAAACCGCCCAGTCGGCGATTATTGCGGTGTTCTTACCCGATCAACAACAAGCGGTGGTGACATGGCAGGCGTTGCTGGAAATGGGTGTGTATGTGAACGTCGCCCGCCCGCCGGCAACCCCCAACGGTATGTTCCTGCTGCGCTGTTCGCTGTGCGCAGAACATACGCCCGAACAGATTGTCACGATCCTTGCGGCGTTTAAGGCGGCAGGCCAGCTGTCCGGCGCCCTGCCCGCATGATGATCCTGGTTGTTGACGATGACCCGCGCATTCGGACATCAACCGCCTCTTTGTTGGAAAATGAAGGTTATAAAGTCATCGCCTGTGACAGCGGTGAAGCAGCATTGGCGGCGCTCGACAATACTCCAGACATATCATTGCTGCTCAGCGACGTATTGATGCCAGGAATGAAAGGTACTGAACTTGTCACCCGTGCCACTGCGCACCGCCCGGAACTGGCCGTTTTATTTATGAGCGGAGATGTGGGCGACACACCCCCCGAAGACTTTGCCCGGCATGAGATACTGTCAAAACCGTTTACCGCCACCGCACTTTTGGCGGCCATAGCCCGCGCTAACGAACTGCACCTTTGAAGAACAGCCGGGGGACCAAAACAACCGCGCCGAGCAAAGGCCATTTACGCTGCCACGGCTTAATGACAATCGCAGTTCCAGCATGGCGATTAATTTTCCATGCCAGATAATCAATCCCGCCAGCAAAGGTCAAACTGGCCTTGGCGAGCCGCGCCACACTCATCCACTTGCCGTGTCTTTGCAGCTGTTTCCAACGACGCTCAGCCAGCATTTTTGTCATCGGGCTGCGCGCGGATACCAGCGCACCAAAGGTTCGGTAACGATCCGGATCAGAATCAACAATAGATCCGGATCGGTCCGTGCGTTCGGCACGCAGCTCCGCGCGGTAGGTTTGTGCAAAGCCCGCTCGCCATACCGAAAGGTCATCTTTCCCATCCGCAATCGGAGACGCCAAAGCAAAGAGTGTGGGCACCGCTTGAGCAACAGCGGCTAGCGCATTTTGCTGCGCAGCATTATCGCGCGCCCACACCAGCCGCGTAGGTTGTGCAAAGCGTGCCCATACGGATACGGTGCTCGCTTCCGGCCGGTTGAGCGCAGCAAAATCATCGACACTCAAGACCGCATATTTTGCGGCCAATCCATTGTAAGCAAAAGGGAAAACATTAGGCGGAATCAAACGGTTTGCTGTCGCTAACCACTGCTTCGGATAGGCCATATTATAATCTGAAACGATCAGATAAAAATCGAGCATGAGGCCGTCCAGCTGGCTTTCGCGCAGACAGGACCCATAGAATAAAACGGCTTGTGCCGCTGTTCCATGTTGCGCAGCAATCGTAGCCGCAATTTCTGTGATCCGGGGGTCAACTGACTGCGCAAGTTCTGCTGCAACCAAGTCTTTCAATGTTGTCATGCTGCCAGACGAAGAAAGGGAACCGGTGCCGTCGCGCGCAAGACAATGGGGCGACCCGCAATCGCGCTGAATGTTTCGCCGTCTAGGATCACATTCGAACGATCACTTTCAATGCGAATGACATCGCCGTGTTCAACATGAACCCCTGCCATTTGTGTATCACCCAGTTTTCCGACGATACTTGCCCAAACAGCGCGGAGCAAAGCCTTGCTTGATTGGTCCACTGCAAGCAACTTAAGCCCCATAACACCTTCACGTTTTGCGCGACTGCTCAACAGCAGCTTCTCAAGTGTCGTGACAATCAAGAAAGCAAAATGCTGATTCATTTCGCCATCTTTAATAAGAGAGACGCTCACAGGACACGGCGCGGGAGGCCAATGTTTTCCCCGCACGCCAAAGATCATAGAAATAAAAACAGCAATTCCAGCGATGACGTGGCTCAGTCCATTGGGTAAACCCCAAGGGTAAATCTTATTGCGGCAGTATAAAATCGTGTCGGCCAATCCAGCCCCACCCAAAAACATGCCAAGCACAGGGCGATTGCCATGATCCCCCTCTGTTAAGGCAATAAGTTCACGCTCGACAATGAAAGGCGCGATATTACCTTGGGCAAGTTCAAAGATGCGTTCGAGCGCAATCAACGGATCGCCACTCGATCCCAGATCAAGCGCGATAAGGTTCGTTTTTCCATTTGGTAAAACCGCAACTGGCGGCGTCTCCGCCCCGAATTGACCACCGTGATAAAGCTCGGTCAGTGCAGCTTGAACGGTTCCGTCACCGCCATTGATAATCAACACTTTAGGCTTAACGCGCGCGATAGAGGTCAGCGCATCCGCAATATGATCCGAATCTTCGACTTCATAATGAAAAATATCAGGCCGCGACGCACAAAAACTACGAATGCGCGGCAAAGCATCACGATTTCCGGTTGAATTGGGATTCGATAATAAAGCAACCAACGCCACTTTTACATGTACCGGATCATGATCGGAACAACCGTCGTGCCTTGCCCCACCGACACTTGCACTTGTTTGACCGGTGGTTTGCGTTTGAAAATAATATCAAAGAGCGAAATTTTTGGATTTCCAGAGGCGCCCGCACCGTCGGCACGGTCCGTGTCGCCATTGTTATTGGTATCATGACGTACATCAACTGCATAAACCCCGACACTGGGGACAGGCATGCACACTTCCACAGGACCAGAGGCGGGAATGGCATATTCCACGCGCTTAAGAACTTTTGCTTTGTCAAAATAAGTTGAAGGGCTGCCACCAAAAGTGCGCACGCGGACCTTACCGATGCGGTCCTTGAACCCGCTCACGCGCACCAGAATAGACGGCACACCTCCTGCGCTACACGCAGCTGGAGCAGGGCCCATAATTTGAGCAGCAGCAAGACCTGCAGGGACCATAGCGACAGTCACCATTGCAAGCATACCAATACGCAGGTTCAGCATAATCCGAAAACTCCGAAAAAAACGCCAGTGACATTTGCACTAGCCGATAGGATTCCCTATCCAACACACCACAAATGCCATATCAGCTGAATTTGCGGCCAAATGATGGTCAGAAAATGACTGAACACTAAATATGTTTTCATCGACCGACCGATATCTAGCGCGCCTAATCGCTTTGCCCTTGTTTTCGACGTTGGTGATTGCGGCCATGCTGTTGGTTCTTGATAAAATGCTCCGACTGTTTGATTTTGTCGCGGCGGAAGGCGGACCGGTCAGTGTTGTGTGGCGCATGCTTGCCAATCTCATTCCGGAATATCTCTCACTCGGCATTCCTATTGGCTTGATGTTGGGAATACTGCTGGCATTCCGGCAGCTTGCCATGTCGTCAGAGCTGGATGTTTTTCGCGCAGTTGGCCTTGGATATGGGCGATTATTGCGGGTGCCCTATATGTTCGCAATCGGTCTTGCCTTGGTCAATTTGGCTATTGTGGGCTTTGTACAACCCTATGCGCGCTATGCCTATGAAGGACTCCGTTTTGAACTGCGGTCAGGGGCACTTGGCGCATCGATCAAGGTCGGCGAATTTACCAATATGGGTAAACGGATGACGATGCGCATAGAACGCAGTGAAAATGAGGGTCGTGAATTATACGGCATTTTTGTCCGCGCTGAAAATAAGAGCGACAAATCTGTCTCGGTTACCGCTGAACGGGGCATGTTCTTGGCAACGGACGATCCTGACACAATCATCCTGCGCCTGAACAAAGGGGTTTTGGTGCATGATGCCCCCAATTACAAACAGCCCCGCGTGCTGAGTTTTACATCGCATGATTTGCCAATTGATCTTCCCAAAATTGAGGCCTTCCGCGGACGTGGGGGCAAAGACCGTGAACGCACAATCCCTGAGCTTGCGCGTATTGGTGCGGATAAGACGATGCCCGTTGCACTGCGCAATGAAAGCCTGTCGAACTTTCATTTCAGGCTGGTTGAAGTTGCCATGATGTTACTGTTACCACTTTTGGCGGTGGCTCTCGCCGTCCCGCCCAAACGATCATCGTCCGCGCTTGGCGTGTTCCTGTCGATTGTGATGGTGGTGACCTATCATAAGATCAACGAATATGCCGAAGGTATGGGAACGCTGGGGCTGGTCAGCCCATTTTTCGCTTTGTGGATCCCTTTTTTGCTTTTTGCGGCGCTCATTTGGCGGCTTTACTATGTCTTAGCTTACACACCTGGTGGCCAGCCAATTGCTGGCTTGGAACGGGTTTTTGCAAAGGTTGGTAAAGCGATCCGCGCTTTTTTTACGCGCCGTATAAATCCTGAGACTGCCAGCTGATATGATCGCCAACTTTTTCCCTTCCCGCACCATCGCAACCTACATGGCACGCATGTTCCTCATCCGCAGTTTTGCAGTGCTGGCGGCTTTGGTTTTGATCCTCCAAACGCTCGACCTTTTAGGCGAATCGGGAAAGATTTTGGCTTATGAAGGCAATACGCAGGCCGATTTATGGACCTATGTGTCGCTGCGCGTTCCTCAGATCATCCAGCGCTTTTTGCCCTTTGCTGTACTGCTCGCAACGATTTTGACGCTTTCGACACTCAACCATAACAGCGAAGTCGTATCGATGAAGGCCGCAGGGCTGTCTGCACATCAGGTGCTGGCCCCGCTGATCATCGCCAGCCTGGCCATTGCGCTGTTTTCGTTCAGCTTCAATGACCGCATTGTGACG
>JBEBKH010000057.1:0-15950 GCA_040079575.1 Chakrabartia sp. | reverse complement strand
GTGCACGAATATACGCTAACCGATGAAATCGAATATATTAAGCCAAAAGCGCGGGTGTATTGAGGGGAAAGGGATGCAATGCCGGTTATTTTTCGAGAGAACGGTTTTCGCTTCCATTTTTTTTCAGACGAAGGTGACCCGCTTGAGCCTGTACACGTTCATATTACCAAAGATGGTTTGAACGCAAAGTTCTGGCTTTATCCTGATGTTCATCTGGCTTATAATTACGGCTTCAACGGGCGTATCTTGTCTGACCTCGGAAAAATGGTTGAGGCCCATTGGCAAGAAATTGAGGAGGCTTGGAATGACCATTTCAGCTAGAGCGACCGCAGTTCGCTTCGACGACTATATGATGTGGATCGATTTAGAAGATGGCCGTAATCTTGGCATCCCGCTCGCATGGTTCCCGCGCTTGTTGCATGGTACACCTGAATTTCGGGACAAAGTAAGCATTAGCGCGATGGGCCTCCATTGGGAAGAATTGGACGAAGATATTTCCATCGAAGGGTTGCTTGCCGGACGCGGGGATATGGCACATTCACGCAAAAGAGCTGCATGACACGAGCCGCAGTGCCTTCACCACCGCTTCAACAAACGCTCTACCGCTTCATGACTGCTGCTGCTGTCTGGTAGGCTTTCCAATGCCGTACGGATGCCTTCAAGCTCCTGCTCGGTCAAATTGTTCGATCCCGATAAATTCGTTGCGTGCTGTACCCAGTGCGCGGATTAATTCATCAAGTTTAACTTGGATGGCACTGGCATCGCGGTTTTGGGCGTTCTGGATCAGGAACACCATCAGGAAGGTAACGATGGTCGTTCCGGTATTGACGACCAATTGCTAGGTATCCGAAAATCCAAATATGGGGCCTGTGATTCCCCAAATAACGATGATCGACAGCGCGGTGATGAAGGCGATGGGTTGGCCCGCAAGCATCGCGACACGTTGCGCGACTGTGGTGAAAAACCTGTCCATAGGCATTATCCTTTTATCGCCAGCGCAAATTCTCGCGAGAGAGGTCTGCAACCGATGCTGCCCCCATTAATTTCATGTCGCGTTCGATTTCATCGCGGAGTGTGCCAACCGCGCGTTCGACGCCGGCCTGACCAGCAGCGGCCAGCGCGTAAAGATAAAGCCGCCCGCCCGAACACGCCTTGGCGCCGACTGAAAGCGCTTTCAAAACGTGGCTGCCACGGGTGATGCCACCATCACAAATCACATCAACTTTATCGCCCACTGCGTCACAAATTTCGGCGAGTTGGTCAAATGGAGCGCGCCCACCGTCCAATTGCCGTCCGCCGTGGTTCGACACCATGATGGCGGTTGCGCCAATTTCGACAGCGCGCCGGGCATCTGCAACCGACATGATGCCTTTGAGGCAAAACTCACCGCCCCACTGCGCGCGCACTGCTTCTGCTGTTTTCCAATCCATCGATTGATCGAGCATGGTATTGAAATAATCGGCCACCGAAAGCGCGACATTGGAGCCTTCAGCGACGTGGTCTTTGAGGTTGGAAAGTTCAAATTTTTCGCGGAACAGGTAATTGAGTGTCCATGCAGGGTGCGTGGCAAAACTGATCGCAGACCCAGGCGTTAGGCGCGGGGGGGATGTGAAGCCGGAGCGCAGGCAACGTTCGCGGTTGCCGCCAACAATCGTATCAACGGTCAGTGCAATGGCATCAAACTTTGCAGCTTTGCAGCGTTCAATCATTGCATGGTTTAGCCCCTTATCCTTATGGATATAGAGCTGAAAAAGTTTGGGGCTGCTGATGCTCGCCCCGATTTCCTCTATACTGACAGTGGCGAGGCTGGAGATGCCAAAAAAAGTCCCGAATTTTTCCGCAGCACGCGCGGTTGCGCGTTCCCCCTGCCAATGGAACAGTCGCTGGAGTGCTGTGGGCGAGAGGAAAAGTGGCATGGCGATTTTTTTGCCCATCACGGTTACGCTCATGTCAACCGTTTCAACACCGGCGAGAACATTTGGAACAAGATCACAATTTTCATAGGCGGCAGTGTTGCGACGTTTTGAGATTTCATCGTCAGCGGCGCCGTCGATATAATGGAAGACAGGTCCGGGCAGACGCTTTTGTGCAAGAGTGCGGAAATCAGCGATATTGTGACAATCGGAAAGGCGCAAAGTGATATTTCCTTAGGCTATAGCGCTTTTTGAACTGTGGTTTTTCATCGCATCCACACCATGCTTGAGGGTAGCCGCCTCCGTGCAGATTAGCCAAGCACTTTGTCAATCGCCTGCGTCGCCGCAACCCGTTCATCCTCGTACAGGCCTGTCGCATCAAGATCGACGATGGGAGCATTGTTGAATTTGAGGAGCGGGGTTGCCGCAACCTTTTTTTCTATCAATGCGCGGGCATGATCGGGTTTACGCGCCATTGCCGTGTCGACATCGACGTGAAGACGTATGACCAACGTGGGAATATGCGATGCCATCCATTCATAAATGATGCGTTCGCGGGCGGCGAGCTTGCTGACCACCCAGCCGTCGGCGCGAGCGGCAGACAGGCCTGGGCCATCGTAAAATCCTGCGACCTCTGTTTGTGGATAGCGGTCAGTGACAACGGTAATGCCAGACCGACGCAGCGAAAGAACGCGTTCAAATTTTGCCTTACGCCGCAGAGAAAATCCATAAAGCACAAGTGCCGTCAGGATGCCCGGGATTTTATCCTTTGGGTCACGTGCGCGATTCGCCCGGTTTGACAAGGTCCGCTCCAGCGCCGTGCCTATGATAGGCCACGCTTTAATTTTAGTGCCCATCGCTCCCGAACCAAGGCCCAGATAACTTCTTTCGGCCAAACGGGTCTTTTTAAGATGCGCCAACAGGTCAGCCGCAAGCGTTGACTTGCCTGATCCGTCGCAGCCGACAACGGCAATAAGGGGCGCGAGTTCTGCCATCAGCTTAATTCTTTGAAAAACCCAATCATTTTGAGGCCGCCTATGAAAAAGCGCAGAATGACCAACGCGGCATAAACAAATGTGAACTGACTTTGTTCAAGGACTGCGGCGTCGAAATTATGGCGGGCCGCCCATGTCAGGAAAACAGTCGTCGCCAGCAAGAATAATTTATTCTGTTCACGCCATATCATGCGTTTCCACCAAAAGGCATATTTGGGTTTTACCCAACCGTGCAAACGGGGAAGGAGGGCGGGGACATGTTCGGCCCAGGCAGTGTGCGCTTTCCCGAATTTTTCGCGCAGATATTCTTCTTCATAAACCGAAATGCGTTCGTAAACGAGAACCCCGAGCAAGAAGATGATCGCACCAAAAACCCAGCTGCCCGATAGCATCGCAATACCTGTAAAATTGAGGATGCGGCCAACATAAAGCGGGTTGCGGACCAGCGAATAGGGGCCAGTAGTGTTGAGTTCAGAGGCTTCAGCGGCAACTTTTGCGCGCCCCGATGTGCCGAGCGCTGCATAACCTGATGTGATCACGCGCACCAGCGCTCCTGCACTTGCGACAGCAAGTGATGCCCAGAACCATGCGCAATCCTTTGCGATGTCACCAAAGGGTCCGACGTCCTTTGAACACCACGCGATCAGAGTCGCCAAACCAATGATGGTGTAGATATAAAGTCCGCGCACAAAGAAGAGACGTTTGCCACTGCGGGCCATTTCCTGTTGATACATGCGTGTCGCAATCCTTATGCTGGTTTATGACATTCCTATGAACAACTTTGGGGCCAAAAAATGACAGTGCAGCCATGAATGAAAAAATAGCCGCTTGGACGGCCATTATTTTGGCAGGGCAAAGGCCGGGTGTTGATGGTCTCGCCGCGCATTTTGGGGAAACCTATAAGGCGTTGGTCACCATCGGGAGGGAGCCGATGGTGACGCATGTTGTCAGAACAATTTCGGCATGTCCTTCGGTCGCCCATATCGTTGTCTTAGCCCAAGATCCCGCGGTTATTGCGGCCGCGGTGGCACAAGGGGGTGAGGCAAAAATCATTGCTAGCAATGCTGGAATTTCAGCGAGCATATTGGCTGTGGCGGGCACAGAATTTGCGCCGTGGCCTGTGTTTGTGACGACCGCAGATCATCCATTGCTGACCCCTGAAATGGTTGAGCATTTTATTGCGCAAAGCCAATCTGGCGATTTGGCGGTTGGCATGGTCGAACGCGACGTTATCTTGGCACACTATCCCCAGAACAAGCGGACTTGGTTGAAATTCAGTGATGGTGCTTGGTCTGGCGCCAATCTTTTTGCGTTGCGCACAGAAAAGGCACGCGCCGCGCTAACACTTTGGGCGGAGGCCGAACAGGACCGGAAAAAGGCGTGGAAGCTCTTTCTCCATTTCGGCCCTTGGTTGGCCTTGCGCGCGATCACGCGGACAATTGGATTGGATCATGCCTTTGCACGGGCAGGAAAACGGTTGGGGTTGAGCGCAAAATTGGTGGCGTTGCCCTTTGCCGAAGCAGCAATTGATGTTGATAAACCCAGCGATCACAGCCTGGCTGAAGCCATCCTCAGCGCGCGTATTTAGCAGGTCTTGATCCTAAGCTCTGCGCGCTTGGGTGCCGCGGGTGATCACGCGGTCTTGTTCAAGAATAGTGGCAATCGCAATGTCGGGTACGGTTTCGAGTTCGGCATAAAGCGGCGCAAAATCGGTTTCGACCGTGACACGCAGGAGGTCATCAAAACTGGGGATGACAAAATAATTCTGCTGAAAATCATCGATCCGGTACCGGGTCCGCATGACACGCATCAGATCAAAACCTATTCGGTTGGGGCTTGGATCATCGAGGGAAAAAGTGCTTTCGCCAAAACTCGATACAATCCCTGCGCCGTAAATCCGCAGCGCGCCGTCTTCTTCAATCAATCCAAATTCGACTGTGTACCAATAGAGCCGCGCCAATTTATGCAGCGCATCATAGCCAAGGCTGCGCAAACCGCCTCTTCCGTAGGCCTGCATATAATCGGCAAAAACCGGATCGGCGAGCATCGGAACATGGCCAAATACATCGTGAAAAACGTCAGGTTCTTGCAAATAATCCAACTGATCAGCGCGCCGGATAAAATTGCCTGCAACAAAGCGACGGTTCGCAAGGTGATCAAAAAAGACGGCATCGGGGACAAGACCCGGCACCGCGACCACCTGCCATCCAGTTGCCGCCATCAGCCGCGTATTGAGTTCGCGGTAATCCGGGATACCGGGCTTTGACAATTGAAGTATATCAAGCCCGCACAAAAACGCTTTAGAGGCGCGGCCGGGAAGCATTGCCGATTGGCGCGCAAAAAGTGTGTCCCAAACGCTGTGCTCTGCCGCTGAAAAGGCTTCCCAATCTTGAGGAATTGTCCAATCATCAGCTGCGCCGGGAGGCGGACTTGCATGAATATGTGTCTCTGCGTTCATGGCGATGCCCATAGCACAGATGGCCCTAGCCGCCTTGCTTTCTTACGAAAGGATAGGCGAACTGCGCCAGATAGCCTTTGGGAACATTTTCGGGCACGCCGTAATCCTTGGGCCAGCGCGATGCTGGCATATGGAATGTGCCAAAAACGCGGTCCAACCAAGCAAAATGGATCGCAAAATTAACGTCAATGGCTTCTTCTTCAAGCCCGTGATGCCAATGGTGAAACCGCGGCGTCGCAAGCCAGCGTCCGACGCGGTTGAAATCACCGCGCAGATTGGCGTGCAGCAACGACGAATAGATATACACAAACGCCACATAGGCCTGCATCACCGAAGGCGCAAAACCAAGGGTGAGCAATGGCAGTGACGTAATACCGCGCAGCAATATGATTTCAAAAAAGTGCATCCTGGCACCCGCAAGCCAATCCATGGCCTTGGCTGAATGGTGCACGGCATGAAATCCCCACAGGAACGGCACGCGGTGAAAAGCGCGGTGAAACCAATATTGCACAATGTCCGTAAACAGCACCGCCAAAGCAAATTGGACCAACCACGGCAGCCCCGCCACGCTGCTACGAAACGCTTCAAAACTGCCCGTTTCAGCCATGATTGTTTTTGACGGTGCCAACGCCAAAAATGTCAGAATCTGGACCATCATCGAACTGATCAAATAGTAGAACAGGTCTTCGCGCCATTCGATGCGGAACAAACGCTGATCCTTACGGTGTGGCAAAATGCGTTCAATCGGCGCAAACATAAGCCCCGTGACAAGCAGATTGACCATGAAGAAATCGAGCCCAAAAAATATGCCCATGCTTGCAGTTTCATCAGCCTGCACATTCGCGCCGCCGAGCAAAGCTGCTGCAATCCCGATCCCAAGTGCAGTAAAACCCAGTGCCTTTCGCGGTCTCAGCAACAGGCTGAGCAACGCAAGCGCATAAGAACTGAGCAACACGACATGCACAAATAGGCGAAAACCAGTCCACGACTTTAGGGCAGCGAGTTCAGGCGTCGCAAACCATTCAGGCCAGCGTAAAGCAGCAACCATCCCGAACGCGACAACCGCCAAAAGGACAGCAAAGAAACCCGAAAACCAGCCGCTGCCAAAACGGCGGACTTCGATTGGTGCTTCTAAATCCCGTTTGAGCTGTTCGACAAAACCCATCACTATTTCCCCTCAGCACGCAGCACTTCTTCTGCAACCAATTCCTTACGAGACAATTTGCCGACCAGCGTTTTTGGAAGGCTCTGCCGGACTTCGACAGCGACAACACGTTCATGTTTGCCCAATTGCGGGTTGAGCCACGCCATGAGTGCTTCCTCGGTTTCTTCCGCTTCTTCGTTTAGGGTGACAAAGGCCTTTGGGCTTTCGCCGCGATACCGGTCCGGAATACCGATCACCAATGCCTCTTTGACGACAGGGTTTTTATACAAAACCGCTTCGATCATGCTTGGAAATACTTTAAATCCGCCCACCGAAATCATGTCTTTCAGCCGGTCAACGATCCGGACATAGCCATCTTCGTCAATGACGCCAACGTCGCCTGTCCTTAAAAATCCGTCGATGAACACCTCGGCGTCGGCCTCTGGTTTCCCCCAATATCCTTTCATCATTTGCGGACCTGCAAAAGCGACTTCGCCGGGTTCCCCCTCTGGCGCCAATCGCGTTGGGTCTTCGCGGTCCAAGAGCCGTATCTGCGTGCCTGGAATTGGCTGACCAATCGTGCCTGTTTTAGACACGCCGGTGTAAGGATTGCACGACACCACGCCTGCGCTTTCGGTGAGGCCATATCCTTCCACAACGGTCGCGCCGGTTGCATGTTCAAACTTTGATTTCACCTCGGCGGGCAGCGGTGCTCCGCCCGAAATGCAGACGCGTAACGATGAAAAATCGGTCTTCAAAATATCAGGGTGATCGAGCAGTGCCTGATACATAGTCGGCACACCGGGCAGCGCCGTCGCCTTAACCCGTGCAATTGTTTTGAGCGTTGCGGCGGCGTCAAAGCGTGGCAACATGGCAATCATACCGCCCGCTTGCACGGTGCGATTGAGAACGCAGGTATTCGCAAAAACATGGAAAAAAGGCAGGACGCCAACAATCCGATCTTCGCCGTTCTTGTCCGGATCAATCGCATCAACCTGTCGCGCATTGGCCGAGAGGTTTTGGTGCGTCAGCATCGCCCCTTTGGGTGTGCCTGTTGTCCCGCCGGTATATTGCAGCACGGCAACATCATTCGGGTCGATGAGCGGCATTGCGCACTGACCATTATTGGCGATGAGCGATGAAAAACGACTGACACGGGGATCATCAGGAAGGGCGGCGATCTCACTGCGCTTGAACAGTCGGTAAAGCAATGATTTTGCGGTCGGCAACACACCGGCAATCGACCCCACCACAATATGGTCAATCCCGCCGCGTTCCATGACTTTCAACGCTGTTGGCAAAAGTGCAGCCGCAGACAATGTGAAGAGCAATTTAGTACCGGAATCATTCACCTGATGAGAGAGTTCATCGACGGTATAAAGCGGTGAATAATTGACGATGGTCGCGCCGACAGCAAGCGCCCCGTAATAGGCAGCGACGTAATGAGGGACATTGGGCAAAAACAACCCGACACGGTCTCCCTTTTCGATTCCCATGCCTTTCAGGCCGCAGGCGACACGTTGTACCGCCGACGCGACCTCCACATAGGAAAAGCGTTTACCCATAAAATCGAGAAAAGGTGCCGACACCATTCGCGTCACGGCCCCGTCAAACATCGCGCAGAGTGAAAGCGGGGGGAAGTCCTGATCCCAGTCACCGGGATGTTGATAGGATGTCTGCCAAATTGCTTGAGAAGTCTTCATTTGACCCGTGTAGTGCTCAACATAGCGTGGAGCAATAAGACCCCCATCATCTGATATTAATGCGGCTTTTGCGTACCCGTATTCCGTCGCTCAAGCCACGCAATCAATGTGTCAAATGGAATGGGGCGGGCGAACTCAAGGCCGGCTCTGCCCTTACGGCACCAGCGCACAATGCCTTTTTTCAATGGCAGTCCGTCAACAATGATGTCGGCCTCTTCACCCACAGAAATATATTTGTGTATTTCAACCTTGATCCCCCCCTGGGAAAGATCACAGATGCTGCCGCCATGTTCGTCAGCGCCGATCTTAATTCTGACTTCATCATCGATGTCGAGGCGCGGTGCCCTTGGCATGCGTCCGTCTGGGGCAGGGCTGTTTGTCAGGATGTCACTGACCAAGATTTCGCCTTCGAAGCGCACGCCGATATGATCATCTTTGACCCAAGCAATTTCGCCACGCAATTGCTGGTCCGATTTGAGCTCTATTTCAATCTTGTCGCCAACGGCATGCGGCGCATAAACATGCGCCATCAACCCCCCAGAGGAGATGTTACGGATCAGGCAGAGTTGCTGGGATTGATTGGCCACGAGTTTCCCAACACGCAATATCGTCATCACACGTTCATCGCTGCGTTGTTCTGCGCCGGGATTACGTATTTCACTATGCCCTGATAAATTTGCAGAGGCCTTTACACGCTTCATACCAAACCCTGTCTCATGACACTGAAACCGCCCCACACCGCTTCACGAAGTTAAAATTACACAATACAAGCCATGAAATGCCTTAAATTGGTAAAGATAACATGAAATTTTTACTTCAGTTTGGAGCGAATGTCAGCCGAATGAAATGCCGATAATCTGAGACAAAGCATCCAAAGCCTGACGTTCATTTTCGACTTTAATTGCGGTCATCCCCAATGCTGCGGCAGGTTTGCAATTGATGCCGAGATCATCAAGATAAACACAATTCTGCGGCGAAACGGACAGCATTTCACACATCATCTGGTAAATGCGGGGGTCCGGTTTTCGAACACCAGCCTTTGAGCTTTCAATCACAGCATCAAAAAGCGCCATGATCGCAGCAATCGCAACCGCCTTTTCCGTACTGCCCGCCATGCCAGTACCGTGTCCAGTTTGGACATTGTTGGTGATACAGCCAATTTTCAAACCGGCTGTTTTACAGAGGCCAAGTGCTGCGACCACCGCGGGGCGAATATCCCCTGACAGAAGTGCAAGAACCTCAGCGCCGCGAATATCATGGCCAAGCACGGCAGCCTCTGCCGCAAACAACGCGTCGAACTGCACGGAGTCAATTTCCGCGCGCTCAAACAAGGCCCAAGCATTGCCATCGGGGTTAGCAGCATTGATCCGGCGGATCGTATTTTCTGGAAAACCGCGTTCGGACTCAAATCGGTTGAATGCGTCAAAGGGTGACGATGTAATGACACCGCCAAAATCCCAGAGTACGGCCTCAATCTTAGTTTGCATGATACCAGTGCACACCGTCACTGATGTCGCGGCGCGCGCGGCCATCGCGTTCAAGGCGGCGAAGATGCGCTTGTGCTTCTCCCGTTGCAAGTTCACGGTTATTGCCTGTGATTTCTCGGTTGAAAAGCATTGGGAAGCAATCCACCGCACGGTGTGGTTTCACCAGCGCCGCCGCAACGGCATCAAGCCGCCCGTGGTGTTCATCACGCAACGCTTTAAGACGGGTGTGGAGGCCGTGAAACGGTTCGCCGTGCGCCGGGCACACCAACAAATCGCCTGAAATATGTAACAGCTTATCAATCGAGGTCAGCCAGTCCCCAAGGGGATCTGCCTCTGGTTCGGTCACATTGATTGACACGTTCGAGCTGATTTTTGGAAGCACCTGATCGCCTGAAATCATCACGCCTGCCGCATCGTTGATCAAGCATGCATGTTCAGGGCTATGACCAGACCCAATCACGACGCGCCACTGATGTGGGCCTAGATTTATCACATCACCTTCTTGAAGGCGCCGGTAACTGATCGGCATCGGGAACACCATTTTACCAAAGCGGCCCCAGCCCTTTGCCTGGCTTTCAGCAATTTGGTCATCGCTCCATCCAGCACCGCGTTGCAGCGCAATCATCGGTTCAGGCACATCGTCACGCGCGTCGGACGTCAGCATGCGCGCGGTCAGCCATTCGCCGCGCGTCATCCACAATTCAACCCCGAATTTCTGACAAAGCCATCCTGCAAGGCCAATATGGTCAGGGTGCAGGTGCGTACAAATCACGCGTGTGATTGGGCGGTTTTTTAGCGGGCCTGCGAACAAGGCCTTCCAAGCATCGCTGCAGAGCGTGAGCAGCATCCCAGTGTCAACCACAGCGACCCCGTCGCCGTCATCAAGCAACCATGTGTTGATATGGCCCAATGACCCTGGCATCGGAATCCGTGCCCAACTGACCCCCTTTGCGACGCGGCGGATTTCACCAACATCTGGCGCATAGTCGCCAAGGGGGTATGTTAGTCCCTTATGACTTGTCGCCGTAAAGCTATCGTCTTGCGTCAACGACGCATCGGGTGAAAGATCAGTCAAGCGTGGTTAGCTTTTGAACAATGTGTCAGCGTTATGTTCAATCGGCGCAATGGGTTCGCCCGCTTCCAAGGCTTCCGCTGCATGTGCCGCTGCTGTCCGTTCAGCACGCAGTTCTTCGATCAGAGCCGCACGATCACCGTCAAGGCGTGTATCGCTTTGTGCTTCGATACCCTTCAATTTCGCAGCCTTGGCCACCAATGCGTCCAATTCGCGCTGCGAACAGAGCCCCAGTGTCACCGGGTCTTTAGGAGCGATATTGGCGATATTCCAATGGCTGCGTTCACGGATAGCAAGAATTGTCGTGCGCGTGGTGCCGATCAATTTACCAATCTGCCCATCGGAAACTTCTGGGTGATTGCGGATGATCCAGGCGATACCATCTGGTTTATCCTGACGTTTCGACACAGGCGTATAGCGTGGCCCCTTCGTGCGGGTCGCTGCTTCGGGTTCACGGAACATTTTGAGTTCATAAGATGGGTCATTCTGACCCTTCTCGATTTCCGCCATAGTCAGCTCACTCGCGCGGATAGGATCGCGGCCGGTCAGCTTTGTCGAAGCAGTATCATCCGCAATGGCCTGTACCTCAAGAATGTGTAAGCCACAGAATTTCGCAATCTGTTCAAAAGAAAGCGCAGTATTATCAACCAGCCAAGAAGCGGTTGCATGGGGCATAAGCGGCTGGGCCACGGGAAATCCCTTTCAGAAATAATAAGGGCCGCCCCTTGCGGAGCGGCCGGAATATGATGCCCGACTTAGAACGTACTGCCACGAAGGGCAAGGGAGATCAGGCCACAAGTCGAAAACACTCTGCTTCATCGCGACCAAGCGGAACAAGTGCATCCAGAAACTGCGTCGTACTGTGTTCCCATGTAAAGCTGCGACCATAGGCCTCACAGGCTTTTCGGTCGCGCTGCAACGCGCCGCCAATGGCAGCGGTTAGAGAAGGGTCAAGCAAGCCAACCTCAGCGGTGACTATATCAATAGGCCCAGACACCGGATAAGCAGCAACCGGCGTTCCACAGGCCAAGGCTTCGATCATGACGAGCCCAAATGTATCGGTTTTACTTGGAAAAACAAACACATCGGCATTTGCATAGGCGCCCGCAAGTGCACGTCCCGACATCGTGCCCAGAAAATGGGCTTCGGGAAATGCGGCCTCTAACCCAGCACGAGCAGGGCCATCCCCAATCACAACTTTTGAACCCGGGTGACGTGACCGCAAAAATGCTTCGATGTTTTTTTCGACAGCCACCCGTCCAACAAAAAGCTGTATCGGGCGCTTAAGACCTAAAAATTGTTGTGGCACGGGGGCATCAGGCGAAAAATTCACAACATCAACGCCCCGCCCCCAGTGCCTTACCTGTGCTATGCCATTGGCGCGCAACTGATGACGGACGGAGGGTGTCGACACCAAAACGCTTTCCGACCGTCGATGAAACCAACGGATATAGCGCCAGATGAGCGATTCAGGCAGGCCCGTGCGCTTGGCAACATATTCGGGGAATTGCGTATGATAAGCCGTCGAGAATCGAATGCCCTGCGCCGTGCACCAGCGCCGTGCGGCATTACATAGCGGCCCTTCGGTTGATAAGTGGATCGCGTCTGGCGCAAATGCAGCTATCCGCCCCCCAACACTTGCCGACCGCGCCATCGCTAAGCGGATTTCAGGATAGCTGGGGCACGGAACGGAACGGTATTGGTCAGGTGAAATGATCAGAACGTCATGCCCCAATTTTTCCAGCACATTCTTGGTCGCCATCAACGTCCGCACAACACCGTTCACTTGCGGCGTCCATGCATCGGTTATGATGGCAATTCTCATGCAGCGATCCTTAAGGGTGGTAAACGCCTTTTGGCGATTTCATCAGCCCAATGCAGCACTTCCATACGGCCATCAAAATGTTCGACCAAGGCAGTGCATCCTTCCACCCAATCACCATCATTATAGTAAGAAGTGCCATTAATATCGCGAATTTCGGCCGTATGGATATGCCCGCAGACAACGCCGTCCACGCCGCGGATACCGGCAGAACGCGCCACAACCTCTTCAAATTGAGAGATAAAGGCTACTGCGTTTTTGACTTTATGCTTGGCGTGCTTGGACAGTGACCAATAAGGCAAGTTAAACCGCTGCCTTATGCTGTTTATCACGACATTCAGGCTCAACAGCAAATCATATGCCGCATCGCCCAAAAACGCGAGCCAGCGGTGTGCAAGCATGATTGTATCAAATTCATCCCCGTGCAGCACCAGCAGACGCCTGCCATCAGCTGTTTCGTGGATCGCCTTCCGCCGGATTTCAACGCCGCCGAAATTGAGACCACTGAACTGACGAAACATCTCGTCATGATTGCCGGGGATATAAACAATCCGCGTGCCGCGCTTTGCGCGTTTTAGGACGCGCCAAATGATTTCATTATGTCCTGCTGGCCAATAGAAACGCTTCCGCAGGCGCCAGCCATCAATAATATCCCCCACCAGATACATCATATCGCTGTCGGTATGATCGAGAAAGTCGATCAGCATCGCCGCGTTGCACCCGCGCGTGCCCAGATGCACATCGCTGATCCAAATGGTACGATAACGGCGGCGATCGCTGTCGATTGGAGCAACAGGTCCAATTTTGCGTGCAGAAACAGCCATGTTCAATCCCCGGATGTTTAACCCGAGACCGCCTATCGCGCGACACTGTTACAAAGTGAGTCGTGATTCGCGACGGTTTGATGACAGTGCCATCACACCACCAGCACAATTTTCCCCACATGGTCGCCGGATTCCATCCGTGCATGCGCAGCAGCAGCCTCTGCCAAGGGAAAGGTCATGTCAATCACAGGTTTCAGTTTGCCAGCAACAACATGGGGCCAAACCGTGGTGTGAAGTTCATCCGCCACGAGTGTTTTGAAATTCACCGGCCGTGCGCGCAGTGTTGATCCTGTCAGCGTCAGGCGCTTGACCATGACCACAGCAATGTTGATTTCGGCCTTTACCCCACCCTGCACTGCAATCGTCACATGACGACCATCTTCAGCCAAACAAGCGATATTGCGCGCAACATAATCGCCGCCCACCATATCGAGCACCGCGTTCACGCCCTTAGCATCCGTGATTGCCGCGACTTCTGTTACGAAATCCTGCGTCTTGTAATTGATGGCATGATCCGCACCGAGTGCAAGCGCGCGCGCGCACTTCTCATCCGACCCGCAGGTCACAATCACGTTCAGCCCAAACAACTTACCAAGCGTGATCGCCATTGTGCCAATGCCGCTGGTCCCACCGTGGATCAAAACCGTGTCGCCCTCCACCGCATAAGCCCTCTCAAACAAGTTGGTCCACACGGTAAACAGTGTTTCAGGCAGGGCTGCGGCCTCGATCATCGAAAGGGCCGCTGGTACGGGCAAGCATTGACCCAGCGGCGCGACACAATATTCGGCATAGCCTCCGCCCCAAACCAAGGCGCAAACCGCCTGACCCAGTTGGACATCATCAACACCTTCGCCGACCGCAACAATCGTTCCGGCGACTTCCAATCCGGGGACAGATGGTGCGCCTGTTGGCGGTGGATACATGCCGCGCCTTTGCAGCACGTCAGGCCGATTTACACCTGCCGCCGCAATCTTGATTAATACTTCACCTTTTGCAGGGACCGGCACCGGTCGTTCAACCGGCTGTAAAACCTCTGGCCCGCCGGGGCCCGCCGGATCGATGGCGATCATTTTCAATGGCAGCACGCTCATTTGTCCCTCATTTTCTGACCCGCCTTATTGACTTCGCAACCCAAACGGTCAACGATTCACCTATGGATGTGGACGAATTGTTCGCGAAACGCCCCGGCGACCCGCTTGTGCAGCTCTGCAAGCAGGACCTTGACCCATTTTCAGTCGCAGAATTGCACGAACGTGTTGCAGCGCTTGAAGGCGAAATCGCCCGCGTTTCCCAAAAAATTAATGGTGCCGTTAACCACCGTGCAAGTGCGGATGCGATATTTAAGAAGTGAATTCGGGGATGATCGCTCTTGATGAATGGCGCGGCGCACCCGACATAGGGAATTGAAGGAGCTTATTCGATGCCGTCATTCGCCCGTGAACTGGAAGCAACGCTGCACAATGCGCTAGGGGCAGCCTCATCGCGCCGCCACGAATATGCGACGCTGGAGCATCTGTTGCTCGCGCTTATTGATGACGAACATGCCTCCAAAGTCATGGCCGCATGCGGGGTTGATACCGGTGATCTCAAAGATGCGGTGACGCATTATCTCGATACCGAACTCGAATCCTTGAAGGTCGAAGGGCAAACTGATCCTTCGCCAACCAGCGGGTTTCAGCGCGTCGTTCAGCGCGCGATCCTCCATGTCCAAAGCTCTGGCCGCGATGAAGTTACTGGCGCGAACGTATTGGTTGCGCTGTTTTCCGAACGCGAAAGCTATGCTGTCTATTTTCTTCAGCAGCAGGACATGAGCCGGCTTGATGCCGTCAGCTTCATTTCGCACGGCGTTGGCAAAGGCGCTGATGCACCCGAGCAGCGGGAAGTGAAGGGCACTGACGACAAGGACGAGAAAAAATCTGACGGTCAGGCTAAGGGCAAACAAGAATCTGCGCTCAAACAATTCTGTGTGGATTTGAATGAAAAGGCCAAAAACGGTAAGGTAGATCCGTTGATCGGACGTGGGCCAGAGGTTGACCGCACGGTGCAAATCCTCTGCCGCCGGTCAAAGAATAATCCGCTCTATGTTGGCGAACCTGGTGTCGGGAAAACTGCTATCGCCGAAGGATTGGCGCGCAAAATCATTGAAGGCGATGTCCCCGATGTGCTGTTGCCAGCCGTGATTTATTCGCTCGATATGGGCGCGCTGCTTGCGGGGACACGCTACCGCGGTGATTTTGAGGAGCGGTTGAAGGCTGTCGTCAACGAACTGGAAAAACTGCCCGATGCGGTTCTGTTCATCGATGAAATCCACACTGTGATCGGTGCTGGTGCGACCAGCGGCGGCGCGATGGATGCATCGAACCTGTTGAAGCCTGCGCTTTCTGGTGGAACGATCCGCTGCATCGGTTCAACGACCTATAAAGAATTTCGCAATCATTTTGAAAAGGATCGCGCGCTGCTCCGCCGGTTCCAGAAGATTGACGTCAACGAACCCTCAATCCCCGACACAATCAAGATTTTAACTGGGCTGCG
>JBEBKH010000056.1:0-16203 GCA_040079575.1 Chakrabartia sp. | reverse complement strand
TGCGGAGGGTGAGGCGTTTGGGTCCAAATGGCTTTCACAAGCAATTGAGACCGCGCAGAAAAAGGTTGAAGCGCGCAATTACGATATTCGCAAACAGGTTGTCGAATATGATGATGTGATGAATGACCAGCGCAAGGTCATTTATGAACAGCGTTCTGATATTATGGATGCTGAGGCCGTGGACGATGTCACCATCGATATGCGCGCCGAAACCATCAACATGTTGGTTGGGGATGCGTGCCCACCAAATTCATATCCTGAACAGTGGGACATTCCCGGACTTAAAGCGCGGGTCACGGATGTGCTATGTCTCGATTTACCAATTGAAGAATGGGTTCAGGAAACCGAGGTTGACCCAGAAATTCTCGAAAGCCGAATTGCTGAGGCTGCAGACGCGATGATGGCTGCGAAGCAAGCAGAGCTGGAACCCGACGTCTGGTCGCAGGTTGAAAAATCTGTTTTATTACAATCACTTGATCACCGTTGGAAGGAGCATCTCGCAACGCTTGATGCACTGCGCCAGGTGATTCATTTGCGGGCGTATGCGCAGAAAACCCCGATCAATGAATATAAGCGGGAAGCCTTTGCCCTGTTTGAGCGCATGCTGGTTGCCATTCGTGAGGATGTCACCAAGGTTTTGGCTTATGCCCAGTTTCAGGTGGCGCCGCCGGAGTTGCC
Organism: Chakrabartia sp.; assembly: GCA_040079575.1. GTDB lineage: Bacteria > Pseudomonadota > Alphaproteobacteria > Sphingomonadales > Sphingomonadaceae > Aquisediminimonas. The sequence goes on along the minus strand of JBEBKH010000056.1, from coordinate 15,525 downwards.
GGAAATGCCAGATTTTGTGACAAGCCACATCGATCCATTGACTGGCGAAGATAATAGCGCCGATCGTGATGGGTCCAATATGGGGTTTGTGACGACGCGTTTGCCCCCGCTCCAACTGCGTCAGCCAGATATGAATGATGAATTTGGCGAAAATCCTGAGGAGTGGGTCGATAAAGTAAGCCGCAATGCGCCTTGCCCTTGTGGATCTGGCAGCAAATACAAGCATTGCCACGGGTCTTTGTAAGATATGGGGTTGGCCGTTGCATTTTTCGTGACGGCCTTGCTCTATGCCAGCGTCGGCTTTGGTGGCGGTTCGACCTATAGCGCGCTTTTGGCGCTCTCAAATGTCGATTTTCGTGTTCTTCCTGCCATTGCGCTGCTGTGTAATATCGTGGTCGTGACGGGGGGAACGATCCGTTATTCTAGGGCCGGATTGGTTCCTTGGCGACGCGTGCTTCCTCTTGCTTGCGTGTCTGCGCCTTTTGCCTGGTTGGGCGGTTTGACGCCGATTAAGGAAACAACATTCCTTCTTATCCTGGCCCTCAGTCTGATCGTTGCCGGCTTGGCTTTGCTGTTTCAAAAAGAAACTCAGGAATTGCCAATCGAACCTACGCGGACTCGAAAAGATCGTGGATTTGATATATTAACCGGCGTTAGTATTGGCTATTTCGCGGGCTTGGTTGGCATTGGCGGCGGCATTTTCCTTGCGCCCTATCTTCACTTGACGCGATGGGCCGGCAGTCGCGCGATTGCGGCAACGGCTTCGGTCTTCATTTTGATCAATTCAATTTCTGGACTGGCAGGCCAAATGATGAAACTGACGGCAACAGGCAACCTCCCTGTGCTGACATCCTATTGGCCCTTGGCATTTGCGGTTTTGGTGGGGGGGCAAATAGGGAGTGTCATTGGGGTGCAATTGCTCTCCCCCTTGTTTGTCAGGCGCGCAACCGCCTTCCTCATCATGTTTGTGGCAGGGCAATTGTTTTGGAAATTGTTGGGCTAAGATCAAAATTCTGTCGCAAAAATGATATTTATTAGTTTTATGAGGTTCTGCGTTTCTCATCAATTTTGTGCGTTGCTCAATGTAAGGCAATCTGCAAATGCATGAACAGCTTTTTTGATAAAATAATTGCTAACAAGGAGAAATATAATGTTCAGTCACGTTATGCTCGGTGCAAATGATATTGCGCAATCTAAGGCATTTTATGATGCCATTCTCGGCACACTTGGTATTGCGCCTGCAGTTATCGATCCAAAAGGCCGTGCATTTTATTTTACCAAAGAAGGTGTGCTTGGCTTGTCGGTTCCGATTAATGGTGAACCCGCTTGCGCTGCAAATGGTGGGACGATTGGGTTCAAAGTCGACAGCACTGAACAAGGCGACGCTTGGCATGCCGCAGGTGTTGCCAATGGCGGAACAACTTGTGAAGATGCGCCTGGAATTCGCGAAAACCCAGCAGGGAATATGTATCTGGCATATCTACGTGACCCAGCAGGGAATAAAATCTGCGCGCTAAAGCGGATGGACTGAATTTTTCATCAAAATTCAAAATCCAAGAAGGATATTTTTATGTTTACACATATTATGCTCGGTTCGAGTGATGTTGAGCGTTCGCGCAAATTCTATGACGCGGCGATGAGTGCGCTTGGTTACAATGCCGCTGCTGCTGGCAGCCCACGCCTTTTCTATGGTGGTTTTGGCCAAGGCGCTCTGGGCATCGGATCTCCTGGGAATGGCGAAGCGGCGACATATGCCAATGGCGGTACAGTTGGACTTGCTGCCAAAGACAAGGACGCTGTCGATCATTGGCATGCTGCCGGAATTGCCAATGGTGGCAGCAATGAAGGCGATCCAGGACCACGTCCAAATGCACCAGGTAACAGCTACGGCGCTTATCTGCGTGATCCGGATGGCAATAAACTCTGTGCTTTTTGCCAACTGCCGGCTTGACTAAATGACCCTAGAAACCGTTTCAACCCATCACTCCCATGGTGGTATCCAGGGTGTTTACAAACATGCGTCGCTTGCCACGGGAACGGAGATGATGTTCTCCGTTTTCGTTCCGCCGCATGCTGTGGGCGCGAAACTTCCGGTGATATGGTATCTTTCCGGCCTGACTTGTACTCATGCCAATGTCACTGACAAGGGTGAGTATCGGCGTGTATGTGCTGAATTGGGGATTATCTTCATCGCGCCGGATACGTCCCCGCGCGGTGAAGGTGTCTCTGATGATCCAGAAGGTGCCTATGATTTTGGGCTTGGCGCCGGTTTCTATGTCAATGCGACTGTGGCCCCATTCGCGCAACATTATCAGATGCGCGATTATATAGAGGTCGAATTGCCTGCGCTCATCGCAGCGCATTTCCCAGCTGACATGGCGCGACAAGGGATTACCGGTCACAGCATGGGCGGGCACGGCGCACTGACCATCGGGCTGCGCAATCCAGAGATATATAAAAGCATTTCTGCCTTCGCTCCGATTGTATCACCGCTCAACTGCCCTTGGGGAGAAAAGGCGCTGACCGGATATATCGGCGAAGACCGTGCGGCGTGGCGTGAATATGACGCTTGTGCATTGATCGCAGACGGCGCGCGTGCCGCAGATTTGCTTGTCGACCAAGGAAGCGCCGACAATTTCCTTGTTGAGCAATTAAAGCCTGAATTGCTGGAAGAAGCCTGCAAAGCCGCCGGCATTCCGCTGACATTGCGGATGCAGGCGGGCTATGATCATAGCTATTATTTCATATCAACCTTTATGGATGATCATATCCGTTGGCACGGGGAACGCCTCATTTAGTGCGATCAAGGGCTTTGTCTTCATTGGCGCGCTTGATCACATAATGGCGGATGGATTCTGCCTGCTCAGCCGACATTACGGACGCGAAACTGACCATACCATTATCCTTTAGTGCGCCGCCGTGGACGATCTCCGCCCATGTTTTCGCATTCGCAAGCGCACCGCTGCGGCGAAGATCGGGAAGTACTGATCCACCAACGGCCGCATCGCCGTGACAGGTGCCACAATATCGACCGAACAACACACCGCCAGCGGCCGCAATTTCAGCTTTGCCTGTATTTGGGGGAGGATCGATTGGCATTTCATTCAAACTTGGTGCTGGTGGCAGTTTTGCAGTGCCGCCAAGTTTGAACACCAAAAGACGACTGATATTTTTTACTGGGCCACTTTTGTTTTGGAGCACACCCGCGGTAAGCGGGAAAGCACCGCCCCAGCCAGCAAGCACCGCGACATATTGCTCACCCTTGATGGTGTAGGTCGCAGCAGGGGCAACGACCCCAGTTTGGGCTGCAAAGCTCCAGAGTTTCTTTCCATTGGACGTATTATATGCGGCAAATTCGCCAGCTGCATTGCCCTGGAAAACAAGATTGCCGCCGGTTGCCAAAACCCCACCGTTCCATGGCCCCTGATGCTGGACACGCCAGCGTTCCTTTTGAGTAATAGGATCCCAAGCGATCAATGCCCCTTTGGTGACCCCCGCAAATTGTGCGCGGATGGCCTTGTCTGCTGGCATGGCCACTGAGGAAACATCAAATCCAACATTAAATCCCTTGTCCGCTTTTTTCCACTTGGGCTGCGGCATGTAGGGGAACGACGTTTCTTGGGCTGGAATATAAACCAGACCTGATTTTGGATCGAAAGCCATAGGATGCCAGTTGTGGGCTCCAAGGGGCCCTGGCGTTACAAGATAGGTCTTTCCTGTTTTATCAATGCGGGCATCGGGGTTTTCGATGGGTCTGCCGGTCATTTTATCAATGCCGGTGGCCCAATTGACGGGGACAAAGTTATTTGCCGAAATTAATTTGCCATTTTCGCGGTCAAGAACGTAGAAAAACCCGTTCTTTGGCGCTTGCATCAAAACCTTGCGTTTTTTGCCTTCAATATTGAGATCGGCCAACATGATATGCTGTGTCGCGGTATAATCCCATGTTTCCCCGGGCGTTGTTTGATAATGCCAAACATATTCGCCGGTTTTGGGGCGGATCGCGACGATGGAGCTGAGATACAAATTGTCGCCACCACCAGGGGATCGATAGGCTTGGTTCCAAGGGCTGCCGTTGCCCACGCCAATGTACAGCAGATCAAGGTCGGGATCATAGGCCATCGCATCCCAAACAGTGCCGCCGCCGCCTTGGTTCCACCATTCGCCCTTCCAGCTGCTTTCAGCGGCCTTCAAATGTTTGGCGTTTTCATTTGCGCCGGGCTTGTCTGGTACGGTGTAAAAACGCCATAATTCTGCGCCATCATTTGCATCATAGGCCGTGATATAGCCACGGACCCCCATTTCAGCGCCGCCATTGCCGATGATAACCTTGCCATCAATGATGCGCGGTGCCCCTGTAATCGTATAGGGCTTTGCTTGGTCGACTGTCACCTTTGACCAAGCAACTTTGCCTGTGTCGCGATCAAGCGCGATAAGGCGGCCATCCAGCGTGCCAAAATAAAGGCGGTTGCCCCATGCAGCGAGGCCCCGGTTTACGACGTCACAGCAGGCCTTTACACCCGTTTCTCCGGGAACCTTCGGGTCATATTCCCACAGCAATTTACCTGTAACACCGTCGTAGGCTTTCACTTTGGACCAAGCAGTGGTGATGTAGATTTTTCCGTCGATGACAATCGGGGTCGCTTCTTGACCGCGTGTGGTGTCAAGATCGGCAAACCATGCGAGGCCCAATTGACCGACGGTTGTGGCGTTGATCTTATCAAGAGGGGAAAAACGCTGCTCATCATATGTGCGACCGTAGCTCATCCAATTTTCAGTATCGCTTGCCGCCGCCAACAGACGCTTGGCGTTCACTGCGCCCGGCGCATCGGTATCCATGGCGGGTTTACAGGCCGAAACCGCAAGCAAAAAGATAAGGCTATAACGGTGCAATGCCATGTGAAAATCCCCTCAAATTGTAACGATCTAAAGTCGTTTCAAACTCTCAAATACCAACATGCGCGTTTATCAAATCGCCGTCAATCGTGCCTAATATGACGTTACGTCTTGCTTATTGAACGCTTAGTTGCCTGTAAAAACAGGCGGCCTCTTTTCAACAAAGGCGTTAATGGCTTCGCGGTTATCTTCTGTTTCATGGACAATCGCCTGATAGGCGGCGGAGAGTTCAAGGATGTCACTCATCCGGCTGTTTTGCGCTTCACGGAGCAAGCGTTTGGTCAGGCGCAGCGCGCGCGGAGGATTGCACACAATGCGGTCGGCAATGGCCATCGCAGCGTCGATCAAGGTTTCGTCCGGGACAACGTCTGACACCAATCCCATTTCCTTGGCTGCATATGCATCAAACCTGTCACCTGTGAAAAACAGTTCAGCGGCTTTTGAATAGCCGACAACGCGCTGTAGGGACCATGCGCCGCCGTCCCCAGGGACGATCCCGACCTTGATGAAGCTGCATGCGAAAAGCGCGCTTTGTGCGGCGATGCGGATGTCACACAAACACGCCAAATCGCAGCCAAGCCCAACGGCATGACCATTGACTGCTGCAATTGCCGGCACTTCAATATCCATAAAGGCGCGGGTTACGCGTTGCACCCCCCGGCGATAATTTGCGCGCGTTGAATCGGGTTGGTCGAGCACGCCGATGCCTGTGCGGTTTTGCATCCCTTTCAAATTACCGCCTGCGCTAAACGCTTTTCCTGTGCCGGTCAGGATGATGGCGCTGATGGAGCGGTCATTGTTAATGGCGTCTAGCGTGTCGACGATGTCATCGCAGTCGGCATGTGTGCCAATGGCGTTCATGCTCTCTGGCTTGTTCATACGCAAAATCGCGACCTTGCCCCGACGCTCTACATCCAAAAATTCGCCCATCATTATCCCTTTCAAGTTTGGAAACGCTATTGCATAGCGATCCCGCCATGCAAAGTTTCGCCATCCATGATTTTGATCTCCTCGGAGACATTTCGGCGCTGCGCAAAAGCGTGCGCGTGTTTCTGGATGAACATCAGCCCAAGGGTGATCCAACACGCCGCGCCAACAGCTGGTCGGTCGCCAACCTCGATTTCAGCAAGGCGGCAGGTGCGGCTGGCTTTATCGGCATGACCTGGCCACGTGTTTATGGCGGGCAGGAGCGCCATCCGCTTGAACGTTATATTGTGCTTGAAGAAATGCTGGCAGCGGGCGCACCCGTTGGCGCACACTGGATCGCGGATCGCCAGACGGGGCCATTGTTGCTTCGGTACGGCACGCCAGTGCAATGTGAACGCTATCTGCCCGGCATTGCGCGCGGCGAAACCTATGCTTGTATTGGCCTGAGTGAACCCGGTGCAGGATCTGACCTAGCCAGCGTTCGCACGTCTGCGCGGCGGACGGATGCAGGTTGGCTTATCAACGGGCAAAAACTGTGGACGTCTGGCGCGCATTACGCACACGCCATGCTCGCGCTGGTGCGGACAGAGGCGGGGTCAGAACGGCAAGCAGGGTTGAGCCAGCTGTTGATCGACCTCGACACACCCGGCATCACCATTCGGCCTGTGCTTGATCTTGCTGGCGACCATCATTTTAATGAAGTTTTTTTTGATGATGTGTTGGTGCCGCATACCGCACTTGTTGGGCAAGAGGGTGGGGGCTGGTCTCAGGTCACGGCAGAACTCTCTCTCGAACGATCAGGGCCGGAACGCTATTTGTCGAGTCATGCGCTGCTTGTCGCCTTGATTGATGCTGTTGGCCCAAATCCTGTTGAACCAGCGCGGTCGTTGATTGGTCGTCTCACCTCTGACCTTTGGACATTGCGGAATATGTCTATGTCGGTCGCGGCAAAGCTTGCGCACGGCGAAGACCCAATGGTTGAAGCGGCTATAGTGAAAGATTTGGGCAATAGTTTCGAACAAGATGTGCCGCGCTTGATCCATGAATTGATTGATGTTGATTTGAATGGGAAAGAGCCATTGTCGCGGTTGCTTTGGCTGTTGCTACAGACAGCGCCAAGTTTCAGCCTGCGCGGCGGCACGCGCGAAATTCTGCGCGGGATCATCGCACGGGGGCTGGGGCTGAGATGAGTGACGTGCGCATCCAGTTGCTTGAAACCGTGGAGACGATGTTGACGCAAGGTGCCGATGCAGGTGCCTTTGTAGAAGCAGGCTTCGCGCTTTTGTTGGTGCCAGAGGATCAGGGCGGGTTTGGCGGCGATTGGGGAGATTGCGCCGCGCTTTTATCGCGTGTTGGCTATATGTGTCCCTCACTCGACATCATGCCCATCATCACAAAAGGCAGCCCAGGGGACGCCTTTTTCGACGGTGCACTTGCAACGATAGCATTGGTCAGCGGCGCGCTTGATCGCTGCGCGGACCTCGCCATCGACCATGTCAACACACGGGTGCAATTTGGCAAACCTCTGGGCAAACAACAGGCGGTTCAGCAAAGCCTGTCCCTCTTGGCAGAAGAAAGTGCCGCCGTTGCTGTGGCGGTGCAGGCCAGTGCGCGCGCGCGCGAACAGGGCGATGCTCAGTTTGAAATTGCCTGCGCGAAACTGCGCACCAATCGTGCGATTGGGACAGTGACGGCGATTGCCCATCAGGTGCACGGGGCGATTGGATTTACCGCAGACCACCCACTTCATGGCTATACACGGGCGCTTTATCAGTGGCGTTCGGCGTTCGGCAACGATGCCTATTGGGCAGAAAAAGTTGGCGCGATTGCAGCGGAATGGGGCGGGCAGGGGCTTTGGAAAAACATAACCGCGCGGGCGGACGCATAGACTTTGGTAAGGGATGCCGACTAAGAAGCCGCTATGACAAACACATCAAGCGCTTCACATAAACCTGCCATCCTTGTTACGGGGGGTGCCGGATATATTGGCAGCCATGCTGTATTGGCGCTGCTTGATGCCGGATATCCTGTCGTCGTATTAGATAATTTGCTGACGGGTTTTGAATGGGCGGTTGATCCACGCGCGACATTTGTGATGGGCGCGGTTGAGGACGACACTGTCGTCCGTCCATTGCTCGACACTTTTGCAATCCGTGCGATCATGCATTTTGCAGGCTCAGTAGTTGTGCCGGAATCGGTTGTGGATCCATTAAAATATTATCGCAACAATACGGCGGCCAGTCGCGCATTGATTGAAAGCGCCGTGGCGTGCGGTGTTCCGCATTTTATATTCTCTTCAACTGCCGCCACATACGGAACCCCAGAACGCGTGCCCGCACGTGAGGGCGATCGCACACTGCCGATCAATCCTTACGGCATGTCAAAACTGATGACCGAAGCGATGCTGGCGGATGTGGCAGCGGCGCACCCCATCAATTACTGTGCACTGCGTTATTTCAATGTTGCTGGGGCTGATCCGCAGGGGCGGTCGGGCCAATCAACCACTGGTGCCACGCATTTGATCAAAGTCGCAGTTGAGGCTGCGCTTGGAAAGCGTGCATCGGTTGCCGTGTTCGGAACCGATTTTGACACAGCAGATGGCACGGGTGTGCGCGATTATATCCATGTGACTGATCTGGTGGCGGCCCATGTCTTTGCCCTGGAAAAATTGATGGTGGCTCCAAAGCAGAGTCATGTTCTCAACTGTGGGTACGGCAAAGGTTTTTCAGTGCTTGAGGTCTTGGATGCGGTTGAACGCGCTTCCAATAGCAAAGTGACGCGGACGTTGGAGGCGCGCCGCGCTGGAGATCCGGCGACGTTGACTGCCGACAATAGCGCAATCCTCGCAACGCTAGATTGGCGCCCTGCGCGTGATGATTTAGATCAAATTGTTGCCGATGTCTTCAGCTGGGAACGAAAATTGAGCGAGAAGGCACGGTAACCTTTTGCCCTAATGCTGACGGTATTGATTGCGCTCTTCCAACATCCGGATCGCGTCCAAAATTTTAGCACCTGCCAAAAAGACTGTGCCGGTGCAGGCAAAACAGAGCAGCACCCCCCCGTAGCCGGGATATTGATCAAGATAGAGTTTGCCCCGTTCTAAGCTGCCCAAGGCCAAAGCATAAATGATAAGATAAGCTTCAAAACGCGTTTTGATAACGAAGAGTCGTTTGATCTTGGTCCACATGGAAATATGTTAAGCAATCGCCGCGCCAGTTGCAAATTTGCGCCATTCCGGATTAACAAAAATGGTAAAGTGTAAGTTAATTCGACATAAATTCAGGCAGTTGGCAGGCGGTGAGCAAAGCGCTGCGGGCGTTTTCAATCCTTGCCCACAATTTGGGGTCGCTGAGTTCGGCAGGTGCGATTGATTCAGGCCAATATTGGTTGACGATTGAAGCGATGACATCAAGCTTTGCATCATCGACCAGAAACCGCGGATCAACAGTCGTGGGGTCACACACCACCCGCAAGCGTAAACACGCCGGGCCGCCGCCATTGGCCATCGATTGCCGCACGTCCACTGGAATGAGTTTGCGGATCGGGCCGTTGCCCGCAATCATACTTTCCAACCACGTCCACACGAGGACATTGTTTTGTGCTTCAGTGGGCAGGATTAAGGCCATGCTGCTGTCTGGCAGTGTCACCAATTGTGCATTGAACAGATAAGAGCTGATCGCATCAGAAAGGCTGACGGCGGCTGCCGGCACCTCAACAATTTCAACTTCTGGTAAAAGCCGTTGCAAATCGGCGTAGAAAACATCCTTATCGGCAAAGGCCTGTTCATGCGTGAATAGCACGCGTTCATTGGCGACGGCCACCACATCATTGTGGAAAGCGCCAGCCGCGATGGCATCTTCAGACTGCTGAACGAACAGAGCTTTTTCAGGTGAAAGGGTGTGGATGCGCGCGATCGCTTTGCTGGCTTCAACATGTTGGCGCGCGGGGAAGGGGCCACCACTTTTGCCGTAGACAAAAACCTCAACACCGGCGCTGGCATGGTTTGCGCACAGCCGCATGTGATTGGCAGCGCCTTCATCCCCAAAGGGGGCGGGCACAGGGCCGTGGACAGCAAAAGCGGGATCCGCAAATGCAATCCTCAATTGCGCGACGGTTTCCTGCCATTCATGGCTGCGGTGCGGCATGGTGACCAAATTGGCGACACTCAAATGGCATATACCGTCGACTGTATCACTGGCGGGAGAGACAGTCGCGGCATTTGCCGCCCACATTGATGATGCAGACAAAGCGCAGGCAAGCATTGCTGACTCCGCCATTTCGGGCGTCGTGCCAAGGGTCTGTAACCAACGTCTGTCTGGGCGATTTTGGGGAAAGAAAATCCCTTGTTTCAAACCAAGCGCGATGTTCGCGCGCATTTTTTCAATGCCCTGCAATGCTGCGGCGCGGGGCTGTGATATCCCGCCTGCATTTTTGGCAGAGGCAAGGTTGCCAAGGCTGAGCCCTGCATAATTATGGCTGGGACCGATCAGGCCGTCAAAATTGATTTCGCAAATCATATTCTACCACCGTGCAACATGGGTGACACTGTCCCCAACGGAGACGTGCAGACGGTGCGCGCAGGCTTCGTCGAGGATGATGCCGCCGTCCTGTCTATCAATCCAACCATAGGTTGCAACGAAATCAGAAAGCGTCCCATTCGTGACCAAAGACTTCTCCCCAACCTTGCCTTCGCCCACCATATCGTTGATCGCGCAAATGACAGAGTCCTGACTTTCGCGAACGCTCCTGATTTGATCGGTGCGCGCCGTCATAGTCGGCCCACCATCAAAAATATCGACATAGTTTTCCCAAGCAAAGCCCTCATTTTCCAGCATCCGCATCGCGGCGCGACCAGAGGGGTGGGGCAGGCCGATGACTGCACGCGCGGTTTCGGGCAACATAGCGGTATAAACAGGGTGCTTTGGCATTAAATCAGCAATGAACTGGTTGCCATTGACGCCGTTAAATTCGTCTGCATCCTGAAAATTCATGCCGAAAAAACGCCCCGCCACACCGTCCCAAAACGGTGAACCGCCTGCTTCATCTATGACCCCGCGCAGCTCTGCAATGGTGCGGTCTGCGAAACGTGCGCGATGATTGCGGATGAAGAGATAACGGCTCCGCGCGATGAGCATGCCCTGTCCACCCGCCCGTTCGCCGGGGTGGAGAAAAAGCCCACCGACTTCGGTGCAGCCTTCTAAATCAGTGGATAGCGACAGCATGTCTGCGCGGAACGTGCGGTTCAGTTCAACACTATGCTGGGTCAATGCCCCGATCCGGTAACTATAAAAGGGCCATGTTTGGCCAACCGCACTAAAAATCTGGCATGTTCCGCGCACTTCTGCCGTGTCCCTGTTTTCCAATACAAAAACAAACAGATCATCCCCAACGACATCTTCTGTTCGCGCAAATGCGGCTGCGCTGCGTTCTAATTTGGTGGTCAATGACTTTTTGTCCGGCGGCAAATTGGTGAACCCGCCGCCTGTGCGTTTTGCCATTTCGTAAAGCGGTTGCACATCGTCAAGACGTGCCGCACGGATAATAAAGCTCACAAAGTCCCCCGTTCAGCCAATCGCAGCAGTGTTAATGTCGAAAGCATCGCACGTTCGGGCAGACTGCCTACGATTAAAAATTCATCTGATGAATGAATGGCGCCGCCGCGCGGCCCCATTGTATCGACCACGGGAACACCGCACGCGGCAATATTATTGCCATCACAAACGCCGCCGGTGGATTTCCAAGAGAGTGAGAGACCTAAATCCTTCCCGCAATCACGAACAAGCCCGAACAATGCCTCTGCCTTAGCGTTAAGCGGTTTGGGAGGGCGATTAAAGCCGCCGTGGACGTGGATATGGACACTATGTTCTTGCGCCACAGCCTTGACTGCTGCGTCGAGTGTTGTTTGTGCGGCGATCATATCCTCCGGCGTCATCGGGCGCATGTTGACGCGCAAAATCGCTTGGTCAGGAACAATATTGTTTGGGCCGCCGCCATCAATCCGTGCTGGATTGACCTTTAACCCGGCTGATTTTGCCGCAGACAGGCGGAGCGCGAGATCCGCCGCTGCGAGCAATGCATTGCGGCCATCCTCTGGATTGCGCCCTGCATGGGCTGCTTTGCCGTGGATCAAGACTGAAAAATTACCGCTTCCCGGACGCGCGCCTGCAAGCGTGCCATCGGGCAATGCCGGTTCATAGGTGAGCGCCGCCATTTTCCCCTTGGCAAGGGCGGCAATCAGACCCGCAGAAGCCTGTGATCCCGTTTCTTCATCACTGTTGATCAAAACATCATAGCCGATGCGGGGAGCAAGCGGCGAGCGTTCAACCGCCGAAAGGGTGGCAAGAATCACCGAAATACCCGCCTTCATATCCGCAGTGCCGGGGCCATTTAGGACGCCGTCTTCCAGCCATTGGAGCGTCTGAAAAGGATGGTCAGCCGCGAACACCGTATCCATATGGCCGGTCAGTAGAATTTGAACAGGGGCCTCTGGCCGCACGGAAAGATGCAAATGCTGACCGCGTTGGATATGTTCCACCACGCCGTTTGCGCTCACCGCCTCAACTGGATCAGGATCAACCAAGCGCACAGTGCCGGGGAGGGCCGCAAAACCATCTGCCAGCAATCCGGCAATCGTTTTCAGCCCTGCAAGATTGCCCGTGCCGCTGTTAACAGCGGCCCATTGCTCAACCTGTGAGAGCATCGGCGCTTCAGAAGCTATTTCAGCTGCACGGCGTTCAAAGGATGAGAGAAGGTCCATAACAATCCCATAGCCGCCCAAACAAACTTGCGTCACCCCCCTTAACAGAATTGCGCGCATGTGCATCCTGTTGCATAGGCAAATCCGACTCATCCCCTCCCCAGGATGTCATTCTAACCGACAGATTTAAGGGGTTTCCTATGTCAAACTATGTTGATCGTGCTGGGCTTCGCGTGGCTGATGTGCTTGCTGATTTCGTTGAACAGCGCGCAGTAGCCGGCACTGGCATTGATACGGACGCCTTCTGGACAGGCTTTGCGCGTATTTTGACGCAGATGGTTCCTGAAAATCGGGCACTGCTCGCCAAGCGCGATGATCTTCAGGCGAAGATCGATGACTGGCACCGCGCTCGTCTTGGAAAGCCTTTGGATATGGATTCGTATCAGGCGTTTTTGCGCGAAATTGGTTATCTGGTTCCAGAACCCGCTTCTTTCAGCATTACCACGGCCAATGTTGACGCGGAGATTGCAACGATGGCGGGGCCGCAGCTGGTGGTGCCATCACTGAACGACCGTTTTGTCCTGAACGCCGCCAATGCGCGCTGGGGCAGCCTCTATGATGCTTATTACGGCACTGATGCGCTTGATGCACCCGCTGCTGTTCTGGGGGGCTATGACGCTGTGCGCGGGGCTGCTGTGGTCAAGGCGGCTAAGCTGTTTCTTGATTCTGCGGTGCCTCTTGAACATGGCACATGGGCTGACTTGGGTGACCCATCTACGGGCATCGCTCTTCGTCATCCTGAGCAATATGTCGGCAAAAGCGAGCGGGGGCGGCTTTTTCGCAACAATGGCCTCCACATCGAAGTGGTGTTTGATACAGATCATCCCATTGGCAAGGGCGATCCTTCCGGTATCGCCGATGTCATCTTGGAAGCGGCACTTTCCACGATCATTGATCTTGAGGATTCGGTTGCAGCCGTCGACGCGGAAGACAAAGTCGCGGCCTATACCAATTGGCTCGGGCTCATGCGCGGTGATCTGACGGCCAGTTTTGAAAAGGGCAACCGGATTGTCACGCGCGCCTTAGAATCTGATCGACATTACACAGCGCCGGATGGTTCCGGCCTCACTCTGCACGGGCGCAGCCTGATGTTTGTGCGCAACGTTGGCCATTTGATGACCAATCCTGCGGTGCTGCTCGCCGACGGCTCTGAAGTGCCCGAAGGCATTCTTGACGCTGTCATGACGTCACTTTGCGCACTGCATGATCTAAAGGGCCTTGGCGACTATCGCAACAGCCGCACAGGCAGCATCTATATCGTCAAACCGAAAATGCACGGGCCAGAAGAAGCCGCCTTCACCAATGACTTGTTTGATGGTGTCGAAGACTTGCTTGGCCTTGCCCGCCATACGATTAAGGTCGGCGTGATGGACGAAGAACGGCGGACATCGGCTAATCTCGCTGCGTGTATATATGCTGTGCGGGGGCGGATCGCTTTCATCAACACCGGTTTCCTTGACCGCACCGGTGATGAAATTCACACCTCGATGCAGGCCGGCGCGATGCTGCCCAAGGCGGAGATTAAAGGCTGCGCATGGATCGCGGCTTATGAAGCACGCAACGTCCAAATCGGTCTTGCCTGCGGTCTATCTGGCAAGGCGCAGATCGGTAAGGGCATGTGGGCCGCGCCTGATATGATGGCGGACATGATGGTGCAGAAAATCGGGCATCCGCGTTCTGGCGCCAATACGGCCTGGGTGCCAAGCCCAACGGCTGCTACCCTGCATGCGATGCATTATCACCAGGTTGATGTCTTCGCGCGGCAGTCCGAATTGGCGACCGCGCCGACACCGGGCCTTACGCCTTTGCTGACCATACCACTGGCTGGCGGCGTTAACTGGTCCGAAGCCGAAATCACCCGCGAGCTAGATAACAATGCGCAGGGCATTCTCGGCTATGTCGTACGCTGGATCGATCAGGGCATTGGTTGTTCCAAAGTGCCCGACGTGAATGATGTCGGCCTGATGGAGGACCGCGCCACCCTGCGCATATCATCGCAGCACATGGCCAATTGGCTGCTCCACGGCGTCTGCACCGCTGAACAGGTTGACGCCGCACTGATCCGCATGGCGGCGAAGGTTGACGAGCAAAATGCAGGGGACGCGCTGTATCAGACGCTCACACCCGACAGCATCGCATTTCAGGCCGCGCGCGCACTGGTGTTTGAAGGGGTGTCGCAGCCCAACGGCTATACAGAGCCGCTTTTGCATGCGTTTAGGCAGCGGGTGAAGGCGGGTTAGATATGCTCAAATAAAGATTAAGCTCTAATCCACTCAAATCAACCCGCTAAAATCGGCCAGAACATCCTCATAGAGTTTGCGCTTAAACGGCACGATTAGGTCGGGCAGGGTGGCGGCTTCTGCCCACATCCAGGCGCGAAATTCGGGATGTTCGGTTGCGATGTTGACGTCGCTGTCTTCACCCGAAAAGCGCGCGAGGAACCACATTTGACGTTGGCCGCGATATTTACCTTTCCACATTTTCCCGATCAGGGCGTCAGGCAGGTCGTAAAAATGTTCTCGTTCGGACCGCGCGATAATATCAAAATGATGCGGGCCGATGCCGGTTTCTTCGCCAATTTCGCGGATGGCGGCGGTTTCGGCATCTTCGCCTTCATCAATCCCGCCCTGAGGCATTTGCCAAGCATCATTATCCGTATCGAGGCGCTGCCCGACAAAAATCAAGCCTGCGCGATTGGCGAGCATGATTCCAGCGCAAGGGCGGTAGGGTAGGCTATTATAGGCGGTCATAATGTCAGTGCCTCGAAATGTTGTGGCAGGGGAGGCATGTGTATTTCTCACAGCTTTATGTCTTCTGGCGACATAGTCAGCCTGTCGCGGAACGTCCATGCACAAAGCATCGGCAAAGCCACAATGCGGCATATGACAGTTTTACTATTTTGGTTTTCATCATTTAGGGCCATAAAGGATTATAGAGATCATAAC
>JBEBKH010000055.1:0-16249 GCA_040079575.1 Chakrabartia sp. | reverse complement strand
AATCTTGTCGTTATTGCAAGCTACGCTTTTATATCTGGTTACTTTTTTTCTTCTACCGACGGATTTGAACCGTGGTCAATTTCAATATTGATATATTTTTCTCTCTACACTCCGGTTTCATTACTACTTCTATATTCAACAAGTAAATATCCAGGCCATTATCCGGCAAGACGGATATTCTCCATGGCCAATGATTATGTCGCATTGGCATTCACACTCATCATTGGTAGCCCGGCCATGTTGCCGGTTTATGCAACCATAATTTGGGTCACTGTCGGCAATGGCATACGTTTCGGCAAACGTTATATGCTGCTTGCTGAAATAATGGCGCAAACGGCGCTTTTTTCTATTTTATTGCTCACCCCTTATTGGCAGCAAAACCCCATTTTATCAGTCACACTTATTATCACAGCTGCGATCGTTCCCTTCTATGTACAGTCCCTGTTGAGCGCTTATGAGGATGCGCGACGCAGAGCGGAGGAAGCAAGCCTTGCTAAGTCGCGTTTTCTTGCTCAAGCGAGCCATGACTTGCGGCAGCCAGTCCATGCGATTGGCCTATTTCTCGCCAGCTTACGTGACACGGGAATTGACGCCAATCAAAGCCAAATCATTGATCGTATTGACCGCTCTCTCCACGGCGTTTCAAGATTATTTCGGACTTTGCTTGACATTTCAACACTCGATAGCGGGGTTGTGACACCGCAAGTGGAATTATTTTCACTGGAAGAATTGTTGACTGAAATTGTTCAGCAAAATGATGAATCTGCGCGCTGGGCGGGTGTAAATATTCGGCTGGTTTCCAATCAATATTGGATTGAGGCGGATCGATCCCTGCTGATAACAATGGTCCAAAACCTCGTTTCCAATGCAATTAAATATGCACCGGAAAAACCCATTTTGATTGGCGCGCGGCGAAGGGGCGGACAGATATCAATTGAGGTCCATGATTGCGGTGCGGGTATATCAGATGATCATTTACCCCGGGTATTTGAGGAGTTTTACCAAATTCGCGAACGTGGCGACCGCGATGTCGAAGGTGTCGGACTGGGACTATCAATTGTCAGCCGTCTTGCAGGGTTGATGGGGCTGACCGTCAACATGGAATCGCGGCTGGAAAAAGGCACCAGTGTTCAGATCAATGGTTTGCAGCAACATATCGGCGAACACCCCAGCGCGGCACCCGCCAAAATTGACCGCGCCATGCCGATGCAAGGCTATCATGTAGTGTTGATTGAGGATGATCGAGACGTTCTCGCCGCGACCAAAACGATGATAGAAACTTGGGGGTGCAGCGTCAGCGCCTTTACCGAAATTCCCGTAACACTCGCTTCTTGCGATTTGATCATAACTGATTTTGATCTTGGCGGCAAAGTGACTGGAAGTGATTGTATCGCTCACATCAGAACGTTATTGAATCGCGATGTAGCAGCCATTGTGATGACGGGCCATAATGAGCACCGTGTCCGCCATGAATTAAAGGATGATGCGATCCCTGTGTTGATGAAGCCATTGCGCCCTGCCGAATTACGCTCAATGATTACTTCAATGCGTTTGCGATCAGGCCAAATGCACTAGCACAAGACCGATCGTGACCACATGCGTTGATTTGATTAACCTCACATACAGAGGTGTTTGAATGAAAGCTTTTCCATTTATTTCCCAGGCTCACGCGCTCTTGCTTTTAAGAGTGGTTACAGCGCTCTTATTCATGGCGCATGCTGTTGTGCGCATCGCTAACGGGACCATTCCCAATTTCGCAAAATATATGCAATCTGTTGGATTTCCTCAACCAACTGCGGTGGTTTGGGCCATCACTCTGTGTGAATTGATTGCAGGAACGCTGATCATAACCGGTTATTATGTCCGCTGGGCAGCGACGAGCCTGTTCATCATAGCCGCCACTGGCATCGTGCTGATCCACCGGCATTTTGGTTGGTTCGTTGGCGAACATGGCACGGGCGGCAGTGAATATAGTGTTGCCCTGATGATCATGTTGATCGTCGTTGCGACCACCGACCGCGAAAAATCTGCGGCATCATCGACATCCGTTATTGTTTAGTTTTAATCGGATGGGCTTCAAACAGTGCTCTGAGATCATGGACCGTCACTGATCACCAATTCACCGTTTGCGCAAAACGTGCTGGGCTGTCGCCGCCTCTGGCCTAAATGTCATATTTACCCATGAGGCCGCCTTTGTCCGTAAAATCATTTTGGTTCCGGATGAAGCGATGGGGCTACACGTTCAATACGCTCAAGGCACTAACACATGCATTATTGTTCATTTGGCGCTGAGAAACTCGACATTTCACGCGGAACCAACCAATAGAAGGAGATGTACACACTCCTCTCCGGCCTCAAAATTATAGAAGCCTCCTCCTTCGTTGCTTCCCCAACAGCCGGGCTTTACCTTGCGCAAATGGGGGCGGAGGTCATCCGCGTCGATCAGATTGGGGGTGGCCCAGATTTCAATCGCTGGCCAAAAACGGACGATGGCAACAGTCTCTATTGGGAAAATTTGAACCGTGCCAAAAAGTCAGTAGCCATTGACCTGAATCAGCCTGAAGGCCGAGATCTGCTGCAAGATTTGGCCGCTGCAACTGGTCAATTTATCACCAATTTTCCCGTGAATGGATTTCTATCACACGAAAAGCTCGCCGCAAAACGCGCGGATATGATTACCGTGCGTGTGATGGGGAATGCTGACGGCAGCCCTGCGCTTGATTATACGGTCAACAGTGCAGTGGGCTATCCCGATTTGACCGGAACAGGACCGGCCCCCGTCAATCATGTCTTGCCGGCATGGGATTTGATCACCGGCGCTTATGCCGCCTTTGCTATGATGACCGCACTTCACCACCGCACCGCAACCGGCATGGGGCAAGAAATGCGCATTCCATTGTCCGATGTCGCAATTGGCAGTGTGGCCAATATGGGGATGATCGCGGAAGTCATTCAAACAGGAGGCAACCGCGAGCGCCTTGGCAATACGGTTTACGGTGCCTTTGGCCGCGATTTCGTGACCAAGGACAATATTCGCCTCATGATTATGGCGATTACCCCGCGCCAATGGAGCGGGCTCGTTGTGGTTTTGGGGATTGCCGCCGAAGTGGCAAAGATTGAATCCACATGCGGGGTTTCTTTTGCGAAAGATGAAGGCTTACGTTTTACCCACCGCGATATGCTGTTCCCCTTGGTTGAGAGCGAAGTGCAAAAATGGAACTATGCTGACCTAAAAGCTGCTTTTGATACCGCTGGCTGCTGTTACGGCCCGTATCAATCGATGAAGGATGCAGCACATGACCCTGCCCTTGTTGGCAATAACCCGATGTTTAATATTGCCGATAACCCAAGTGGTTTACGCTATCCAGCAGCTGGAGCATTGGCCACAATACCGCAGTATGAACGATCACCTGCGCAGAGTGCCCCCCTGCTCGGCGCGCACACTGATGAGATATTAGAGACTGTGCTAGGCCTCTCAACAGGGGCAATTGCTGCACTCCATGACAAAGGGCTGATTTCACAATCATGACACAGGATTACACCGATATCCGCGCAGAAGTCGCAAAATTGTGCCAGCAATATCCAGGCGCATATTGGCGCGCAAAGGACAAAGAGCGCGCCTATCCAACCGAATTTGTAAATGCACTATCGGAAGCAGGCTATCTGTCCGCACTGATCCCAGAAGAATTTGGTGGCGCAGGACTGCCCATTTCTGCGGCCGCTGCAATATTGGAAGAGATACAGGCGCAAGGGTGCAATGGCGGGGCATGCCATGCGCAAATGTACATCATGGGCACAGTGCTGCGCCACGGTTCTGACGCGCAAAAGGCAAAATATTTGCCTTCAATTGCCAACGGCTCCCTCCGCCTGCAGGCCTTTGGCGTGACAGAGCCAACCAGCGGCACGGACACATTGTCTCTCAAAACCACAGCCAAACGTGACGGTGACGACTATATCATCAACGGTCAAAAAATATGGACAAGCCGTGCGGAGCATTCTGATTTGATGCTCCTCCTCGCCCGCACGACGCCGCGTGATGAGGTTCAGAGCCGCACAGCCGGGCTATCCGTCTTCCTCGTTGATATGAAAGCGGCTGTGGACAAGGGCATGACAATCCGCCCGATCGAAACGATGATGAACCATGCGACCACCGAAGTCTTTTTTGACAACCTTCGCGTGCCAGCCGAAAATTTGGTTGGTGAGGAAGGGCAAGGTTTTCGCTACATCCTGTCGGGCATGAATGCAGAGCGCCTTTTGATCGCGGCGGAGTGTATTGGCGACGCGAAATGGTTCATTGAGAAAGCAACGGGTTATGCCAAGGAACGCATCCTGTTCAATCGCCCAATCGGTCAAAATCAGGGCGTGCAATTCCCCATCGCCCGTGCTTATGCCCAAATGCGTGCAGCGGAACTGATGGTGCGTGAAGGTCTGCGCAAATATGAAGCAGGTGAACCTGTGGGAGAAGAAGCCAATATCTCCAAAATGCTGGCGGCAGAGGCCAGCTGGGCAGCGGGCGAGGCCTGCATTCAAACCCACGGCGGTTTTGGGTTTGCCGCAGAATATGACATTGAACGCAAATTCCGCGAGACACGCCTTTATCAGGTAGCGCCCATTTCGACCAACATGATCCTCTCCTATGTCGCGGAACATGTCTTGGGACTGCCCCGATCATATTGATGCAATGAAGGATCAAAGCCGATGACATCATGGGACGCATGGATTGGAAAAACGCAGTCTCAGGATGATGTCATGTCCCCTGCCCTGCAGAAACGATTTCGGGCAACAATCGACAGTGGGGATGCTGGTCAAGGCATTCACTGGTGCCTGTGTCTCCCAGACGCCGTCACTGCGGATTTGGACAGCGACGGCCACCCGAAACGCGGCGGGTTTTTGCCGCCCATCCCGTTGCCGCGCCGCATGTGGGCGTCAAGCGCGGTTACTTTCCATGCGCCACTTCACGTTGGTGCCGCCATAACGCGACAATCCACAGTTGCCAATGTCACGGAAAGAAACGGTGCGTCTGGTGCATTGATCTTTGTTGATATTGACCATGAAACAACGGCAAATGGCGTCGTGGCGGTCAGTGAGCGGCAAACGCTCGTTTACCGAGAAGCGCCAACTGGTGCCGCGGTGACGCCGTCAACGGACATTAAGATAGAGCAATCTGATTGGCAGCTACGCCGCATCATACAGCCAACCGAAGCGCTTCTTTTCCGCTATTCCGCGCTTACCTTTAACAGCCACCGTATCCATTACGATCACCCCTATGCTACCCAGATTGAGGGCTATGCGGGGCTGGTCGTCCACGGCCCATTGCTCGCCACGCTGCTACTCGACCTCGCGACGCGAACATTTGGCGCAGATGCGCTCAAAACATTTGCGTTTCGCGGGCAAGCACCCGCCATTGTGGGTGCGCCACTTCATCTCGTTGGAAAATCAGATGGTGATAATGTCACACTCGCGGTGCTCAGCCCAAGTGGCCGAACATTCATGTCCGCAAGTGCAACGTTATAACTATTCAGCTTTTTTGAGGGTCAAACCGCCAAAGCGCTTGTTAAAGCGTGCAACCTGACCACCTTGGTCAAGCATGCTTGATTTACCGCCGGTCCAGGCAGGATGCGCCAATGGATCAATATCCAATGTCATCGTGTCGCCTTCTTTGCCCCATGTCGAACGGGTCGCAAAAACGGTACCATCGGTCATTTTAACATTGATCATATGATAGTCGGGGTGAATATCTTTTTTCATCAGTTTAGCTCCAATAAGAGGGCTGGTACCGACCAGCCTTGGGATGCGGAAAGCGGCGCACTAGCGTGATGCGGGGCGAACTACAAGTGCTTAGGGTCAGGACCTGTTAAATACGCGTTCGTGACACGGTCAGATTTGATCCGTGGATAGGCGCGAATGCAGCGGAATAGCTTGACTATTTCGCAATTGAGTAACGACGCCACGGGTCAAATATGGCCTTGCCCGCAGGGTGGCCTCCATAAGCGCGATCTGCGTCGTCAAGACTATTCACCGTGGCGATGCCACGCTTCCATAGTCTTTCCTCGCATCTCATCACTTCTGAATGCCATCACGAACGCGTATT
Source organism: Chakrabartia sp. (assembly GCA_040079575.1). Taxonomy (GTDB): domain Bacteria; phylum Pseudomonadota; class Alphaproteobacteria; order Sphingomonadales; family Sphingomonadaceae; genus Aquisediminimonas. Next base: position 10,158 of record JBEBKH010000055.1, on the reverse strand, counting down.
TAACAGGTCCTGACCCTAGATGTTTAGGCCGGAGGATCAGCGATCATCGCGGTGAAATTGGCTTCTGCTGCCAATTTGCCATTGACCAAGGCACGGCCAGAAAATTTGCAAACGCTGCTGCGTTTTTGAACAAATTCGACTTCCAAATGCAACAAGCAGCCCGGTTCAACAGGGGTGCGAAATTTTGCGCCGTCAATCGCCATAAAATAGACGAGTTTACCGCTTCCCGTCAGGCCAAGTGACTGGACCGCGAGGATTCCTGCCGCCTGAGCCATCGCTTCAACTATTAAAACGCCGGGCATGATGGGGCGTCCGGGGAAATGTCCCTGGAAAAAACCCTCATTCATACTGACCGCTTTTATCGCCTTGATCGATTTGTCAGGGATGATTTCCTCAACACGGTCAACCAAGAGCATGGGATAACGGTGCGGCAATGCCGCCATGACCGCCCGAATGTCGAGCGGCCCAATGGCGGCATCTTCACTCATATCTATTATCGACCCTGTGGCTGAGGGGATGGAGCAGCGCCGGGCGCTGCACCTTTTTGACCTGGCTGCCAGCCTGCTGGCGGTGTGATCGACACACTGGGAACAGCTGCGTTCAATTCTGCAACAATATCAGGTGTCAAATCTGTGCCGGGTGTGTTTTTCAGAACAGCCTGACGTTGAACCAGCAATGTTACTTTCTTCTTCGCCATGGCTTGTGAGAATGCAGCATCCAATTTTCCGTCAATCTGTTCAAGAACATAGGCTTCAACGCGTGAAATTGGCGCTTTCAAACGTTCAATTTCTTGCTGCGCAGCGGCTTGTTTTTCCTGAATGGCTTTTGCCTGGGTTGGAATGGTCGGATTGTTAGGATTGGTTTTCGCGTCAGCCTGTACGCGCACAACCATTGCATTCAGTTCTGCTTCCAGCACTTTTGAACGCGATTCAAGCGCATCAAATTGCGGTTTATACGTCACGCGCATCTGCGATGCGGCCGTTTTCCACGCAGAGGATGTGCCGATGACGGCATCAACATCAGAATAAGCGACCTGAGCAACAGCTTGGCTGCTAGCGATCACGGGAGTCATGGCAATTGCCGAAACGGCAAGAAGCGTCTTTGTCATAAATTTCATTAGAATTGTGTTCCTACGTTGAAAGTAAAGAGTTTTGTATCATCGCCTTCACGCTTGATAAGCGCTCTGGCTATATCAATCCTGAACGGTCCGAAGGGTGATCTCCAATTGACCCCGAAACCAACAGACAGGCGGGGCTTCCATGAATCGCCAAGGAAGGTTTCATTAAACGGAGCAAAGGCAGATGTTCCGGTGGGGCAAACCGTATATTGGTTTGTTGCTGAAGGCGGCGTTCCGGGTGTGTTGAGCGTTCCAAAGCTGACCGCCCCTGTCGATATATTCCGACATTGATACTTCACACGATTATCCAAGGGATCAGTGAAGTTGGCCAATGTTGTTAGGTTCGGGCGTTTCACGCTGAAGACCGAACCAACATCCAAAAATATCGAAGGCCGCAGCCCAAGTTCTTTGGCACCTGAACCCAGCGGAATTTCAAGCTCTGCACGGCTCAAATAATATGCACGTCCCCCAATCGCATCATCGGTGATTTGTTTGGGATCTGTGACCAATGTGCTCGTCGCCAGATTGTAATTGGCGCGCTGGACACGGGGTCCAATACCGCGAATGTCGAACCCGCGAATTTGCGGTTCGCCGAGGAAAAAGCGGTCCGTCAAACGGACTTTATCAATCCCAGCGCCGCGGCTTTGGTTGAAAGGAATGACATAACCCCCTTCGACCCCTATCGAGAAGATGAAATTACCCAATACGCGCCAATATTTATCAGCATCAACAGAGGTTTTGAGATATTTGACGCTGCCGCCAAGACCTGCAAAATCCTGGCTAAAGACCAATCTTTGACCCGCACTTGGCCGTGCGCGGTTGTTCAAATTGTCAAATACCAGACTATAGCCAAGCGATGACGTTGTCCGCTTACCAATCGCATCGCACAGATACCGACCAGCGAGCAGAGGATCGCAATTGCCATTGAAAAAGAATTGGTTCTGATCGAGCGTAATATCATCGAAGCTCAAGCCGTAACGTCCTGCGACCGACCAAAATTCAGTCACAGGCACACCGACGCGCAATTGCAGACCCGTTGTCACTTGCTTGTAGGTTGTGTTGCGGCTGCTGTTGATAAAGTTGAACGAGCTTGAATCGCGGCGGAATATATCACCGCCGAGTGCGATATTTTTGTCAAACAGATAGGGCTCGGTGAAGCCAAGTTCGATCGCCTTTGAATAGCTTGAATAATTGACGCTGGCGCGGAGCACTTGGCCCTTGCCCCGGAAATTGCGCTGCTGGATTGAAAAATTGAGGATGAAGCGTTCAAGCGATGAGAAACCGGCCGACAGCTGAAGTTCGCCCGTCGATTTTTCTTCAACATTGGCTTCCAAAATAATTTTATCCGGCGCTGAACCGGGCTTTTGTTCAATTTCCAGTTTCTCTTGGAAAAAACCAAGCGATTGGATCCGGTCGGATGATCGTTTAACCTGGAAACTGTTGAATGCATCCCCCTCTGCAAGGCGGAATTCGCGGCGAATCACCTTATCCTGGGTCAGGGTATTGCCGTTAATATCAACACGTTCGACATAAACGCGCGGCGCGTCAGCAATTTTATAGACCAATGTCATGGTCCGCGCGTCTTTATCGCGTGTGAAATCTGGGTTCACTTCGGCAAAGGCATATCCAAAAAGACCTGCGCTCTCAGTCAGGCTCTCAACGGTGTCCTCAACCATTTTGGCATTATACCAATCATCCTTCTTGGTCGGAATCGCCGCCAAATTTGGTTTGAAATCGCGCAAGTCGCTTTCGACCGTGACTTCACCAAATTTGTACCGCTCCCCTTCTTCAACCACATAAGTGACGATGAAATCGCGCTTATCGGGTGTCAGTTCGGCGACCGCAGAAATAACGCGGAAATCGGCATAGCCCTGTGTCAGATAGAATTGACGCAATTTGGATTGGTCATAGGCCAATTTATCAGGATCATAGCCTGACTTTGAACTGAGGAATTTATAGAAACGGGCCTGTTGCGTGGCCATTTCGCCTTGCAACTTGCTGTCCTTAAATTTCTCATTGCCAATGATGTTGATCTGGCGAACCTTCGATTTCGGACCTTCGCTGATTTCAAAGACAATATCGACGCGGTTCTGGTCGAGCATGACCATCTTGGGTTCAACGTTGGCGGCAAAGCGGCCTTGACGCTGATACAGGTCAATAATCCGCGCCACATCCGCGCGTGTTTTTGACCGTGTAAAAATTGTACGCGGAGCCAATTTAATTTCAGGGCGAATTTTTTCATCTTTCAGCCGCTTATTGCCCTCAAGCAGGATGCGGTTGATGACGGGATTTTCCTTCACCTCAATTGTCAGCGCGCCTTTATCATCGCGAATTTGAACATCGGCGAACAATTCTGTTTCCAACAAATCGCGCAGCGCATCATCCAGCGTTTCAACGGTGTAGCGTGATCCAGCGCGCAGTTTGACATAGGATCGCACCGTTTCTGGTTCGATCCGCTGGGATCCCGTCACATTGATTGACTGAATTACATCTCCACCCAAAGCAGCAGAGGTCGCCGCCACAGGGGTTTCATCCGCTGTTTGGGCATAAGCAGGCATTGCCAATGCCGACAGCGCACATCCGATCAGTAAGGCCGTTTCAAAACGGCGGCCAGAATTTTGAATCATTTTAACCGTCACGCGCATTTCGCCTTTTTCAAAATCTAACCAATCAATCCAGCAAGCCGTGACCAAATGCCCAGCGATACCAAATCGTTAAACGTTACCAACACCATTAATCCCAGCAAAGCGACCATGCCAGACCGAAACGCCATTTCCATGACGCGCGGGCTCGTCGGTTTTCGCCGAATTGCTTCAAGCGCATAGAAGGAGAGATGGCCACCATCAAGCATTGGGATTGGCAACAGGTTGATGAACCCCAAATTAATCGAAATCATCGCCACCAAAGAAATGAAGTTTTGCCAACCCAATGTCGCGACCTGTCCACTGATTTGAGCGATCTTAATCGGACCACCCAATTCTTCGATTGGCCGTTTCCCTGTGATGATCTGAACAATGCCGGTTACCATCTGGCGCAAAATACTAACCAGTCGCTGTGTCGCAATTTTTGGAGCCTCCCATAAGGACACACCGACAATAACTGGTTGCGGTGGACCAATGCCAATCCGACCGATCTTATAAATATTCCCAAAACGGTCGGTTTCACGGACTGTTTCAGGCGTGATTATGCGTATGCCTGATGTACCATTGCGGATAAAAGCGACAGAAAGCGGCTCACCCGCGCGCTCCATCACCAGCGGATAAATATCATCAAATCGTTGAATCGCATGACCATCAATTTGGGTGATCATGTCGCCCTTTTGCAAACCAGCTTTATCCGCGGCTGATCCAGCAAGGATTTCAGAGATGACCGAAGGCGTCCGGCTGTCACCGTAAGCAAGGGCAAATCCAGTCAGAATCAGGAATGCGACAATGAAATTGGTCACCGGCCCCGCCGCGACAATCAGCGCGCGTTGCCAAAGGGTTTTGGATTGGAATGTCTGATTGCGCTCTGCCACAGGCAATTTCTGCCATTCTGGGTCCGCCACACTGGCAGGGTTCATATCCCCCGCAAAACGAACATAACCGCCCAGGGGCACCCAACCGATTTTCCAGCGGGTGCCCTTTTTGTCAGTCCAGCCCGCAATTTCAGTGCCAAAACCGATGGAAAAGACATCCGCCTTTACCCCGAACCAACGCCCAACCAAATAATGGCCCAGCTCATGCACGAAAACGAGCGGCCCAATCGCAAGAATGAAGAACAAAACCGTCCAGAGGAAACCGGGCGCTTCAATCATATAGGAAGTGCCTCCATCTGCTGCACGGCCCTTTGCCGCGCTTCGTTATCAATGGCCAAAACATCATCAAGTGAGTCCGGCGAAGGCGGGTCATAGCCGTCCAACACGCTTTGCACAATCGTTGCAATTGCAGTGAAGGCGACACGGCGGTTCAAAAACGCGGCCACGGCGATTTCATTTGCTGCATTGAGAATCGCGGGCTTGGCGCCGCCCTCTGTCAGGCACTGCCGCGCCAATGCCAAACAGGGAAAACGATCATAATCAGGCGATTCGAATTCCAATTTGCCAATTTCAGCGAGGTTCAGGGTGGCAACCGGCGCCTCCATCCGGTCGGGCCAGGCCAAGCAATAGGCAATCGGGGTGCGCATATCTGGTGATCCAAGCTGCGCCAACGTCGATCCATCAACATATTCAACCATCGAATGGATGACCGATTGTGGGTGCACAATCACATCAATCTGGTTTGCGGTGACAGGGAACAAATGAAATGCCTCAATCAGTTCCAGCCCCTTGTTCATCATTGTTGCGGAATCGACCGAAATCTTTGCGCCCATAGACCAATTGGGATGCTTCACAGCTTGTTCGGGGGTGACGCGCACCATTTGACCCAGCGACCATGTTCGAAACGGCCCGCCGCTTGCTGTCAGGGTGATTTTTCGAATGCGGTTGGCATTGTGGGTTTCAAGGCATTGGAACACGGCGTTATGTTCTGAATCGACAGGAAGCAGGGTCGCGCCGCTGCGCGCCACCGCTTGCGTCATGACACTTCCCGCAGAAACCAACGCTTCCTTATTGGCGAGAGCAATCGCCCCGCCGCGTGCAATGGCGCGCATGACCGGACGCAACCCAGCACAGCCGACAATTGCTGCGAGGGTGAGGTCTGCCCCCTCTCCTGCTGCTTCGGCGATGGCATCTGCCCCAGCGGCCACAGCTATCCCGCTACCTGTCAGCGCCATACGGAGCGCAGACAGTTGCGTTTCATCGCCAATCACGGCCATTTGCGCTGATGTTGCCAAAGCCGCCTTCGCCAATCCCGCCACATCACGCTGTGCCGTCAATGCAACAACCCGAAACGCAGCGGGGTGTCGCAGCACAAGGTCTAACGTCGATTGTCCAACCGAACCCGTCGCCCCCAGAATCGTTATGGATTTGGGTGACGTCATGCCGCCAGTTCTGCAAAGATAAAAAGGGCGGCAATCGGCACAGCCGTGACCACTCCGTCAAGCCGGTCAAGCGCGCCGCCGTGCCCCGGCAGCAGTTTGCCGCTGTCTTTCAAGCCTGCCTTCCGCTTGAGCCAGCTTTCAAAAAAGTCTCCAGCTTGTGCGCAGATAGCGAGCAACGGGCTGACCAGCGCCAAAACATGCGGCAATTGACAATAGGCTTCCAACATCAATCCAAGCGCCAAAGCGGCAACCATCCCGCCAATCAAGCCAGCCCAGGTCTTATTGGGGCTGATCGCTGGCGCAATTTTGGGCCCACCAATTGATCGCCCTGCGAAATAAGCGCCAATGTCCGTCACCCAAACCACTGCCAGCGCCCAAAATGCAAGCAGCAAGCCTTCATCCTGATCGCGGATCCACAGCAAAGCCAAGATGGGCAGCCCAACATAAAGCGCGCCCGCGCCAAATCGAAAACTACGTTTGATGAGAATAAGGAAAACCGCAGCCCCAAAGACGAATCCAAGTGCCAGAAAGCTGGGGCCAGCCGCAATGGGGGCCATCATCGCCAAGGGGACACAGAGTGCAAATTGGGCCAATCGGCGGTTTTCGCCCTGTTTCATCAGATCGGCCCATTCACCGATCATGATGATACCAGCCGCGACAGCCAGCACCCAAAAACTATTCCCGCCAAACCACAAAGCGCCGACCGCAATAGCAATCAGGGTAACGCCGACGACAATGCGGGTTTGCAGTTCGTTCATACGCCGCCAAAACGGCGTTCGCGCTTGGCATAGCGCGCAACGGCATCGGCAAGCTGATCCGCGCCAAAATCTGGCCATAGGGTGTCAACAAACAGCAATTCAGCATAGGCCAATTGCCACAGCAGAAAATTAGACAAACGTTGTTCACCCGATGTCCGAATGAGCAGATCAGGTGCCGGCAAATCGGCCGTATCAAGCCGCGCTTCGATCATATCCGCGTCAATGGTCGCCGTATCAAGCGTGCCAGCCTTCGCTTCTTCAGCAAGCGCGCGCGTCACTTCTACCAGCTCATTTTGTGATCCATAATTGAGCGCAATCACCAGCGTTGTTGAAGTGTTTGTCGCCGTCCGCGCAATCGCATCATCGATCAAAGTGACCAGATCAGGCGCAAGAGCACGGTAATTTCCAATCACGCGCAATTGCACACCATTTTGGGCAAGTTCATCTATATCGGTTTCAATGAAGCGGCGCAGCAGCCCCATCAAATCATTGACTTCATCTACTGGACGCCGCCAATTTTCAGTTGAAAATGCATATAGGGTCAGAACCTCTATGCCCAGATCACCGGCTGCGCGCACCGTATTGCGTGCAGCCTCTATGCCTTTGCGGTGGCCGGCAATGCGCGGCAAATGGCGTCGCTTCGCCCAGCGGCCATTGCCGTCCATAATGATTGCAACATGGCGGGGAACATTCCCCTGCCCTGCTCCAGTCTTAGACGCAGGCGCGGTGCTCACTTGCCGAGGATTTCCTTTTCCTTATGCGCGCTGGCGGCATCAATGTCGGCAATCGCTGCGTCGGTGATCTTTTGCACCTCCGTTTCGAGGCGTTTGCGATCATCCTCGCTTATTTCTTTCTTTTGTTCGTCGGTTTTGAGGCTGTCCATCCCGTCCCTGCGCACATTACGCGCGGCGATCTTCGCCTTTTCGGCATATTGATTGCCCAATTTGACCAGCTCCTTGCGGCGCTCTTCGGTCATTTCGGGGATCGGAAGGCGGATGTTGTTGCCGTCGGTAATCGGATTGATGCCAAGCCCCGCATTGCGGATCGCCTTTTCCACAGGCGTGATGTTGGATTTGTCCCAGACCTGCACCGAAAGCATCCGCGGATCGGGTGCAGAGACGGTCGCAATTTGGTTCAAGGGCATGTTCGACCCGTAAACCTCGACCACAATCGGATCGAGCAAAGACGTGTTGGCGCGGCCAGTGCGCAGGCCCGCAAGATCACCCCGGAGCGATTCAACCGCACCTTGCATCCGGCGCTCAATATCGGTTTTGCTATAGGCTGGCATCAGTTTTGCTCCTCATTTTGGACAATCGTCGAAATGCCTTCACCGGCAAGCACTTTGGCAAGATTGCCCTGCTCACGGATTGAAAACACGACAATCGGAATGTTATTATCACGGCATAGTGCGACTGCACTGGCATCCATCACTTTCAAATCGTCTGAAAGAACGGTGTTAAAGCTCAGAGATTCATAGCGTTTTGCCGTCGCAACCTTTTTGGGATCGGCATCATAAACGCCGTCAACCGATGTGCCCTTGAACAAAGCATCACATTTCATTTCGGCCGCACGCAGCGCCGCACCGGAATCGGTCGTAAAATAAGGGCTGCCGACACCAGCGGCGAAAATCACGACCCGGTCTTTTTCCAAATGACGTTCCGCACGGCGGCGGATCACGGGCTCACAGACGGCATCCATCTGAATTGCGGATTGCACGCGGGTGTGAACGCCCAATTGCTCCAACGCATTTTGCATCGCCAATGCGTTCATAATGGTGGCGAGCATCCCCATATAATCGGCCTGTGCGCGGTCCATGCCCTGCGCAGCCCCCGCCATCCCCCGAAATATATTACCGCCGCCGATGACCAGGCATATCTGAAAACCCGCCTCTTTGGCCGCTTTCACTTCACCGGCCATGCGGGTCACAGTGACGGGATCAATGCCATAGCCTTGATCGCCCATCAGGACTTCGCCAGATAACTTCAAAAGGATGCGGTTGAAGCGAGGGCGCGCCATAGGTTTCAGGTCTCTCATCGTTGTTTTTTAATATGGAAACGGCGCACACCCTAGTGCGGGTGCGCGCCGATGCCAAGCGTGCAGAAGATGTTAAACGCCAGCGGCGGCGGCAACCTCTGCTGCGAAATCGCTTTCTGCCTTTTCGATGCCTTCACCAAGCTGAAAACGGACATAATCAGTCAGTGTGATTGATGTACCCGCTTCCTTGCCAGCAGCAGCCACAACGTCAGCAATTTTGGTTTTTCCGTCCATCACAAACAGCTGATTAAGCAGTGCGTTTTCTTTGACGAACTTCGCAATCGCACCGTCAACCATTTTGCCTAGGAATTCAGCGGGCTTGCCCGACTCAGCAGCCTTTTCAGTGGCAATCGCGCGTTCCCGCACGATGACATCCGCAGGAATGCCTGCTTCGTCCAAAGCCAGCGGAAAAGCAGCGGCAACATGCATCGCCAACTGCTTGCCCAGTGCTTCAAGCGTTGCCACAGGAGCCGCACTTTCCAAAGCAACCAACACACCAATCTTGCCTAGGCCCGGGGCCGCAGCATTATGGACATAAGCAACAACAGCCCCCGCATTCACGCTCAAACGTTTGGCGCGGCGGAGGTTTTGGTTTTCGCCAATGGTTGCAATGTTATTGGTCAGCACATCAGAAACGGTGCCGCCCGCAGGATGCGATGCCGCAGCCAGTGCCGCAATATCATCACCCGTTTCAAGAGCGATCGTTGTGACCGTGCGAACAAAATCCTGAAACTGTTCATTTTTGGAAACGAAATCGGTTTCGCTGTTCACTTCAACAGCAACGCCGGTTGTGCCGTTCACGGCAACGCCGACAAGGCCTTCAGCAGCGGTACGACTGGATTTTTTCGACGCCGTTGCCAGCCCCTTGGCACGCAACCAATCAACCGCAGCGTCCATATCACCGCCGGTTTCGGTCAATGCTTTTTTGCAATCCATCATCCCAGCGCCGCTGGTTTCGCGCAGTGCCTTCACTGCTGCAGCTGTGATTTCAGCCATGTTAAATCCTTTAAGTAGGGCTGGCCCCCGCCTCAAGTCAGACTTGAGTTTACCCTGAGCGCCTGCACGGCAGGGCAAGGACGGGGGCCAACGATATTATGCTTCTGGCGTTGCTTCAACAGCGACCGCTTCTACAACTGGCGCAGCTTCAACGGCGGGAGCCGCTTCCACAACAGCCACAGCTTCGACAACAGGGTCAGCCAAAACAGCTTCTGCAGGCGGCGTATCCATCGCACCCAGATCAACACCGCGTGCCGCAGCGCCGCTTTGGCCACCGCGTGTCGCCGCAGTCGC
>JBEBKH010000054.1:0-16907 GCA_040079575.1 Chakrabartia sp. | reverse complement strand
ATTGCCGAAAGCGGCCTTGGCTCTCACGAGGATTTATTGGCCATGGCGGAACACGGTGTGCGCTGTTTTTTGGTGGGGGAAAGCTTGATGCGGAAAAGTGACGTCACTTTGGCTACACGCCAGCTTTTGTGCGGCGTATGAGCATTCTGACTCACCTTGACGCGACTGGCGCAGCCCAAATGGTCGACGTCTCTGCCAAAGCATCCACGGTTCGTGAAGCGAGTGCCGAAGGTGTGATTACCATGTCGGACGGGGCTTTGCAGGCAATCCGAGAGGGCAGTGCAAAAAAAGGCGATGTCATTGCCGTCGCGCGCATCGCTGGAATTATGGCGGCCAAGCGGACAAGCGACCTTATTCCGCTGTGCCACCCGATCGCGCTCTCTTCTGTGACCGTTGATTTTACATTTGAAACCACAAGCATTCGCGCCACTGCCACGGCGCGAACTTCTGGTCCGACGGGGGTTGAGATGGAGGCGCTTTGCGCTGTGACGGTCGCCTTGCTGACGGTATATGATATGGCAAAAGCTTTGGACCGCGCGATGGTGGTGGGCGACGTCCGCTTGCTCGCAAAATCTGGAGGGCGGTCTGGTGACTGGCGCGCCGCATAATGATCTCGCTGGAAGAAGCGCAAGCACGTTTACTGTCTAACATTGTCGCGCTTCCGATTGAGACATGCCCCCTACTTGATGCCAATGGCCGCTGGGCCGCTGCAAACGTTTCGGCAGTCAGAACCCAACCCGCACGCAATCTTTCCGCTATGGATGGCTATGCCATTGCCCACGTCAGCTTCCCTGGCCCTTGGCAGGTCTGCGGCGAATCGGCGGCCGGATCTCCTTGGAATGGCGCTTGCGATTCCAAAAAGGCTGTCCGTATTTTTACCGGAGCGATCATACCAGATGAATATGATTGCGTTATTATTCAAGAAGATATTAGAAAAACCGAAGATATAATCTCATTATCTGGCGCTGCTGCACCCAAATGTGGGCAGCATATTCGCCGCGCTGGATCTGATTTTAATGCTGGCACTATCCTGATCAAATCCGGTGACCGTATGACCGCAGCCCGGATAGCTTTGGCTGCAATGGGGGGGCACGGCCAAGTCAGTGTACGCCGCCGCGTTCGCGTTGCGTTGCTTTCTACTGGCAATGAATTGGTAAAACCCGGTGAACCCGTAGCCGACCATCAAATTCCATCATCAAACGCCCCGATGTTGGAGGCAATGCTGGCCGATTTGCCCGCTGATGTCGTTGATCTTGGCATCATCGCTGATGATGTTGATGCAATTGCTCACGCGATTCGCAGCGCAGATGTTGATATCATCGTGACCATCGGCGGGGCGTCTGTTGGCGACCACGATTTGGTAAAACCAGCACTCGATGCATGTGGGGCGACGCTTGATTTCTGGAAAGTCGCGATGCGCCCTGGTAAACCTGTTATGGCAGGTAAGGTTGGAAAAACCCTCGTTTTGGGGATTCCTGGCAACCCCGTTTCTGCATTTGTGACGTCACTTTTGTTTTTGCGCCCAGCCATCTGCACATTTGGCGGCGCTACAAATCCCTTACCAGCGCGTGTCACTGCAATTTTAGATGGCACTTTACCCTCCACAGGGCCGCGTACAGATCACATCCGCGGATATGTTCAAAATGGCCATGTTAAAGCCATCGGGATGGACGATAGTGCGATTCTGGTGGGCCTCGCGCAGTCCAACGCCCTTATTGTCCGCCCGGGCAATAGCGCGCCTGTCAAATCAGGTGACACGGTGGAGATTATTGTCCACGCTTGACGGCACTCAAAATGTTTCCTACACGTTCCGCGTTCGTTCTATCAACGGGAGCTGTAAATGCTGACACGCAAACAACATGAGCTGGTTTGTTTCATCGACGACCGTTTGGCCGAAACGGGAGTTTCGCCTTCCTTTGAAGAAATGAAGGAAGCGCTTGATCTCAAATCAAAATCTGGCGTTCACCGCTTGATTTCGGCGCTTGAAGAGCGCGGCTTCATTCGGCGTTTGCCCAACCGTGCGCGCGCACTCGAAGTGTTGAAAATGCCCGAACGCGGTGACATTGGTCGGAAACCCTCTGCCAATAATGTGGTTCCAATGCCATCGCGCTCTGCGCCGCCGCCAATGGCAGCCAATGATGTCCTGGAAATCCCGATGCACGGCCGGATCGCGGCGGGGATGCCGATTGAAGCGCTTGAGGGGCAGAACATGCTCTCTGTCCCTGCGGCATTGCTCGGCGCTGGCGAACATTATGCGCTTGAGGTTTCAGGTGATTCGATGGTCGAAGCGGGCATCCTTGACGGTGATTTTGCTCTGATCCGCCGTACCCAAACCGCGAGGCCGGGCGAAATTGTCGTTGCGCTGATTGATGACAATGAAGCGACGCTCAAATATTTCCGCAGCGAAGGCGCGATGATCCGCCTTGATCCGGCTAATCGCGCTTATGAAGCGCAACGCTACGCCCCCAATCAAGTTCAGATTCAGGGTACTTTGGCGGGGCTTTTAAGACGGTATTGAAAAACAGGAATGGCGCGCACCCAGGGGTGATCATCCTTGGGTGCGCGCACCATTTCAACGCTTTCTTTTGCAAATGTGATTGCCAGCCCACCCGTTTGCGCGAGCAGAAGGCGGTCCGCTTTGAACCACCGCGGGCGGCATGCGGGCGGTAAACGCCGATCACTGACTACAATATCGGCCTTGGCACAGTGCGCGACAAAGGCCTTCCACGGCACAAAATGCCGACTACGCGTGGCAAGAACGCGCCAAGTGCGGCCTTTTCGGTTTAACACGATTTCACAAAGATCGGCGCTACATTGCGCGCCGCGCAACGCGTCCAAATCTCCCAATTCATCGGCATAGGCGCCGCGCTCAGACAATGTATCGCGTACATAATCCCCCGCACGCGGCCGCAAGATCGCCATCCGGCCATCATCGCCTCTGATAGACAAATGACGACCGTCCCCCGTCACCAAAAGATCGGGACGCGGCAGTAACACTGCCCACAGACAACCAATCAAAAACGGTAACACGCCAAAAAACCGCAACTGTGTGCGCCACAGCAAACCCCAAAGCCCCCCGATGACAATCAATGCATAGGCCCCAACTGGCACCGATGGCAGCATGGAAACGGCCCCAGGAGTTGCCGAAACCCAATGTGCAAGCCCCAACAATAGCGCGAGCGCTTGGCTGGTGAGCCACCAAAATGGCGCTCCAAATCCAACCACGTCAAACAGCAAGGCAAGTGCCTCCAACGGCATAATCACAAAAGTGGTAAGCGGAATGGCGATGATGTTGGCGAGTGCGCCGTAAACCCCTGATTTATGAAAATGAAACAAGGCGATAGGTGCCAAAGCAATTTCAACAGCCAACCCTGTCATCAGCAAAGAAAAAATCGCACGTCCGCCGCGTTTCCCCCACCCCTCTTCTCGTTTGTGGGTTATTCTTTGCATCACGGGAAGTTCGTGCAGCGCGACAAGAGCAGTAATAGCCGCAAAGCTAAGCTGAAAACTGGGGCCGATCAGCGATTCTGGCCACAGTATCAAAATTACGAGTGCGCCGGTCGCGACTAAACTTAGGGTCATTGCTTCACGCCCCATCGCCAATCCGATCAGGACCAAAAGTGCCGCAACACAGGATCTTACCGTTGGTACTTCTGATCCGGTCAACAGCGTATATCCAATCCCTGCCCCTGCCCCGAATGCCGCAGCCACAACAGGCAACGATACGCGCAGCGCCATAGCTTGATTAAGCGCCAAAATCCTCAAAGAAATCAACATCGCAGCGGCGACCACCGCCGTAATATGCAATCCCGAAATCGACAGGAGGTGAGCAAGGCCACTGGCCCGCATCGCATCTTGATCGACTGCACTGACGCCGCCCTGATCCCCGGTGACCAATGCGGTGGCAATGCCAGCGGCACTGCCCTCTAACCGCTTATTGATATGTGCAGACAAATTCTGCCTCAGGTTGGAAGGCGCGCCTCCCACTCCTTTCGTAACAACAACCTGACCAACGGCTTTGCCGGTCGCTCCCAGCCTTTGAAACCATGCCGCACGGGCAAAATCGTAAGCCCCGGGCACTGCGGCGTCAGCAGGGGGCATCAGACGCGCTTTCAGCGTAATGCGATCCCCCTGATTCGCTGCGAAGGCGATGTCATGGTTAGGGATGTTCACACGGATCCGGGGCGGTAAATTTAGGCCCGCGTCAGGCAATATGGTCAAACGCATGCTATCGTTTGCGATCAATTTTTGATTTTTAAGAATGGTACCTGACACTTCTACGAAACGCGGCTTATCTAAAACCGGAGCACTGACCAGATCAGCGCGTACCCACATGTAACCACAACCCAGCGCAACAAGCACCCCGACTGAAAACAGCATGCGCGCAAAACGCCGCCGAAAACCAACAATCAGCGCCATGAATGTGACAGCCAGCCCGAGAGTAATCACCGCAATCCAGTGCAATCGCAAAGGAAATGCAAACCATGTTGCAACACCTAGCCCTAGGCAAACAGGCAGCCACAAAGGCAATTGCGTGCGCTCGGCCTCAAGGATAAGTTCGATTTTATCCAATGCGCGGCGCAAGGGGTTGAATGACGGCGTTTGAAGCGCATCAAATCCCATGCTAGGGGCCTCGCCGATTGATAAAGCCATAATCCCCTTTGTTGGAGAAACTTCTCTTGGGCGCAAGCACCGAAAATCGCCCCGTGGTTACACGGTTTGCGCCGTCCCCAACGGGATTTCTTCACATTGGCGGGGCACGTACCGCTTTGTTCAGTTGGCTTTATGCGCGCCATCACGGTGGAAAATTCCTGTTGCGGATTGAAGATACCGACCGCGCGCGTTCGACCGATGCCGCTATTGACGCGATTATTGATGGGATGAAATGGCTGGAACTGGACTGGGACGGCGACGTCGTTTTTCAATTTTCCCGAGCAGCACGTCATGCCGAGGTCGCCCACAAACTGCTTTCTGATGGAAACGCATATAAATGTTATGCGACTCCGGAAGAATTAACCGAAATGCGTGAAGCTCAAAAGGCCGCAAAACTGCCCATCCGCTATGATGGTCGCTGGCGTGACCGTGATCCGTCAGAAGCACCAGCAGGCGCGCCCTTTGTCATCCGCCTAAAAGCGCCTCAAGACGGCGCAGTCACAATTTCTGATCGCGTTCAGGGCGATGTGACTGTTAACAACGCGGAACTGGATGATTTCATACTCTTGCGGTCCGACGGGACCCCCACTTACATGCTGAGTGTCGTTGTCGACGATTATGACATGGGCGTCACCCATGTTATTCGCGGCGATGATCATTTGAACAATGCGTTTCGCCAATTGGCTCTGATTCGCGCTATGGGATGGCCGGACCCAATTTATGCCCATGTTCCACTGATTTACGGCGCAGACGGCACGAAACTCTCCAAACGTCACGGTGCACTCGGCGTTGACGCCTACCGCGATGAGCTCGGTTTTCTGTCCGAAGCACTCAATAATTATCTGCTGCGGCTCGGTTGGGGGCACGGAGATGATGAAATCATTTCGCGCGAGCAGGCAACTTTATGGTTTAACATTGATGATGTTGGACGCGCGCCTTCACGCTTTGATTTCAAAAAGCTCGAAAATCTCAATGGTCACTACATGCGAGAAGCCAACGATGCGCACCTCGCCGTCATCACCGCACCGCGCCTAGAGGGGCGTTTCAATCGAAAACTATCCTCGGATGAGGCTGATTTATTGGCAAAAGCAATGCCCGTGTTAAAACCGCGCGCGAAGACGATGGTTGAACTTGCTGAAGGTGCAGAATTTCTCTTCGCACTTGCACCAATTTCGCTCGACGAGAAGGCAAAAAACTTGCTAGAAGGGGATGCTATTGTTCTTTTAGGCAAAGCCCATGAAGCACTGACGCGCGTTCCTGTCTGGGAAATAGAGGCGTTGGAGGAAAGCGTGAAGGGTGTTGCAGAGGAGGCCAATATCGGCCTCGGCAAAGTTGCTCAGCCCCTTCGGGCTGCGTTGACTGGTCGAGGAACCTCCCCGGGTATATTTGATGTGTTGGTGCTCCTTGGTAAAAATGAGTCACTTGCACGCATAAGTGATTGTTTGGGCGTGTCGCGGTTAAACGCGTGAAAGGGCAGATTATGACGGATATTGCAGCAAAGCTCTCACTGGGCGGCACAGACAGCGACTATGCGGTGCTCTCAGGCAGCGTTGGCCCGGATGTTATTGATATTCGCAAACTCTATGCGAAAACAGGCGCGTTTACTTACGATCCAGGTTTTACTTCCACCGCAGCGTGCGAATCAGCGTTGACCTATATTGACGGTGATGAAGGCATTTTGCTCCACCGTGGTTACCCCATTGGTCAGTTGGCTGAACATTCCAGTTTTATGGAAGTCGCGCATCTTTTGCTCAACGGTGAACTTCCAGACAGTGCTGGCCTGGATAAATTTACAGGCACAATCACTCGCCACACCATGTTGCATGAGCAATTGATGCAATTTTACCGTGGCTTTCGCCGTGATGCCCACCCCATGGCGATCATGTGCGGTGTTGTTGGCGCTCTTTCCGCATTTTATCACGATTCGACCGATATTACCGATCCGCATCAACGGATGGTGGCAAGCCACCGGCTGATCGCAAAAATGCCAACAATTGCGGCGGCTGCTTATAAATATTCCATTGGTCAGCCGTTTGTTTATCCTGACAATTCACTGTCTTACACAGGTAATTTCCTGCGGATGACATTTGGTGTTCCGGCGGAACCCTATGTGGTTAACCCGGTGGTGGAACGCGCGCTTGACCGGATTTTCATCCTGCATGCTGACCATGAACAAAATGCGTCAACGTCAACTGTGCGTTTGGCAGGTTCATCAGGGGCGAACCCATTTGCGTGTATTGCGGCGGGCATTGCCTGTTTGTGGGGGCCGGCACACGGCGGCGCAAATGAAGCAGCGCTCAATATGCTCCGCGAAATTGGCACGGTTGACCGGATTCCAGAATATATTGCCCGTGCAAAGGACAAGAATGACCCCTTCCGGTTGATGGGCTTTGGTCACCGTGTTTATAAAAATTATGACCCTCGCGCGACCGTGATGCAGCAAACTGTGCGTGAAGTCTTGAGTGCACTGGGCGTAAAGGATCCCATTTTTGATGTTGCCCTGCAATTGGAAGAAATGGCGCTGAACGACCCCTATTTTATTGATAAAAAGCTCTTCCCCAACGTCGATTTCTATTCAGGTGTGATCCTGTCTGCCATCGGCTTCCCAACGACTATGTTCACAGCCCTGTTTGCGCTCGCGCGGACGGTGGGCTGGGTTGCACAGTGGAATGAGATGATTTCTGACCCAGAACAGAAAATTGGTCGCCCGCGTCAGCTTTATACAGGGCCAACGCAGCGCGACTATATTCCCGCTGACAAGCGTTAAGCTCGGAACGGCAGGGTCAGCGCAAAGCGCGCGCCCTGCCCCGGTGCACTGTCCACAGTAATATCGCCGTGCATTGCGCGGGCCAGTTTTCGTGCAACATATAAACCAAGCCCACTTCCACCAGGTTCGGAGGTGTCAACCCGCTCAAACTTTTCAAAGATGCGCTCTTGGTCCTCAGCGGCAATGCCCTTCCCCTGATCCGCTACAATCACGGTTGCAGTATCGCCTTCTTGTTCTGTCCGAATCCATACCTTTGACCCGGGAGGCGAGTAACGCACGGCATTGCCGATTAAGTTGACGAGGATCTGTAAAACCCTACGAAATTCTCCCGTCGCTGGAAGGATTTCGGCGGTATCCGGACGGTCGATTGATACACTATTATCCGCCGCCCTGACCGACAAAAGTCCTGAAGCACGGCGCACAATATCGGCAAGATCAATCTCTTCAGCAGCAACATGAAAGTCAGGGCGCTCAATCGCCTGTAAATCGGCCAAATCATCGACCAAGCCCAAAAGATGGCGCCCTGCCGACGCAATATCGGCAGCATAATCGACATAATCATGCCGCAGTGGGCCATCCCCCTGACGCCCGATAGAATCGGCGTTGGCAATTATTCGGCTGATGGGCTTTCGAAGTGCACTGTTCAAACGTTCTGCAAGCGCATTTGTTTCTGGCCCTACGCCGACTGAAATCGTCGCATCAGGACCGCCGACGAGCTGAACTGTGTCGCCGCGCAATTGCCCGCGAATACCTGCAAAACGACCGCTTGTATCGAACAAAGGCTCTCCAGACAGTTCGACCAATGGCTGATGCCCCATCAATAGCTGTGCGCGTTGATGGTTGAACGGCGTCCGGTGCGCCAAAGCGTTCATCATAGGAAGCGCGCCATCATCGCTCGGTAGCAATGTGAAGAGAGCTGACAATGGTTTGCCAAGCACCGCTCCCAATCCTGTGCCAAGATCGACATCAATTCCGGCTGAAAACCGGATCATAATCAATTTACCGTCTGTTTCCCAAGCCCCGTCAGCTTCCAGCCGCGCAAAATCATGATCTCGCCCTGCAAAACCTTCGGGCGACTGAATGCGAATAGGTGCTTCAACCCATGTGCTGATCGCCAACTTGACAATTGAACCTTCAAGTCTGGCGCGCACCAACAATTCAAGCGTCCGGTTTCCATCCGCAACAATAACGGGGCGTGAGACAAGAATTCCCAATGTTCGGGCAAGGCGTGCAAGCGTCGCAATCTGAGGAATAGCGATCTTTCCACCCAAAACGCCTCCAGCGCCGACATGCAAAGCCAGCAATTCTGGGTCAGCTGCAATCAAGCAACCATTGGCATCAACTTGCCCAGACACGCCGCTCATGAGCGCGCGATCCCAGCGCCGAGCACGGTATTGACGTCAGGTTGGAGGCGCAGTTGATCCATTGTGTACCCTTTAGCGCACTATGGTTAAAACTGCCCTAAGGAAGCAGGCGTTTGTTCATGTGCCACAGCGGTTCTGCCACCATGAGCACAATGCAAAGACCAAGGCCCACGAAAGAATGGCCAGCGCTCCCGAAAACCAACAAAATCAAGGCAAGAGCGCCAGCATCGCTATGCCAAAGTGACGTCACTTTGGTAGCCGGTGCTAAAAGATATTTACCCTGCATCCACTGTACGGAAAACCATAGTGCTAGGACCACGCCCATCATGAAATATTTGCCTGCGGGGGTCATGATTGCGGAAACCAGCACGATCGCCGCGAGCATAGCACTGCGCATTTGCAATATTTTGGCAAAGCGTATGCTGCCAGAAATAGTGATTCTACGTACAACTTCAGCCAAGGCCGCTGGGATCAGAGCAAGTAGATATAGCACATAGGGCCAAGGCTGTGGCGCGACAAAAATTGATATAATGCTTAATAAATAGAGCGATATACTTGATATTTCTAACACAGAGTGTTTTATATTTCTTTTCACGGCAATGGGGGCAAGTGCGCGTGATAACGGCACCAGACAAATACGGTCAAACCAGCCTGAGATGGTTGGGTGCACAGCCTGAACTAAGGAACGCCCGACATCATTGGCTTCTGTTTGTGACTGCGGCCTGATGAGCATGCCAAGCGTTGGCTGTGACAATGCAATCCGCATGGCCCCCTGTTGCACAGCACGGCGTAAGAGAGTCGGACCAAGCACCCAATCCCCCAACATTGCTGAGGTTTCTCGGAGGACACCACCATCAATTTTAGCAATTCCGGCCCAGCAATCGTCGGCGTCAATTCTTTCAAAACGCGGCCCTGCACTATCAGACTTAATCGTGATAAGCGCCGATCCCTTATTCTGGATTACAGTTTCAATATTTTGGTTTTCAATGATGATGGCGCCGTCGAAAATAAGAATGTCTTCTTCAGGATGAAACCTGTCCGCAGCATCATGAGCGTCTCGGGCAAGATCAACACTGATCCCTTCAGCTTTCATACGGTCTATAATAGCAAGAATGGCTGCAGGCAGGGCCGAAACCAACAAAACGATATGAACCGCGCCAAAATAATGCGCCTGACGGACTTGCCTTTCCAATAGGGTTTGCCCAGCGATGCGCAGTAACAACGGAGGGTGATCACCGACCCCGCTCTCCCCCGCCAATATCAATGCTGCCAAAGCCAAGTGCCGCGCCCTTCCGTTGAAGACGCGTTCGATACGGTGTTCCAACCGATTTGCAAATCCACACTTCGTGATGTTTGGGATTGGATCAGGTTTTTAGATAGGCAATCGCGCGATTTATCTTGCGCAAAACAACTGGATCACCCGGCGCAGCTTCCAATGCCTCACTCGCAGCGACCAAAAGCGGCATAGCACCAAAACTGGCCGCCAACCCTTTCAAACGCCACGCCGCACTGCGCCAATTTGCATCACACCGTGCACGGGCGAGCAGATCAGCGTGCTGTTCAGCGCTCTCGATCAATGCTGAACGCAATTCAGCCACGAGTGTCGGATCATCGCCGACTGCAGCCGCCAATGCCGCCTCTAAAGCTCCTGGTTCATACGCCATCTGTGTCTCTCTAAAGCTAAGCCATTAAAAACTTATATCTTCATGCTTTCTATTTTCGAAAAAATGATGGTAAACTCTTCAATATGAGTGGGGGATCAACAGTCATCGGCCCTTGGCCGACAAAACAGTCTGCGGCAGCATCTGACGCGGACCGGCACATCATCGACAGCGCGCTGATCGAAACAGCAAGCAATGCCGAATATGAACATGACGGATATGATGAGGAATATCATGCATCTACATCATCCCCTTGGCGATACAGAATCGCACTTTTCCTATGCATTGCAGCCGCCATCGCATGGCTCGGCGTCGCTGGGTTTGTGCAATATATAAGCCTTGCAGGGCAGGCACCACAACTTGATGATATCACTCGTTTTATTGCGATGGTCAGTGCCCCCTTGGCCCTGATAGGGGTGGTATGGGTTCTTGCCCTCCGCACAAGCAAAAGCGAATCACGTCGTTTCTCAAAGACCATCGACGATCTACGCAGCGAAGAAATTCGTCTTGGCCGCATGCTTTCCACAATGAATCAGCGCATCAATGCTAGCAAATCCGACCTCGCGGATCAGGGTGACACACTGATGGCGCTTGGCGATGAAGCAGCGCAAAAACTGAATATTGTGAGCTGTGCAATGCGCGGTGAGATTGAAGGCATTTCCCGCCATTCAAATGCGCTCAAAACCAGCGCCGCTGCTGCACGGGCAGATATGGCAGTCTTGCTCTCCGACCTCCCCAAGGCGCAAGTGCAGACCCGTCAAATGGTGTCTGATTTGCAGGAAGCAGGCTTAACTGCGCATGAAAAGGCGGGTGCGCTCGACAGCCAATTGGCAGCACTGTCAATGCGTGGCCGAGAAGCGGAGGAAATTGCTGGAGGTGCTGCCCAAAAGCTCGCTGCCCATCTCGCACGTATGGAAGGTGTGAGTGAGGCCGCAGGCGCACGGTTGGAACAATCCGCAAATCAAATGACTGAGGCTGTTGATACAGCCCTAGAACGCGCGGCAGAAGCGCTTACGGCCGGACGTCAAGGGATGGAGGCACAGGGTGCCGCAATGATGGCGATGGTCCAGCAAGGTCAGGCCGCAATGTCCGCCGCTGGCGCAGAGGCTGCAGAAGCCATTGCCGTGCGGGTAAATGCAGCGTCAAAAGACGTCGACCACATTGCAGCGAGCTTTGCCGCCCAGGACATCACGAGCAAAGCCTTGGTTGCACGCCTTTCAAGCGACATTAGTGAAATTGAACAGCGTATTGCAGCGCTTGGTGAAGACAGCGTCGCAACCAGCGAGCGTGCAAGCGCAGCTGTTCTTGGATTGCGCGATCACGCCGACGCGCTCACAACTTCCCTTGAAGCGGGCGGCAAAACGGCCGAAGCACTTATTAGTCAAGCTGAAATGCTGTTGACGGCGCTTGATGCGTCAGCACGTGAGATTGATGAAACATTGCCAGCGGCCTATTCCCGTTTACAAGAAACCGCGAATGCGAGCCAAATTGCGGCAAAACAAATCATCCCCGACATTCAGGCGATCGAAACGGCATCTGCAAAGACGCTCGGGCAATTGCGTGAATCCGAGACACTGGCGAGCGCGCAGCGTGCAAACTTAGAGAGCATATCTGCAATCGCCAACGAACGGTTGTCGGAAAGCCGTGCCTCTGCAGAGGCCTTGGCCGTAAGCCTCGACACGGTAACGATGAAGGCAGATGCGCTGGCGACGGCGGCGGGGCCGCAACTTCTTGAAGCATTGATTCGGGTCAAGGAAACCGCCAATCAAGCGGCTGAACATGCGCGCGCTGCCTTGGCCGATGTTATTCCAAAATCAGCAGCGGCGCTCGGCGAACAAAGCCGTGACGCGCTAGTTGCGGCCCTCACCCGTCAAGTTGAAGAACAAATGGGCGAAATAGCACGCACCGCTGAAAATGCTGTGAGCGCGGCCCAAAATGCCACCGACCGCCTGATGCGGCAGATGTTGACCATTTCTGAAACAAGTGCCGCTTTGGAAGCGCGCATTGCTGAAGCGAAAGAAGAGGTCGAACGCAGTGATGAAACCAGCTTTGCGCGCCGTGTCGCGTTGCTGATTGAATCGCTGAATTCAACCGCAATTGATGTAACCAAAATATTGTCAAACGAAGTCACCGACACTGCGTGGGCATCGTATCTGCGCGGTGATCGCGGCGTCTTTACAAGGCGCGCTGTGCGACTTTTAGACGCAGGCGAAGTCCGCGAAATCGTTAGATATTATGAGGAAGAAGCGGAATTCCGCGAGCAGGTAAACCGTTACATTCACGATTTTGAATCGATGCTCCGCAATGTGCTCGCAACGCGGGACGGGTCTCCGCTGAGTGTCACTTTGCTGTCGTCAGATGCGGGTAAGCTTTATGTCGCGCTAGCACAGGCGATTGAACGGCTGCGCAGCTAAACTGAAAACGCCACTATCGCGTAAAATCAAGCATATCGACTGTGATCCAGCCAAATATATAATTGGCGTAATAAAGGCCGAACAGCAACGCTGACACACACGTTGTCCAAATGCCGATGCGCAAGGGTTGGAAATCATGCGGCGCACTCTCGGCCTGCCCAGGCACCAAAGCCACCCCCGCCTCCTCGGCAGTGCGCATATGGAATGGCATTACTATGAAAGCTGACATCACCCAAAACAGCAGGTAAATAGCGATCATCGACGTTATTTGCATTGCGGTTTATCCCTTCCGAATCAGCAGAACGTCTACAATCGGCTTTTTGCCCGTCCACTGCGTCGCAACGCGGCGCACGGCAAGGCGAATGGATTCTCGCAGTTTCACATCGTCACCCGCTCCACTTGATGCAGCCTTGGCGGCGGCATCACAGGCTTCATCAATGAAATCTTCGCGTTCATCTTCAACCGGGATGCCTTGCAAGCGCACTTCGGGCGTTCCGAACAAGCGGCCATTACCTTCCAGCGCAACCGCCACTGAAATAACGCCGTGCAGACCAATCCGGCGCCGTTCGTTAATCGTATTGCCGTCCGCTGGCAGAATGACATCGCCGTCGATCACGAGCCGCCCCGTGCGTTCATGTCCGACAATTTCAGGGCCATTGGGGGCCAATCTCACAACATCTCCGTTTGATTGCACCAAAGACTGCGGAATGCCTTCTGACAATCCGAAGCGCGCCTGTTCAGCCATATGTCGACGTTCGCCGTGCACAGGGATCAACATTTGCGGACGGATCCATTTATACATTTGTGCGAGTTCAGGTTTGCCTGGATGACCAGAGACATGAACATGGCCTTGTTTTTCGGTCACCGTGCGAATGTTGCGCCGTGCGAGTTGGTTCATCACCTTCCCAATCGCAACTTCGTTGCCGGGAATTTGTTTTGATGAGAAAATGACCGTGTCGCCTTCGATCAATTTGACTGGATGGCTACCCTCCGCAACACGCGCCAGCGCCGCCCGCGCTTCGCCTTGGCCGCCAGTGGCGATAATCATCACTTCGTTGCGTTTGAAGGCATCAACGCTGTACATATCAACCAATTCTGGGAGGTTTTTGAGATAGCCATTTGCCTGCGCTGCACCAATAATCCGGTCAAGCGAGCGCCCTGCGACACATAATTTCCGTCCGGCCTCACGCGCGACATTGGCCAATGTCTGCAAACGAGCAGCATTTGATGCAAATGACGTTACCATAACACGGCCCTTTGCGGCCTTTACTTGCTTCAAAAGGTCAGCGTGAACGCTACCTTCCGAACCGCTGTCCGTCGCTTTAAACGCCTTGGTTGAATCGCAGACCAATGCCAGAATTTTGTCATCACCAAACTTAGTCAGTTGTTCTGCCGTTGCCGGTTTTCCAAGAACGGGTTCCTCGTCCAGTTTCCAGTCACCTGTGTGGAAGATGCGACCATAAGGGGTGTCAATCACCACCGCACTCATTTCAGGGATCGAATGTGCCAGCGTGACAAATTGGAATTTGAAGGGCTTCATTTCGAAACTGCCTTCCATCGGAATGATCCGCAGATCGATGTCCGCAGAAATTCCTTCTTCTTCAAGCTTCCGTTTGATGAGCGTCGCGGTGAACGGCGTCGCGTAGAGCGGTACGCCAAGTTCAGCCGCCAGATAGGGCACAGCTCCAATATGATCTTCATGCCCGTGCGTTAGGACGATCCCCAATAGATCCTTCTTCCGCTCTTCGATAAATTCTAAATCTGGCAGAACAAGGTCAACGCCTGGATATTCGCCACCCGCAAATGTCAGACCCAGGTCAACCATGACCCATTTGCCTTCACACCCGTAGAGGTTGACGTTCATACCAATTTCGTCTGACCCGCCAAGTGCGAGGAAAAGCAGCTCTTTGCCGGGGACTGTCATGTTCAATATTCTCGATTATTATAAAGTAGTGCAAGGCCGCGCAGCGTTAAATCTGCATCAACCTTGTCAAAAAGATGTTCGTGCTGCTGGAATAACACGGCAAGACCACCGGTAGCGATGACTTTAGCCGGTTGCGCGATTTCAGCCTTCATCCGCGCGATGAGGCCTTCTATCATAGCAACATAGCCCCAGTAAATCCCAATCAGCATCTGGCTTTCAGTTGTACGGCCGATCACGCTGCTATTTTCGGGCGCTTCAATCGCAATCCGGGGGAGCTTAGCTGCCGCCGCAACCAATGCTTCCAAGGACAGATTTACACCCGGCGCAATAATCCCGCCCATGTAAGCACCGTTGCCCGAAATATGATCGAACGTCGTCGCCGTTCCAAAACTGATGACAATTTTTTCGCCTTCTAACAGGGCGTGAGCAGCAATGGCATTGATCGCCCGGTCTGCACCGACCGATTTTGGTTCATCCACTTGCAGTGCGATGCCCCATTCCACTGGCGCGCGCCCCGCAAGCAAGGGTTCAACACCAAAATATTTTTGTGCCAATATTTGCAGATTATGGAGTGCACGGGGGACAACTGATGAAATAATCACAGCGCTCACGTCAGCGCGTTTATACCCCTCAATCTCCAACAGCTGCCGCAACCACACAACATATTCATCTGCTGTCCGGCGCGCATCGGTTGCAATGCGCCAACGCGTTTTAATTTCAGCCCCCTTGACCAATGCAAATTTCACATTGGTGTTACCAACATCGATGGCGAGCAGCATCGCGGGTTCCCTTCACATTAAAAACACGTCGCCGGCGTGAATGACACGAAAACTGCCATCGGCCAAGCGTAAGCGCAGGGCACCATCTGCTTCCAAACCGTCGAATAGCCCCTCAATCGCTCTACCATCTGGCAAATTGGCGGTAAGAGCGGTGCCAACAGCATGAGCATGCGCCAACCAAGCAGTGCGAATGGGGGGCAACCCCTCCCCACGCCACCGTGACAGCCACCGTGCAAAACATGCCGCCAAATCTTCCAGAAAAAATCCTGGTGCAGGCGGATCGATCCCAAGCGCGGACAAGCTGGTCACTGCGCGGTCAAGGCCAACCGGATGAAATCCCAAGTTGACGCCAATCCCGACAATGATCGCATCGTCGCTGCGTTCGAGCAGAATGCCCGATAATTTCGCACCACCGCACAAGATGTCATTGGGCCATTTGATCTGAAAGACGCACTGCGACGCATAGGCACGCAGCGTCTCCGCCACTGCTATTGCAGCGACCAAAGCCAATGTCGCAGCAGATGGGTCGCCGTCACGCAACCGAACTATCGTGCTGGCATATAGATTGCCCTGCGGCGATTCCCAGCCACGCCCCATCCGGCCCCGTCCTGCGGTTTGGCGCTCAGCACGGAGCCACAATCCTTCGGGGCTTCCTGATTCCGCAAGCGCCAACATATCGGCATTGGTTGAGACACTTTCCTCAACCGTGCGGATTTGGAGGTTCAGAACAATGCCTTTGCAGCGGCGGCGGCGGCAGTACCCAGCATCGGAATTGCAAGATAACCCAGCGGCGACACCGCCAATGCAGAAAGCGCAATCACACCGCCCTCAACATAGCTTTGCGCGGGTTTGAACGCAGGTGCGGGTTCATCAAAATACATGATTTTGATGACACGCAGATAATAATAGGCCCCAATCACCGATGCCGCGATCCCGATGGCCGCCAACGGCAAAAGCCCCGCCTTTACTGCGGCATCAAACACCAAAAACTTTGCCCAAAACCCGAGCAAAGGCGGAATGCCCGCAAGGCTGAACATGAAGATTGCAAGCGCGGCGGCAAGCGGTTTGTTGGTCCGTGACAATCCGGCCAAACTGTCAATGGTTTCAACATAGTGGCCTTCTTTATCGCGCATTTGGAGGACACAGGCGAAACTGCCCAGCGTCATGACGATGTAAATCGCCATATAGCTCATAATCGCAGCGACGCCTTCTTCTGTGCCCGCCGCCAATCCGACAAGCGCAAAACCGACATTGTTGATCGATGAATAAGCAAGCAGTCGCTTGATGTTGGTCTGCCCAATCGCCCCCACTGCGCCGAGAATGATGGAAGCAAGCGCCATAAAGA
>JBEBKH010000053.1:0-17204 GCA_040079575.1 Chakrabartia sp. | reverse complement strand
GGCTTAGTGTAAAGGGGGGGTCTGGCTGGCGGCATCTTGTTGACTGTCGGACCGGCGTCGAAGGGCCGGGGATGACCGTTGATATTGGCTGGTCAAAGGGCTTTGCTGATAAAATTGACTGGAAGGGTGGGGATGTGACCGGCGTGATTGCGCAACAGCCCGATCATCGCAGCCTGATTGGGAAGGCAATGGGGCGGGGCACTGCGCCGGGCCTATTGCTGCTCGCCTCTGTGCCAGCAGCGGGCCTGATCCCAAGCGCGCCGCCGAGCATTGAAAGTGTTCCCAACAATCATTTTGCCTATGCGGTGCAGTGGTTTCTGTTCGCCGCGATTGCGGGTGTGATTTATATTTTGGCACTCAGACGGCGGCAGGCTGCACCATAAACTTGCCCAAAGGGCGCGTGGAAGCTAGGGCGCGAGCCTATGAAATATGTAAGCACACGGGGAAGCGCGCCGGCGCTCGATTTCGAAGGGGTCACGCTTGCGGGCTTGGCGACTGACGGCGGGCTTTACGTGCCTGAAACTTGGCCGGTTTTATCGCGGGCAGAGATTGCTGGCCTTGCCGGTCAATCCTATGTTGAAACCGCCGTAACGGTCATGCGGCCCTTTGTTGCAGGGTCGCTTTCGGACAGTGAATTACGTGAACTTTGCACCGCAGCTTATGGCCGTTTTTCGCATGACGCGGTGACCCCCTTGGTTCAGCTGGATGGGCAACAATGGCTGCTGGAATTGTTCCACGGCCCAACATTGGCGTTTAAGGATGTGGCGCTACAATTGCTTGGGCGGTTGTTCGAAAAATTCCTGAAAACGCGCGATACCCATTTAACGATCATTGGGGCGACATCTGGCGATACAGGTTCAGCTGCGATTGATGCGGTGGCGGGGCATGACAAAGTCGACATTTTCATGCTCCACCCCTTGGGCCGTATTTCAGATGTGCAGCGCCGCCAGATGACAACCGTACTCGCGCCCAATGTCCACAATATCGCAATTGAAGGCAGTTTCGATGATGCCCAAGCGATTGTGAAGGCGTTGTTCGGGGATAAGGAATTTACCAGCCGTTTCACGCTTTCCGCCGTCAATTCTATCAATTGGGCGCGGTTGATGGCGCAAGTGGTCTATTATTTTTATGCTGCTGTGCGCCTTGGCGCGCCTGAGCGCTCTGTTGCATTTTCGGTGCCAACGGGCAATTTTGGTGATGTATTTGCGGGTTATGTCGCGGCACAAATGGGATTACCGGTTGCGCAGTTAATTGTGGCGACCAACGTCAATGACATTTTGCACCGTGCACTTTCCGCTGGGGATTATTCGACCAGCAAGGTGACGGCGACGGCGGCACCGTCGATGGACATTCAGGTCAGTTCAAATTTTGAACGTCTGCTCTATGACATGTGTGGGCGTGACGGGGCGGCGCTGGCCGCGATGATGCACGGGTTTGAAGCGTCGAAGAAAATGACGATTTCGGAACATATGCTGTCAGTTACGCGGGGGCTGTTCACTAGCGCGCGGATTGATGCTGACACGATGTCACTCGCAATGCGCTGGGCCCACGATCATGCGGGGCAAGTGATTGATCCCCATACGGCGATTGGTTTGGCTGCGGCACGCGCGGCCGGTTTGGATCGCTCCATTCCCGTTGTTACCCTTGCGACCGCCCATCCGGCCAAGTTCCGTGATGCGGTAGAACGGGCCACAGGCGTGCGGCCGTCGCTGCCTTTTCGTTTGGGCGGGCTGATGGACCGTGAGGAACGCTATGATACGCTTCCAGCAACTGCAGAAGCGATCAAGGCCTACGTCACGCAGCATTCCGAAGCATGACGCCCATCGCACTCATCGGGGAACCGTGGGCTGATTACGGGCTGATCGATTGCGGTGATGGCCGCAAGTTAGAGCGTTACGGCCCGTACCGCTTTATCCGTCCGGAACCACAGGCGCTGTGGGCACCGGCTTTGGCGGACTGGGATGCGGACGGTGAATTCATTCCTGGATCGGATGAAGATGGCGGCGGGCAATGGCATTTTAAGACCAAATTGCCCCAGCACGGCTGGTCTTGTGATTGGGAAGAAGCGCGCTTCACCACGCACCCTACGCCGTTTCGGCATTTGGGATTTTTTCCCGATATGGCCCCCGTCTGGACATGGATGCGCACGCGGATTGAGAGGGGCACCGACCCAGCTGTCATGAACCTGTTTGGCTATACCGGGGTGGGGTCGCTGGCTTTGGCTGCAAAGGGTGCGACCGTGACGCATGTTGATGCGTCCAAAAAATCGGTCGATGCAGCACGTACCAATGCTGCGCTCTCACTGATGACGGAGAAGCCCATTCGTTGGATCGTTGATGATGCCACCAAATTCACCGCGCGTGAGGTGCGACGCGGCAAACGGTATGACGGGATTATCCTTGATCCACCGAAATGGGGGCGTGGTCCCGAAGGTGAGGTGTGGAAATTGGAGGAAGGCCTGCCTGGCCTGATCGCTGATTGCCGCAAGCTGCTTGATGAAAATTCTTCCTTCCTGTTCCTGACGGTCTATGCCGTGCGGATGTCTTCGCTCGCCATTGGGGAATTGGTGCGACAGAATTTTGCTGATTTGGGCGGTGTCGTCGAATGCGGTGAACTGGGTGTACGCGAAGAAACACGCGGCCTTATCCTGCCGACTGCCATTTTTGCCCGTTGGTCGCGTTAGTCGCGCAGCGCCCTGATTGCTGCGCCCGCAACAAAGGGCGTCAGTGCGCACAGCAACAGCGAACAGGCGCCCAGCAAAAGGATCGCGCTGCTGCCATCCCGCGCCAAACTTCCCGCCCCAAAGATCAGCAGGGGAACCGCAAGCGGCAACATCAATAGCCCCGCCAATGCTCCCGCACCGCGCAGGCCTGCGGTGATGGCTGATACCATCAAACCCAACGCAGCAAGTCCTGGGGTGCCCACCAACAACCCCAATGTGAGGCGCAGCAACGTGTCATAATCAATCCGCAGCAAGGCCGCAGCTGGGATCGTCGCGATTATCAATGCGGGGCCGAAGCTGAGCCAATGCGCGGCAAGTTTGGCGAGGACAATCACCTCTTCGCTGATGCCGCGCAGGACATATTGATCCATCACACCGCTTTCAACATCCGGGGCAATCAGACGGTCAACAGGCAAAAGTGCCGCAAGAAGTGCAGCGACCCAGAGCACACCGCCACCCGTGCGGGTGAGTGTCGCCCCGTCTGGGCCAACCGCAAAGGGATAGAGTGTTGCAACCAGCAGAAAAAAGACGACTGGTAATATAGCGCCGCCCTGTTTGAGCGTGAGGCGGAAATCACGAGAGATGAGGGCGAGGAATGCCTTCACATTGCCCCCAGATTGATCAGCAGGGCATCTTGCACATCGAGCGACTGGTGCGATGTGACAATAATGATGCCGCCCAGTGCGCGGTGGGCGGACATCGCAGCAACCAATAGAGCGACAGAGGCGGTGTCCAATCCGTTGGCAGGTTCATCAAGCAACCAGATATCAGCGCCACTGGCGATGACACGGGCGAGTGTCGCGCGTTTGCGTTGGCCGGTGGACAGCATCCGCACCGGCACATCTGCCAAATGCGTTATGGCCATGGCCGATAGAGCATGGTCGACGCGCTCTGGCGGCGCGCTATCTATATCCGCCCAAAAGGTAAGCGCTTTTTTGAGTGGGCTTAAAGGATCAAGCGCATGACTTTCATCGGCGAGCGCGATTTCACCCTCACACTGCACATGTCCGCGCAGCGGGGTGATCAGGCCAGCGATAAGCCGCAGGAGGCTCGATTTTCCGCTGCCATTTGGACCAGAAACCAAAGCGGCTTGTCCAGGTATGAGCGTCAGGTTCAGGGCTTCAAACAGCACACGCCCACCGCGACTGCACGTCACGTCCGCAATAGAGAGTTGACCAGCCCCTGTCATGCCTGCGACATAGGCGGAAGTGAAGCGAAGGGCAAAGGCGATGATTGAACAACTCTCCCCTGAGGAGCGCGCAGAGGCACTCGACCTGCTTGGAGACTGGGATTTTGATGAGGCACGTGACGCAATTTCGCGCCAGTTTTTATTTTCTGACTTTTCAGAATGCTTTGCCTTTATGACCCGCGTGGCGATGTTGGCAGAGGTTCAGGATCATCATCCCGAATGGTCCAATGTCTGGAACCGAGTTGATATTGTTCTGACCACGCATGATGCGGGCGGGCTTTCTGCGCGGGATGTGAAATTGGCACAGGCGATTGATGGCTTGCTGGACTGACCCTAGCGGCTGATCCAGCGTTTTCCGATAAAGTAAGCCAGAACGCCAATCCCAATGGCAATGCAAAATGCGGCAACTCCCCAGAAAGCCCAAGGTTCTTTGGCGTAGGGAATCCCTTCAACATTCATCCCCAACAACCCGGTGATGAAGGTGAGTGGTAGGAAGATGAGCGCAACAATTGAAATCAGCAGTGATCGGCCGTCTATTTGTTCGGACCGCAGATCGGTCAATTGTTCGTGCATAAGGGCCGCGCGCTCACGGATCGCCTCCAGCTCCTCTGTCATTCGCGCGGCACGGTCGGCGGCTTCGCGCAAGTGCAGGCGGTCATCACTGTCAAGCCAGCTCAAGGCCGCTGTCGATAATTCTTCAAGCGCCGCGCGCTGTGGTGCAACGAACCGGCGATACGCAATGGATTGGGCGCGCACCTTGGAAACCTTTCGGCGCATAGTGAAAAGGCCACTGGTTTCCAGCGCCACTTCACATTCATCGAGCGAATCGCCCAGCGTCGCCACTTCAGGATTGAGTTGATGGGTGACCGTATCCGCGAAGGAGGACAGGAGATCACCAGGATCAGCAATTTCTGCACCAAGGAATTTGTCGATGACCCCGTATAGCGCGAGTGGCGTGCGAAAAGTGAAGGAAATAACACGTCCTGTTTCCGCCCAGAACCGCAGGGAGACCAAAGCGTCAGGATCATTGTCTGGGGTTGCACCCATGCCGCGTAAGTTGAGGATTGCGCCGTGACCGATCACATCACTGCGGGGCCGCGTCTCAAGCGCGGTGAGCGCAGACCGCACAATGTCGAGTAAATCTGTTTGTGCATCGAGCCATTCTGCCGCTTGCGGTTCCTGTCCGTCGAGGTGCAACCAAACCAATTCAGCGGTGCCAAAGTGCGCAGCACCTTCGGCAAAAGGCAGCTCAGTGGCTTTACCGTCATTATATAAGAATGCGCGCATTATGCCCCGTCCAGATAAAGCGTCAGCCCGCTAACTGGCCCAGTAGGCGGCGCAGTGCAAGCCGTGCGTGTGGCATCTGCCCGTCCGCGGCTGAGGATCGCTTGAGCTATTTGCGGGTGATATAGAATATGATCCGCCTGACCCAGTAACCGTGCCTGCTTGATCGTTAAATCATCGGGATCGTTTGAGGCTATCGTGAGGGTTTGTAGCCCTGTAAGCCAAGGCTGGCCTTTACCTGATACCCAAGCACTGACATTGGTTTCGTCCTTGAAAAGATCAAGCGCGCCGCCGGGATCAAGCGCGCCGTCAATTGCACGGCGGCGATCAGCAGCATCTGGCCAACGTGTTTTCATCGCGACGCGTGCTGCCGAGAGGTTGTTGGCCAATATACCAAGACTTGCCGGTAGGATCGCTTCCAATCTTTGACGGAGTGCTTTGGCGAGTCCGGCAGACGCTCCGCCCGTGCCAATGGCAATCAGCACCGGATCGCGGTCGACAATGGCGGGCAGGGTGAAATCGCAGTGTGTGGGGCGGTCAACGGCATTGACAAGGACGCCGCGCGCTTTGAGGCGTGCGATGACACCAATCGCCTCATCATCTTCCTCAATCGCGACAATGGCGAGCGCGGCGTTATGATCTTCGCCAACGATTATAGCCCCGGCGCGCTCTAAAAGGCGTCGCTTGGCCGCTGCGGCTTCTCCGCCACCCAGCAGGATCACAGGGCGTCCAGATAAACGAACGAAGAGGGGAAGGCTGTGCATGGCTATCCATACCATGTCGCTCTTCCTGTGGAAGCGCGAATACACTATGAAGGCTTATGAAATATGCAGTCATGATCGCCGCACTGCTTCTCCCCAGCACTGCTTTTGCTCAACATCAGGGGCATGACAGCCCCGCCGAAGCACCTTCGCCTGTCGATCATAACCAGATGGATCATGGTGCGATGGAAGATGGCGATGAAATTGTTTTAGCTTGTTCTAGGAAAAATCAATCTTCCTCTGGTTCCGGTACATCGCGCCTTCCGGGCAATGGTGACGGCCATGCCGGTCTGCACAAAATGTCGGGCGACTGGATGATCATGGCGCACGGCTATGCCTGGGCCGCTTATTCAGACCAAGGTGGACCGCGCGGGGCCAAAAAGACCTTTGTTCAGTCAATGGCCATGGTTGAAGCAAAGGGCCCGATAGCAAACGGGGTTAATTTGCAACTGCGGACGATGCTCAGTCTTGATCCGTTGATGGGAGATAGCGGTTATCCCAATCTCTTTGCGAGCGGAGAGACAGCGGGGGGCAATCCTTTGGTCGACCGTCAGCACCCGCATGATTTTTTCATGGAATTGTCGGCGCGCGTTGATGTTGACACAAATTTTGGCAGTGTGTTTGTTTACGGTGGGCCAGTCGCGGAACCGGCACTGGGGCCAAGCGCGTTCATGCACCGTGGTTCTTCGCGGCTCAATCCTGAAGCACCCATTACCCACCATTGGTTCGATTCGACCCATATTAGCTTTGGAGTCGTGACTGTGGGTGTTGCGTCACGGAAATGGCAACTTGAAGGTTCAGCGTTTCGCGGGCGTGAACCCGATGAGCGGCGCTGGAACATTGAAAACCCAAAATTTGATAGTTGGTCTGTGCGGGCCAGCTGGAACCCTTCCCCCGCGTGGGCGGCACAGGTGAGTTATGGCCACATCAAGGAGCCAGAGGCGCTTCATCCGGGTGAAGACGAGGGCCGGTTTACCAGCAGCCTGTCTTACACGGCGCGCAGGCTTAACGTGACGGGCGCCTTTTCCGCCAAAAATAGGAAGCCGGGCGAAACGCTGACAGCGTGGTTGCTTGAAGCCAATTATGACATGACCAAACGACATGC
The DNA here is from genome assembly GCA_040079575.1 of Chakrabartia sp. Lineage (GTDB taxonomy): Bacteria > Pseudomonadota > Alphaproteobacteria > Sphingomonadales > Sphingomonadaceae > Aquisediminimonas. The sequence continues at coordinate 10,143 of JBEBKH010000053.1, read as the reverse complement.
CATTTTCGGTCGGTTTGAAAATGTCAAAAATGACGAATTGTTTTCAAAACCCCTGGATCCGCTCCACGATACAGCCTTCCGCGTGAGCAAATTTACCGGCGGCTATGGCTATACAATTCCTGTGACATCGAACGTCAATTTGGCAGTGGGTGGGTCAGCGAGTGTTTATGCCAAACCGTCAGCGCTAGACATTGCATATGGCAAAAGCCCCGTCAGTTTTACAGTGTTTGCCAAATTATCGCTCGGTCACTGAACCACGCGCCACAACATGAAGGGCGAATTTGTCGGCAGCGGGACGGGGGTCAGCCAGTCAGGCACCTGTCCCTTTGCAAGCTGCACATAAAATCCCTTGGGACTTCGCGTCCGGTAAATCGTTGATTCTGCAAAGTTTGGGCAAATCAACACGAGGGTTGCGCCGTGCTTGCGGGCGATGGTGCGGGCTTCATCAGCCGTGCCGTCAAAGGCGTGATGGACGTCGATGATCGCTGCGCCGTTGCGGTGATAGGGGCCAGCAATCGCATTGTGATGGGTCACGGTGATCAAACGCGGCCCCAAATCGACAAAGGTTAGGATTGTCGCTGCGGGCAATTGTGTAATAGGCCTAAGCTTGCTCAGGGTTGTGCATTGCCCGGATGCTTTGGTCACTGCCGCACGGATGGCGGTTGGTTTCTTCTCCGGAATGGCCATAAAAACAAGCGGAACGGCAAGGCCGGTAATCGCTAGCAACGCACCGACGACCCCAAAAGTGCGCAGTAAAAAATGGCGAGAGTTGCTTAATTTGGGCAGCACTGCCCACGCGAGTGCGGCGGCACCGGGGATGGCGAAAAGCTGTGCTGCGGGTGCCGCGCGTGTTTGCCAAAACATCATCACTGTCGATATCAAAAGCAAAATAGTGATGGGCAACCAAAACCGCTGGCTTGGTTGTCCACGCTTTGCCCAAACAAACCAAGCGCAGCCAATGAGACCGCTGAGCGGCAGCATGAGGTTGGACAAAGCGGTGAGCAATTTTTGTTGATGGAGCGGTTTTACCTCTGAAATATTTTGGAACCACAGACGGTAAAGCTCTGGCGATATTCCTTCAGGGCGGGACAAGCAGTTTGGCCAAACGCTATGCATAACAATCAGCACAATCGCACCCGCAGCGCCTGCCATTCCCAGTTTAACCAGCGTGCGGTCGGTGCGGATAAAAGTGGCGAGGAACAGCAAAGCTCCTGCCAGAACCATGACCGAAAGCCAGACCGGGGAAAGCGCATCACAGCGCGCCACGCGGTTGGCATAAGACGCAAAGCCAAGATATCCCAAAGCGGTTCCACCACCCAAAGCAACGGCATAGCCCCGCAGCCTTAGCATTTCGCCAGAATCCCAGACCCAAATCAGTGTCAGCATGGCCCCAGCGACAGCCAGATAGGGGAGCATTTCTAATCCGACGACAAGGGACAATGCCGTTGCCAATCCCACGGTCATACCACCGCGTATTTTCTGCGGTGAAGCCAGTCCGGCAAGGATCACGGCCAGAAATGCCAACTGCCATCCGTGGTGATCAATACGCGTCGGCATGAACATGCGGATTGTTGCAGACGCGCAGATGAGCATCGCTGTCGAAAGGAGCCACGCATTTGCACCAATCAACCGGCGGCAGGCGTATCCCAGAGCGAAAAAGCTAATCCCAAGCGGAAGCAGTGGCGCAACGGCAATTGCGGCCTTTTCTGCCGCAGCCATGCCGATCAAAGGCTTGAGTATTAAAATAAGGGCGGCAAGGGGAAGGTCAACAAACCGTGACCAATGGATGTCCGCCCCACCCGGCGGATCAAGGCGGTACTGGCGCAGGTCAAACCAATCCTGTCCATTCACTAACGCCCGCACCTGCATCATCCGCATATTGTCGTCGGTGTCTGCGAGCACGAAAAAATGGATTTGCGGCCAACGCAGTGCCACCATAACGCATGCGGTGATGATCCAAAAAACCAAGGTCCAGCGCCGCCAATGCAGTGACATTTGGGCAAATGGAGATTGGTTGATCATTGTTTTGCTTTCCTCTGGCACGGCGTTCAATTAAGCGACTGCCAACAAAGCGCAAGGGTGGGTGATGATCGAAGGAGAGCGCGCAGGACGAGGAACGCAATTCGCATTGCTGTCGCAATTTCTGCGCTACGGAATCACGGGCGGTTTTGTAACGATTATCGGCGTTACAATTTATTGGATTGTGGCAACGCCAATGGGGTATCCGCCGTTACTCGCGACGTTGGCCGCTTATCTTGTAGCGGTGTCCATTGGCTATGTCATGCACAGCCGTTTCAGTTTTCGGGGGCATGGCAACCGCGATGACACGTTGAAAACAGGTGGTAAGTTTCTGGCCGGATCATTGTTAAGTTATCTGCTCAACAGCCTTTTTGTCTGGATTTTGACAGGATGGCTGGGCGGACCCCCGTGGTGGGGGATTGTTCCAATGGTTTTTGTAACCCCCGTGATCCTGTTTTGGGTTAATCGGCTTTGGGTTTTTGACTGAGAGGTATGAGGGGCTGTGGAGCGTATAATCTATGACCGAATGGCGGAACATGACACCAAACATTGGTGGTATCGTGCGCGCCGGAAAATTCTTTCTTCGCTCATTTCCCGCAGCATCATTCTCCCTGCGGATGCGCGTATCTTAGAAATAGGGTGTGGCACCGGACATAATCTGTCGATGCTGGCAAAATTTGGACGTGTCGATGCGATCGAAATTGATCCGGCAGCGCGTGCCATAGCGGCAGATCGCTTGGGCCGTTCTGTTGGCGATGCGCCGCTTCCGCTGCTGACTGGTGTTGGTGAAGGCCAATATGATCTGATCGCATTGCTCGATGTGCTTGAACATATTGAGGATGATCATGCTGCACTGGTTGGTATCAAGCGCCTGTTGCGACCCGGCGGACGTTTGTTGATAACCGTACCCGCACATCAATGGATGTGGGGCGCGCACGACATAGCGAACCATCATTTTAGGCGCTATAGCAAGGGGCAATTGCAAAACGTTATTGATGCAGCGGGATTTAAGCATAATTTGCTCAGTTCGTTTAACAGCCTGCTCTTTCCGCTTGCCGTCATTGCGCGCTTTGTTGGTCGCATGACAGGAAAAGAGGGGAGCGACGATGCGCTGCCGTCTGCACCGATTAATAGGCTATTTGAAACAATTTTTGGATTAGAGGCTCATTTGGTCGGACGGGTGCCATTGTCCCCGGGCGTTTCTTTGGTTGCGATTGTCGCTGTGGCATGATGTCCTAAGCGCGGTTGGCCTGAGACAGGGCCAATGACATCTGCAACGATATAAACAGGGCGCTTTTTCGATTCCATATACAGCCGTCCCAAATATTCGCCGATCATACCCAAAACGAACATTTGTGCCGCACCCAGCATCACGACCAGCAACATCAACGATGTCCAGCCGGCAACGGTGGTTCCGTTGATCCAGCCGATTAGGATATAGCCAAGAATAAGGAATGACAGTCCGACTAAAGCAAGCCCAAAATGGCTTGCAAACCGCAGCGGTGCAGTTGAAAAACCAGTGATGGCATCAAATGCAAGCGCCAGCATTTTTGACATCGGATATTTGCTGGTGCCCGCCAAACGTTCAGCGCGGTCATAGGTGATGGGCACCTGTTTAAACCCAATCCATGCCACCATGCCGCGAATGAACCGTGCCTGTTCAGGCATGGCGAGGAGCGCATCAAGGGCACGCCTACTCATCAGTCTAAAATCACCGGTGTCGAGGGGGATATTGGTGTCAGTCAGTTTTGCAAGAATACGGTAAAATATTGCGGCTGTTGCTTTTTTTACAGCGCCTTCCCCAGCACGGTGATGACGAACCGCATAAACAACATCTGCTTGCTTTGCTTTCATCTCTGCCATCATGTTCGACAGGAGTTCAGGGGGGTCTTGCAGGTCCGCGTCGAGAATGAGAATATGTGCGCCGCTGGCCAAATCAAGCCCAGCTGTTAGGGCGAGTTGGTGGCCATGGTTACGCGATAAATTGATGGCAATAACATGGGGATCTTTCTGTGCGATTTTTTCAAGCACGTCCCATGTGGCGTCCGTTGAGCCGTCGTTGATCAAAATAATCTCGTGATCATCGCCGCACTGTGCCTTCGCGACTGCCGCGACACGGCTGTGCAGTTCGGGCAGACATTCCTCTTCATTGTAACAGGGGACGACAATGGACAAATGAGGGGCAATCATTGCGGTGCCTTTGTCAAAGAGGGTGTGTGATGAATATGATATAATGTGTCACGGCCATTGGTCCAGAGAGGGGATATATTCCCCAAATTACGGGCCATAAATGGCGGTGGATTGATCACAAGGATATAGTCAAAAGCATGGCGTGGCAGCGTTGATAGCGCTGTGTCCAAAGTGCGCCAATTTTCACCGGGGCACTTATTCTCGGTCACAATTTGAGATGGGTCTGAGATAAAGCCTTCTGCGTCACTTTTTTTAACCGATAACAATTGCGCACCGGCCATTGCCCATTGGTCATTTGAAAATGCATTTTTTCTGATCATTGCAAGCGCTGGAATATGCCCCAAACGTGCATTAAACCACGGATTATTACACTGATACCCGACGAAGGAAATCAACCGCGCATTTGCTGGGACATGATCAATGACGGCAAGCGCGCGGTCGTAACTTTGGCTATAGAGAAAGAAGCTGATCGTCGTCGCGATCATCCTGATCATCAAGAATGAGAGCCCAGCCAGCGCGAGCAATTTGGCGAAGGACGCATTTTCACTTGGTCGCAATCGGATCGCAATGATGGCGATTGCGAACAGATAAGGCGTCAGGCGCATATCAGCATAAGCAGAACCAAAAACAATGCGGGGAATGATCAGGAAAACAATCAACAGGAAAAAGGCACTGGCACCCAAATTACGCGAAAATTCCAAACGGTGATCGCGCGCCGCGACATAAAGAATGAAGCATAAAGTTAAGACGGAGGCGATGTCGAAATATTTCCAACGGTCAAGCAACGTCATGGTCAGCCAGAGGAACTTTGCTTGAAGATTAAACCAGTCGCCTGTCCCCCCGCCAACAGCGCCAGAGCGCCATATGATCATCAGTAATAGCGGCGGGATCAGCGGCAAACAATGTTGCGCTGCGTTAAATCCAGAACGGATAAAGGATTTACCTGTGTCTTTTTGCCGGACCAATTCTGCTGAAAAGGCCAGAACGCCGAGCATGCCCCAGCCATAAGTATGGCAGACCCACAAAATCAGGCCGATGGGGAAAAAGAATATGGCGCGCAAACGGAAACGCTTTTGTCTTGCCAGCCGGAGCCACAGAGCAAACGCCAGCAAAGCAAGCGCCATCGCCAGCGCAAAATTGACGAATCCAAAAATGAACGGGTGGCCGTAAGCCAATGGCAGCGCGAACAATGTGGTTGGCGGAACGCGGCCATGCACTTCACGCGCGATCCAGATCATCCCAGCAACGGTCATCATCGGAATGGATGTAACGATCAGTTTAACCGCCAATTCCAATCCAAAAATCTTGGCAAGCGGGATGATCAGAATATCCACACCCAGATTGCCAATCAGATGCCAATTAAAGGCGTAATATGCGTTGAGCGACGGTGTCATTGCGCCATCAATTTGGACTTTGTAGCGCCCCATATGCCCCGGCAAATCGACCAAGGGCGGGATTGTCGGCCAAAGCAAGGGAATGGCGGCGCACAGGATGAATGCGATCAACACCCATTTCTGTTCCCACCATGCCCCCGTTGTTCGCATCACCCCAATCCGCGCCGTCCAAGCAGCCGCAGCCGCAGCGCGTTTAACTTGATGAACCCTGCCGCGTCGCGCTGATCATAAGCGCCGGCATCATCTTCAAACGTCACCATCCGCTCTGAATAGAGTGAATTGGGCGATTTGCGCCCGATGATGCTGACACTGCCCTTGTACAGTTTCAATCGCACTGTTCCGCTGACATGCGTTTGCGAATGGTCAATCGCGGCCTGTAGCATTTCTCGTTCAGGCGAAAACCAGAAGCCATTGTAGATCAGCTCTGCATAGTCAGGCATCAATTTATCTTTGAGATGCGCAGCCCCTCGGTCGAGTGTGATCTGTTCAATCCCCCGGTGGGCGAGGTGGAGGATGGTCCCGCCGGGCGTTTCATACATGCCGCGCGATTTCATCCCGACAAAACGGTTTTCGACCAAATCAAGCCGCCCGATTCCGTGCACCTTGCCAAGGGCATTAAGCTTTGTGAGCAATGTCGCGGGGGACATGCCTTCGCCGTTTACAGCCACAGCATCGCCGCGTTCAAAATCGACCGTAATGATCTCTGGCGTGTCAGGCGCGGTTTCGGGATTGTCGGTGCGGCTATAGACATAGTCCGGCACTTCTTCCCACGGATCTTCAAGCACTTTGCCCTCAGAGGATGTGTGAAGCAGGTTGGCATCGGTTGAAAAAGGGGATTCGCCGCGCTTATCCTTTGGCACTGAAATTTGATGCTTCTCAGCAAAGTCGATAAGCGCACTGCGGCTGTTGAGGTCCCATTCGCGCCACGGGGCGATGACTTTGATGTCTGGGTTGAGGCTGTAATAGCCAAGTTCAAAACGAACCTGATCATTGCCTTTGCCGGTTGCGCCGTGAGCGACGGCATCAGCGCCGACGCGCTTGGCAATCTCAATCTGCTTTTTGGCGATGAGGGGGCGGGCGATGGAGGTGCCAAGCAGATAGAGACCTTCATAAAGCGCATTGGCGCGCATCATCGGGAAGATATAGTCGCTGACAAATTCTTCGCGGACATCTTCGATGAAGATATGTTCTTCCTTGATACCCGCCATGCGTGCTTTCTCTCGCGCAGGCTCAATCTCTTCGCCTTGGCCCAGATCAGCGGTGAAGGTCACCACTTCGCACCCATAGGTTTGCTGGAGCCATTTCATGATCACACTGGTATCGAGTCCACCTGAGTAAGCGAGGACGACGCGGTTGATTTTATCAGTCATTGGTAACTTCCATGGATCGACATAAATTCGTCGCTTCGCCTATGCGTTTATGCGGTGCGGCGCAACACCGCGTGTCTGTCTGTCATGCGAAGGGAATGCTGATATGCCGCGTTAAGCCTGTGTGCAGAACTGTATATCTATAATTTCTGCAACAGCAATTTTTTGGAGTTTCCTATGTCTAAATACATATTTTTGGGCGGAGCCGCCCTGCTCGCTGTGATTGCCCCCGCAGTTGCGCAACATGCCAAAGGCATGATGCAGCCAACCACACGCGCCGAAGCTGAAGCAAAAGTGAAAACCCATTTTGCCAAAATGGACGGCAATGCCGATGGTGTGGTCACTCTTTCTGAGACAGAGGCCGTGCGCGAAAAAATGGCAACCGAAATGCGCGATAAGCATTTTGCGGAAATGGACACCAATAAGGACGGTTCCATCAGCCGAGCAGAATTTGATGCTGGGCATCAGGCACGCAAAGAAAAAAGAGGCGCGATGATGGATGAGGGGCGCGGTCATAAAGGGCCACGCGGCGCGCATCATGGCGGCGGAAAAATGCTCGAACGCGCTGACAGCAACAAGGACGGCAAAGTAACATTGGCGGAAATGACAGCAGGCGCATTGGCGCGCTTTGACCGCGTTGACGCTAACAAAGATGGCACGATCAGCGTCGAAGAACGCAAAGCCGCACATGATGCCATGCGAAACGCAAGGCGCGGTGATCGGCTCTAAAATGTTCGCCCTCTTCCTTCACGGGGAGAGGGCGTTTTTTAGATTCCTGCATACCATTCATATCCGGCACCATCTTCCCAGTAACCGCCCTTGCCGCGATAGACTTTGGTGAGATCGTCGACGGCTTCTATGCGTTCGACATATTTGGCGTGTTTATACCCCAATTGCCGTTCGACCCGAAGTCGGAGCGGCGCGCCATTGCCAACCGGAAGGACGGCGTCGTTCAGGCGCCACGCCATAATTGTTTGCGGGTGCATCGCATCGACCAAGTCGATACTTTCATAATAGCGGGTTTTGCCGTTCATCATGTCGGCACAGTGAAACACGATATAACGCGCGGATGTTTTAAGGCCCGCGGCATCCAAAAGTAGCTTGAGCGGAACACCGGTCCATTTGCCAATTGCACTCCACCCTTCAACGCAATCATGCCGCGTAATTTGCGTGCGCGCGGGCATTGACCGGACCTGGTCCATCGTCAGCGACAATGGTTTTGAGACCAGCCCATCGATCGCCAAACGCCAGTTGGCGAAGTTTTCTACGATATGTTTGGCATAGCTGTCACCCTCTGGCTTACGCGTGCCATTGGCGCGAAATATGGGCGACAGATGCTCTGGCCCAAATTCGCGGGCGAGTGCCATGCGGTCGGTGAGGCCGCGCTGGATTGCGAAATTGCCTTGCTCACCAAGTCTGAGCAAGCCACGAAAACTTTCATTATTACCAAGGGCATCGCAGCCCGACAGCAGTGACGCGGTGCTGCCGATCAGCACGGCTCTGCGCGTGATAATCATGCGTCTGTCCCTTTCACCGTAAACCATCCTGTGATCATTGACCGTATCTCATTGATTGGGCCCGCCAGCATGACCAGTATAAGGTGAACCACAATGAATGCGGCAATCCCTGCAGCTGCTAAGAAGTGTAGGCTGCGTGCTGAGGCGCGACCCCCAAAAAGATCAAGCAGCCACGGCCACGCCGCGTTCATGCCCGGCGAAAGCGTCAATCCAGTAAAGATTGCGAGCGGCAAAAGTACGAAAAAAACAAGGCTATAGGTGATTTTTTGCAGCGGATTATAACGCGCGCCGTGTGCGCTGAAATTGAGGCGGAGGTGGAGTTTAATGTCTTCCCACAAATGCGTTGGTGCGACTTCTGCGCGCGAAAGCGCAACGTCCTTTTTTATATGGCCGTTCCACAAGGACCACAGTAAATATGCCAACAGGCCAAAAGCAAAGGGCCATGCAAACGCCAAATGCCAATGCCGCGCCAGCGCAAGATTGTAAGTCGACGGGATCGTCGCCCAACCTGGGAAACGGGGTAGATGCAGCCAAGCGACATCATTGTTCGCGCCGAATTGGCCCCAATATAAATGCGGATGGGCATTTGAAATCATCAGGCCGGACATCAGCATCACGATGACAGTCACAGCATTGATCCAATGCCAGAGCCGCGTTGAGATACGGTGGCGGAAAACGCGGCGTGTCGCGTCGCTTTTGGTGTCTGCAATCGGTGTGTCGGTGGATTCTGTCACGGGCGTCTCCTGCACAACCATTCGCTGCTTAATAAGATTTTGTTACAGATGAAGGGAACCTATCCCAAAGCCAACATTTTTTCTTCGGCAAGCCGGTCGAGTTCAGCGCGACTTTTCTTTTCACTCGATGTTTTCAATTGGCCGCAAGCTGCATCAATGTCACGACCGCGCGGTGTGCGTACCGGCGCAGAAATACCGGATTTGAAAATGATGCTTGAAAAACTTCTGATACGCTCTGGATCCGAACATTCATAAGTGGCACCCGGCCAAGGGTTGAACGGGATCAAATTGACCTTTGCCGGAAGTTTATATTTCATAATCAACCGGACGAGTTCGCGCGCGTCGGCATCGCTGTCATTTTTGTCTTTGAGCATCACATATTCAAACGTGATGCGCCGCGCATTGTTCGCACCGGGATAATCGGCGCATGCTTGAAGAAGCTCTTCGATCCCATATTTGCGGTTGATCGGGACAATCTCGTCGCGCACTTCTTTGGTGACCGCATGGAGCGACACAGCCAAATTAACCCCAATTTCCGCGCCTGCACGCGCCATCATCGGCACAACGCCCGAGGTGCTGAGCGTGATCCGCCGTTTGGACAGCGCAAGGCCGTCACCCGCCATGACAAGGTTTAACGCGTCACGGACATTTTCGAAATTATACAGCGGTTCGCCCATACCCATCATGACAATGTTGGTCAGCATCCGTCCGTCAACGCTTGACGGCCATTCGCCGAGGCTGTCGCGCGCCAGCATCACTTGGCCGACAATTTCGGCGGGGGTCAGATTGCGCACCAGCCGCATCGTCCCTGTGTGACAGAACCTGCAATTGAGCGTGCAACCCACTTGCGATGACACGCAAAGGGTCCCGCGGTCAGCATCGGGGATGAAAACCATTTCATAATCTTGGGCATCCGGCGACC
>JBEBKH010000052.1:0-17478 GCA_040079575.1 Chakrabartia sp. | reverse complement strand
CGGCTGAGGCGCGTTCTTCCAAGGTCACACCGTCGGCGGCTCCGATCAAGAAGCGAAGCTCTCTAGTGCCGGCGTCGCGCCATGCCTCGACCCGCTTGGCAAAGGCAGTGGAGCTAAGCTGTTCTCCGGTTTCATCCAGAGCGACTATGATTGTAGCTGGCCCTGCGGGCGGTTGCTTGCCACCCGTGTCGGGCAGCTCTGTGATAGCGAAGGGCCAATTTATGCGTTTTGTATAACGATCAATCAGGTCTGATTCGGGGCAACGGCCCATTTTACCGCGCGCGACAATGTGCAGTTTCAAATCAGGTCTGGCGCTTCTGGCGCATCGCCAAAGGCCCACATCCGTTCCAGATTGTAGAAACTGCGCACTTCAGGCCTGAACAGGTGAACAATGACATCGCCCGCATCAATTAAGACCCAGTCGGCCGTTGCTAGGCCTTCAATCCGCACTTGCCGGCCGCATTCTTGTTTGATTTTTTGCTGAAGCTTTGATGCCATAGACGCGACTTGGCGTGTTGAACGCCCGCTTGCGATGACCATATGATCCGCAATTGTTGATTTTCCAGCCAATGGAATTGAAATTGTTTCAATCGCCTGATCATCATCCAGCGATTGAAGAATCAATTGATGCAGCATTTCTACGCTGTCAGCTTGCACGATTGGTGCAGCTTTTGCCTTTGCAGGCGAGCGTTTTGCGGCGGGCTTTTTAGCGGCGGGCGTTTGGGCAGCAGGCAAGAAACGAGTCCTTAAGTGATCATACGGCGCGTAATAGAATCGCGCACAGGATGGGGTGAAAAATCGCGCTGCCAATCGGGATCAGCCCGACGCAGCGCCGTTGCGGAGGTTTTGTCAGGGCGAAAGCGCAAGTGCACGAGCGCCGGGGTTCTCCACTTCGTCCAGTGTTTGGATTGGTTCACAGGCCGGACGAATTGCCGGAACCAGCTCATCGCCGGTGCAGCGCGAGCAGCATCATTATAGCCCGGGCGCGCGAAAACCGCAATCGGCATCATTTTGGCAATTTTGCGCCACTCTTTCCAATGGTGAAACTGCGCCAGATTGTCCGCACCCATCACCCAGATAAAGCGGCGATTGGGGTAAAGCCTTACAATTTTACGTAGTGTGTCAACGGTGTAACGCGTGTTCAAATGCTGCTCAATCGCGGTCGCTTTGATGGGGCTGCGCCGCGCCGCTCGTTGAGCGGAGCGCAGCCTGATGGTAAGGGGAGCCATGTCTTTCGCGGCTTGTTTAAGCGGGTTTCCAGGTGAGACCAGCCACCAAACCTCATCAAGATTGAGCGCGAGGCGCGCATTCATGCTGATATGCTTATGGCCGCGGTGTGCTGGGTTAAACGACCCACCAAGAAGCGCCGTCGTGATCAGGGGCGTATCTGCCCAGTACCGCGCACCAACCATTTATAGGTGGTCAGACCCTCCAGAGCGACAGGGCCGCGGGCATGGAGGCGTCCGGTTGCAATACCAATTTCAGCCCCAAGGCCAAATTCGCCGCCATCGGCAAACTGTGTCGAGGCGTTCCACATGACAATGGCTGAGTCGACGGCTGATAGAAAATGTTCCGCGCGTGATGCATTCTCGGTCACGATAGCGTCCGTGTGGTCAGAACCATGCGCTGCAATATGGGCGATCGCACCTTCAACACCGTCAACCAGCTTCGCCGAACAAATTGAATCAAGATATTCAGTGTCCCAATCGGCGTCATTCGCCGTTTTTATGCGGGCATCATAGGCTTGCACATCAGTGTCGCCACGCACTTCACAGCCTGCGTCAATGAGCGCTGACAGGAGCGGGGCTGGATTGGCAAAATCGCGGTCAATCAAAATGGTTTCGGTCGCTCCGCATACACCAGTCCGCCGCATTTTGGCATTGAGTGTGATGTTAGCGGCCTTGATTGGATCGGCAGCGCCGTCAATATAAGTATGGCACAGGCCATCAAGATGCGCGAGAACCGGCACGCGCGCTTCTTCTTGAACGCGCTCTACGAGGGCTCTGCCACCACGCGGGATGATTATATCGATGACGCCGTGCGCCTTTAACATAGCCCCCACGACGGCGCGATCTGACACGTGAACAAGCTGGATAATGTCTGATGGCAAGCCATGTGCGGAGACCGCTTCGATCATCGCATTATGAATGGCGATGCTGGTTGCCAATGCTTCGGACCCACCCCGTAAAATGACAGCATTGCCCGATTTCAAACACAGGGCGGCGGCATCTGCCGTCACATTTGGGCGACTTTCATAAATGATCCCAATAACACCAAGTGGCACGCGGACACGGGAAAGCTTCAAACCATTTGGTCGGATATTTTCATCGATGATCATGCCAACGGGATCGCGCAGAGTTGCGACAGCCGCGACCCCAGACGCCATGGACTCGATACGGTCATCGTTTAATGTTAATCGGTCAACCATTGCAGGAGACAAGCCCTTAGCGATGGCATCGCGCACATCTTTTTGGTTTGCCGACAGAATATCAACCCGGTGCCGGCGTATCGAATCCGCTGTTGAAAGGAGGATGTCCGCCTTTTTTTGTGACGACAGACGCGCCAAGGCCGCACAGGCATCGCGTGCGCGCGCGCCCATTTCTGAGATCATTTGCCGAGGATCGAGAACAGCTTCAGACATAGCGCTATTCGCTAGCACAATGGAAGAAGATCGCAAATATCCCATATGGTCAAAGTGGAAAAACGAGAGCAGTTAAGACTTTAAGCGTGCCGCATAGCTTTTGCGCAACTTTGCCAATTTGGGCGGAATGACGGCAAGGCAGTAAGAATTGCTTTGTCCTTCGCCATCCCAATAACGTTGATGATAATCTTCGGCTGGATACCAAATCGCTAGAGGTTCAATTGTTGTTACAATGGGGGAGGGCCAATCTGTTTGGGCACGCGTGATTGCAGCCCTTACTTCTGCCGATTGTTCGGGGGAGTGCGGGAAAATGGCCGATCGATACTGTGTTCCAATATCATTGCCCTGACGGTTCAATTGCGTTGGATCATGCGTCGCAAAGAAGATATCAAGTAAATCGCCATAACCAATGACATCAGAATCATAGGAAATACGAATCGCTTCTGCATGGCCGGTGTCGCCCCCGCAGACCTGGCGGTAAGTAGGGTTTTTAATGTGACCACCGATATAACCGCTTTCTACCGTGTGGACGCCAATCAGGTCTTTGAAGATAGCTTCAACGCACCAAAAACAGCCGCCAGCAAAGATCGCAGTATCGATTGGCATTTGGGCTGGCATCCTTCGTTCGACCATGATGGTTGAAGCACGTCATTTGCAGCATTTTATCAGGATAAGCGATATCCGTCTGTAGCACATAACAAAAGGGCGGCCATATAGACCGCCCTAAAGTATTATTTCTCAGCAATCAGCTTATGGGCTGGTTGAGTTGTTACCGCCATCAGCAGCAATGACGATCCCAGCAATAACAGCAGCTGCAGCGAGGAGAGCGATAACAACGCTGCCACCACCGAGGTTGCTGTCAGCACGCTTTGCAGCGCGAGCCGAAACTGCAGGAGCAGCACGAACCGAGAGCTTGCTAGCAGCCGAAGCGGCTACAGCAACTGTTGGTACTGCTACCAACGATACAGCAGCAAGTGCAGCTGTGATTGATTTACGAAGGCTCATATAAAGCTCCTTGTTATGGTTAAACCGTAGTCTTGAGCGCCTTTGACAGCAAAGTTAAAGGTGATCAAGCTAAAATTTGATATTTTTTGCCGATTTCTTCCATTCGTCTGTGAAGCGTTTGATTCTTGAGACAAAGTCAAAAGAATTAATAACGCAAACCTTCTCATGGTCGAAACAACTATGCTTTCGCAGGAAAACGTGAAGCAAAGGTTAAAACAATATGACGTGAATGTGACAGTCAAAGACTCTATCCTGTGCATCTCGCTGGCTGGGGCGGCAGGATTCGAACCTGCGAATGACGGCATCAAAAGCCGTTGCCTTACCACTTGGCGACGCCCCAACAACCTGCGCGAAGGCGGCTCTATAGCAGCAGAAACAGCAATGGCAATCGCTTCAGTTGAGCCGTTTGACCCAATGATGAGGGTCTGGCGATATACCGCGCTGAATTGCGATCAATCGCGCTTTCAATCGCTGTGTCACTTGCCCGGGGCCTCCCGCACTCATTGTAAACTGACCTTCAGAACTTGTGACGCTGCCTATCGGAGTGACAACGGCGGCTGTCCCACAGGCAAAGGACTCAGTCAATCGACCACTCAAGGCGTCAGCACGCCACTGATCAATGGCATAGGGTTCTTCGCGCACGGTGAGACCTTCATCACGTGCAAGTGTAATGATAGAATCACGGGTAATTCCAGCCAAGATTGTTCCAAGCGGAGGCGTTTGGATTGAACCATCACTAAAGACAAAGAAGAGGTTCATACCGCCAAGCTCTTCAATCCAGCGCCGTTCCGCTGCATCAAGAAACACAACTTGATCATAGCCTTTCTTGATGGCTTCTGCTTGTGCTACCAAACTGGTCGCATAATTGCCGCCGCATTTGGCCGCGCCTGTTCCGCCTGGGGCCGCGCGGGTATAGTCTTCGGACACCAAAAGTGAAATCGCGGGTGCGCCGCTTTTGAAATAGCCGCCGACCGATGATGCGATGACAAGAAAAAGATATTCATGAGAGGGGCGGACACCCAAAAATACTTCGCTCGCAAACATAAAGGGGCGCAAATAAAGCGATCCACCCTCAACGTCAGGAAACCAAGCCTTATCAATATCGACGAGTGCGCGGACGGATTCGATAAACAAGTCTTCTGGGAGTTCAGGCATCGCCATTCGCCGCGCTGAAGATTGAAATCGCTGCGCATTCGCATCTGGACGGAACAATGCCATGCCGCCGTCTGCAAGCCGATATGCTTTTAGGCCTTCGAATATCTCTTGTGCATAATGGAGCACAGCCGCTGCTGGATCGAGCGAGAGCGGCGCGCGGGCTGTGATTTTGGCGTCGTGCCAACCTTCGCTCTCATTATAGCGGATTATCGCCATATGGTCAGTGAAGACTCGACCAAAACCGGGATCAGACAATATTTTAGCGCGCTCTGTGGGGTCCACAGGCGTCGCACTTGGTTCTATTACAAAGGAAGCCGCCGCACGATTTGGGTGGTCTTCGTCTGCCATCACATCATATCCCTACAAAAATTATCGCCATGCTTCACTTTTGAATATCTTGCCAAAGGTTAGGCATTGGCGCAAGATACGTCAACATGGCTGTCCAAATTCCTAACACCCAATCTCCCTCTGCTTCAGCGCTCTTTTTGCGTGAGCCCGAAATCAGGCGTGGGGTTGAGCTGCTCTATTTTGGCTATAGCCATTTGACGCGGGCGATTGATGAGCGGTTGGAAAAACAGGGGTTAGGCCGCGCGCATCACCGTGCGCTTTATTTTATAGCGCGGCAGCCAGACCTGACAGTCTCTGAATTGCTTAAGTTTCTGGCCATTACCAAACAGTCCTTGGGACGGGTTTTGAATGACCTTGCCTACCGTGACCTCATTGAAACGCGCCAAGGGCATGCAGACCGGCGACAAAAATTGCTTCGGCTAACACAGGCTGGGGCTGACCTTGAAATGAGCCTGTTTGAAGATATGCGGGAAAAACTCTCCCTTGCTTATGGCCAAGCTGGGCAGAATGCAGTGACAGGGTTTTGGCACGTTTTAGAAGGCTTGATCCCTGCCGATGATCGTGAGCGGATTTTTGCGCTTCAAAAGTGAAGGGCGTTACTCGTCGCGCGCACTTGCGGCCAGTTCGGCGCTGCGATGTGCGGCTGCTGCGAGAGTAGCGCCAACACGATTGGAAAAAGTATCGCCTTCGTCTAGCACGTCCAATCCAGCGCGGGTTGTGCCATTGGGACTGGCAACACGCTCCGCCAATTGAGACGGCGTTTCGGCGGACTGTCCAGCAAGAGCGGCAGAGCCTTCCACCGTTGCCAAGGCGAGACGCAGCGCCTGATCTGTCGGCAACCCTAGCGCAGCGCCTGCCTGCGCCAAAGCGTCGATAAAGCGAAAGACAAAGGCAGGACCGGATCCGGACAAGGCGGTTACCGCATCGAATTGCCTTTCATCGGTAATCCACTCGACGCTGCCTAAGGGGGCCATGAGATTTGCGGCACGCGCCGCGTCAGCATGCGATGCAGCATCTGCATAGAGAATTGTAATCCCTTTCCCGATCGCCGCCGGCATATTGGGCATAACGCGAATAACGCCGCGCGGGGTCACCAAATACTTACGCAGCGTTGCCACCTCAATCCCAGCAAGAATTGAAATTAGCAGCGTAGCATCGCCCAAAGCAGGTGCAATCGCGGTCGCAACATCCCTAAAGGATTGTGGCTTGACGGCGAGCAAGGCCATGGCTGGCGGCGCTTCCCCCGTTGGACAGTGCGACAATAATCGCACTCCGTCAGGAACAGTTTTGAGGTGCGGGTCAATCACGGTAATGCGCGCCGCGTCAATCCCATCCGCCAGCCAGCCGCGCAACATCGCGCCGCCCATATTGCCGCAGCCAATCAACCAGATGGCACCTTCGTCGATCATGCCTCCCCCTGGGTTTCAACCATCGCAGCGGTAATGGCGTCGCGGGGTGATTTTCCGCCCCACATCACGAATTGGAACACGGGGTAAAAGCGGTCAAGTTCATCAACAGCCGCTTCTATCAGAGATTCCGCCTGTTCCAAGCCAAGGCCGGGTTCATCGCTGCCTTCAAGCAGGGCTGCGTGCCTAAACACCAAAACGCCGTTGCCAGACCAGAGTTCAAAATGGCCCAACCATAGCTGTTCGTTGATTAAACCGATGGTTTCGTAAATCGCCGCATATTGCGGCTCCGTCACTTTCACATCTGGAAAAGCGAGAAATTGCAAGACTCGGTCATCATCGCGCCACACACCGCGCAATTCATACTGTCCCCAAGACCCTTGGGTTGTGGCGATGATTTCTTCATCACCAATGCGCTCATAAACCCACCCATGTGCTGAAAACCAAGTTTCAAGCATATCAATGGGCGCGGCACTGCCTAGCGTCATATCTTGCGTCACCATGACCATAACCGACTTCTGACGCGGTTAGGCTGGCATTGGCAAGCGCTGAACAATGTCGCGCCCAATAAGCTGTGGACAATTAGCCTTTTGATTTTGATGCTGGTTTTTTTGTGGCGGGTTTTGCACCCTTACCTTCCAACGCATCAAGACGCGCGCGCAGTATATCTGCATCATCACGTGCAGCCGCAGCCATTGCTTTGACCGCTTCAAATTCTTCGCGGCTGACAAAATTTAGACCGCCGATCCATTCTTTGGCTTTTTCACGGGTGGAGGCTTCTGCTTCACGCCCCATGCCTGCAATGGTGCCCGCAGCCCCATTTACGAATTTGACAAAATCGTCGAAGACTCGGTTTTCAGATTGCATTGATATCACTCCGTTTGAGCATAGCTCATCCCCTAAAGCAGTATTTGGGTGCTCGGTGCGTCAGGCACAAGGGTTTCGGCATCAGGATTCATCCTATCAATCTGAAATGTCAGGATCGATGCAAAGCTGAGCCAGACCAAATAGGGCACAAACAACCAAGCAGCAGCCTTACGAATCCGAGCAAAGGCAAAGGTCGTGGCAATTGCGAGAAACAATATGACGATGATCAGGATCAGCGCTGCGGTGACCCTATGGCCTGCAAAAAAAACGGGGGTCCAAGCCAAGTTTAGCAACAGTTGCGCGGCAAACAGGCCAAGCGCCATGGGCCGCCCTTTCGCGCCGCGCGCGTGCAGGATCATCGCAAGCGCAATCCCCAACATGATATAAAGTATGGTCCATGCCACGCCGAATACCCAACCAGGCGGAACAATATCAGGACGATTGAGCGCTAAAAACCAGCGGTTATTATAGCCTGAATTGGAAAGGCGGCCTGATAAAAAGCCAAGAAAAACAATCGCAGGCACACTCACCAATGCCCAACGCAAAAACGAGATGCGCAGTTGTTCTTTCGATGCAATTCCGCCCATACCGTGCTCCTGATGACCTCTAAACTGCTTACGCTTGTTCAGAGGTCGGCGGCAAGGGTTAGCGAATAACGGCGTGTCCCATTGGGAGCGAAAAACCCACTACCGCCGACATTCCAACCAAATTTGTTAAAGACATTGTCGACAGACGCCCGGATTAAGATTGGGACTTTTCCGGCTTTCATGCGGTATCGCGCGCCCAAACTTGTGACAGAACGGGCAGGGATCACGAAACTGTTTCGGGCATTGGCAGTTCTGTCGCTGGTGCTTTCAAACCGCGCTGTCAGCGTCAGTGGATCGTGCCACGGTACGTGCCAGTTTATGTTGATCAAATTGTGCAGTTTAAAAGTTCCAACCGGACGCTTGCCGATCAGCCCCAGCCGGACTTCATCGCCAGAAACAATCGAATCTAGAAAGACGGAACCCGCGACGATATTCACCCCCGTTACGACCTCACCAGACAATGAAAATTCAGCGCCGCGGTTGCGCACTTGGCCCAATTGTCGGAATACCGAAGTCGTGTCGAGGTTGAAATAGGGTTTTCGCACGTCAAAATAGCCCAATACGACACTGATTTTTTCATTGGGTTTCCACCGAAGTCCAATATCTTGCTGGCGTGTGCGAATGGCAGGTGGCGCTTCGCTGCGATTGATGGCGCTTTCCGGGGCGACATCACTTTCTTCTAGCCCCCGGACATAACCGCCATAAAGTGCAAGCCTCTGCGAGAGGTAAACGGCCGCGGTAGCGCTAAACAAATAAGGGGAATCTTTGGTTTCAGCTATGATGACAGCTGGATTGGGGTCTGTAACCTGTTTGGCATAGTGAGTTTTTTGAACGCCTATACTGATTTCTCCCAAATCCTTCCAACGCAGCTCATACCCAAGGCCGAACGTTTTCTGTTCCACAGTTTCACGGATTTTGGGACCAAAGGTTAGTCCCGTTGGCGTCGCCCGAAAATCAGGGATACCAATCTGACTGACGCCAAGATCGATGATATTTGAACCCCCATAACGCCGTTCAACGTGCCGCGCGCGGGCAGTTGCATGGATGAGGTGCTGGCGCTTACCCTCAGAAAAGAATTTTGAAAGCTTGATTTCGCCAGACGTTGATGAAGATAAATCGCCACGATCTGCAATCACCGTTCGCGACCCAACCCGCCCATCTGCGGCTGTGTCGAACAGTAAATCATAATGGCTTTGTAATGTGCGTGAATAGGATCGGAAAAGGCCCGCAGCCACATCAATACCCAATGTTTTTGCTTTGGTCACGACGCCGTAATTACCTTCATTGGCCGAAAACACGGCCCATTTTTGCCCATGAAACCGGCCACGGTTGATCGTAGGTGGCAATGCCTCTGTATTCATAAAAATAAGCGGCTCGGCCTCGTCATCCCTAACAGCGACGCGGCTCCAAAAGGAATGGATTTCAAACGCATCTGATGGTTTGGAACGGATTGAAAATGCGGTTGATAGGAAATGAGGTGTACCACCAAATGCATTGCGCTCGCGGTAGAGGCCGATCCCCGCACTGATGCCAAGTTTTTCGCCATTAAGAGGGGCGAGGACATCAAGTTCGAGCGAATTTCCGCCAAAGGGTCCATGATTAATGCCGATGGAGGCAACAAACGCCTTTCCCGGTTTGCGCAAGTCATAATTGGCAATACCGGTTGGCGCCGGGAAGGGATAACCTTGCGCGGACAGCCCAACATGGATGGTTGATCCATCGATCAGTCGATCGGTCAGAAACCCTTGTTGATCGATATATAGGCCTTCAAGGCGTAAATTTCCTGCCGTTGATGGTGAAAATCCGCGAACGTCATCTGCGTGGTAAATGCCAATTGTTTCGCCGCCCACCGATTTACCAAAAGCGTCGTCTGCGCCTGTGACAGCATTGTCATCGGTGCGCTGGGCAAAAGCTGTCTGCGTTGAAAACAGTGCCAATGCGGAAAAAGTAAGCTTCATTGATTGAGATTTGATCATCCTGAATAGTCTCAATATTATGCCATATTGTAACACTCTATCGATGAACGGATAACATGCTTCGACAGATGCTATTAAGTTTTGACATTAGACAGCGGCTCGACGCAACCGATCATTGATTGCTATGCCGAGTCCGATGTCTGGGATAGGCGCCAAAGCAATGCGCGTGCAGGGGGATGCGTCCGCAGTGTGAAGTGCATCAAACAGCGCCGCTGCGGCCTCTACCAGATCACCCGTTAAGCTCAGAGTAGCATTCCCGATTACAGGTCCGAAGCCGATTAGCCATTCGTCGGGCAATGCGGTTGTCACCTCTAAACGTAGCGGTTTTGAGGGAGCATAATGACTTGCAAGCTGTCCTGGCGCTTCAATACTGCCGGAAAATATTGTTTCGATAGGCAGGCCGGATGTGAGTGCCAGTGCTGCTGTGTCTATTGGCCCTGGGCGTAACAAGCGCAGACCATGCGGCTCTACAGCGATAATAGTCGATTCAAGCCCGTGCGCTGTCAGTCCAGCATCGATGATCATCGGGATGCGCCCATCTAGGCTTTTGAGAACATGATCTGCGCGGGTTGGGCTGATCATACCACTCGCATTTGCGGAAGGTGCGGCGAGGGGTTTTCCACATGCCTTGAGCAGTGCCTGTATTGCTGGGTGGGCAGGGATGCGGATGGCAATCGTCTCAAGCCCCGCTGTCGCAAGACTGGCGATAGCGCAGTCTGGTTGACGGGGCAGTACCATCGTCAAAGGACCGGGCCAAAATTGTTTCGCAATCTCACGCGCTGTATCGTCAAACACAGCGATGGTTTCAGCCGTTGCAAGGTCCAGAACATGGATGATCAACGGGTTGAAACTGGGGCGTCCTTTGGCAGCATAAATGCCAGCGACTGCCGCTCCATTGGTGGCATCTGCGGCGAGGCCGTATACCGTTTCTGTTGGAACCGCGACGCAGTGCCCCTGCGCGATTAGCCCAGCCGCCTGAACAATAGCGGCCTCGCCGTAGGGGCATATTTGAGTTGAAAAAGGCTGTTTGGTGGACGGCATGATGTGCCGCTATAGCGCGATTCGCCATCACGCAAGCCTTGGGTCGACTGCTATGAATTACACGCCGCCAATTTCTGAACAACGTTTTGTCCTTGATCACGTCACACGGATTGATGAACTGAGTGCGACTGAACGCTTCTCTGCGGCCTCCCCAGATATGATTGATGCAATTTTGGAGGGTGCTGGCGCGTTTGCGGCTGGCGAATGGGCGCCACTTAACCGTGTGGGTGATACAGTCCATGCGCAGTGGAAAGACGGCGCTGTCACGATGCCCCCGGGGTTTAAGCAAGCCTATCAGGCCTATGTCGATGGTGGCTGGGGGACATTGGACGGCCCAGCAGCCTTTGGTGGGCAGGGGTTGCCTTTTTCGCTCGCCACTGTGGTGCTTGAAGATTTGGGTACGGCCAATATGGCGTTTTCGCTTTGCCCGATGCTGACGGTGGGCGCGATTGAAGCGATTATGACGCATGGCAGTGATGACCAGCGCGCAGCATATCTGCCAAAGCTGGTCAGCGGCGCTTGGACGGGTACGATGAACTTGACTGAGCCGCAGGCGGGATCAGATGTTGGGGCTTTGCGCACAACGGCGACCCCCGTTGGTGATGGCAGTTTCAAGATCAAGGGCACCAAGATTTATATCACGTTCGGCGCGCATGACCTGACCGACAATCTCGTTCACTTGGTCTTGGCACGCACCCCGGATGCTCCATTAGGAACCAAGGGGATATCACTGTTTCTGGTTCCCCAGATACGACCAGATGGCAGCCGCAATGATGTGACCTGCGTGTCGATTGAACATAAGCTTGGCATCCACGCGTCCCCGACCTGTGTGTTGTCTTACGGCGATCATGATGATTGCACGGGCCATCTGATTGGTCCTGAATTTGGCGGTATGCGCGCGATGTTCACGATGATGAACAATGCGCGGCTCAATGTCGGGTTGCAGGGTGTGCAAATCGCCGAACGCGCCACACAGGCAGCGCTTGGCTATGCCAAAGATCGCATCCAGTCAGCGCGAGCCAATGGAAGCGGACCGCAGTCTGTGGCCATTATCGAACATCCCGATGTACGGCGTATGCTGATCCGGATGAAGGCCTTGACCCAAGCCACGCGCGCCTTGCTTTACTATGCAGCTGGGCTTGTTGATCGCGTCCATTTGGGGGTTGAGGGCGCGAAAGTGCGGCTTGATTTGATGACGCCACTGTCAAAATCCTACGGCACCGATGTCGGCTGTGACGTCTCCAGTTTGGGCGTTCAAATCCACGGCGGCATGGGATTCATTGAAGAAACAGGTGCAGCCCAATATTACCGCGATGCCCGCATTGCTCCCATCTATGAAGGCACCAACGGTATTCAGGCCGCAGATTTGGTTGGACGAAAACTGACGGGAGACGGCGGGGCGGGGGTGGCAGCGCTCATCGCCGATATTCGGGCAGAAGCGCTGGATGCCGGTCTCCTTGCCTTGGTTGGTCTCGTCGAACAATGTACTGCGCATCTGTTGGATGTTTCCGTCGATGACCGCTTGGCGGGCAGCGCGCCATATCTGACGATGGTGTCAACGATGACTTGTGGCTGGCTGATGGAGCGTCAGCTGCGGATCGCAAAAGCACAGATCGATAAAGGCGAGGGCGACCCAGTGTTCTTAAAATCAAAGATCGTCACCGCGCAATATTATTTGACGCATTTGGTAGGGGAGGCGATGGGTTTGACGGGGTCCGTTACAGCGGGTGCCGGATTACTTTACGCGCTGAGCGCAGAGGAACTGGCGGCCTAGGTTTCCAAAAACCAACGCTCAGTTCCTTCAAGGCCGATTGCGGTCAGGACATCGCTGCCAAATGCGCCGGTATCAATGCCAATCCGGTTGTGACGTTCGTCAATATTTTCGGTGATAGTATGGCCGTGGATCACCATGACGCCGTGATCTGCGTCAGACTCCGTAAATTCGCGCCTGATCCACCTTAGGTCAGTGGCATCCTGATCTTCGATTGGGTGGCCAGGACGGATGCCTGCATGGACGAACAGATAATCGCCCATTTGATGCCAATCTTTAAAACTGCGCAGAAAATCGATGTGCGCTTCTGGGACGACGCGGCCGGTTGCTTCGGTCATTTCACCCAAGTCCCATTGATCATAGTCTTCCGGCGTTACGCCGTAGCTGAGTAAGGTTTCCCGTCCGCCTACGCGGTTAAATGTACCAGCGGAGGAGCGTTCCCCATCCCATACGCGCGTCAACAGTTCTTCATGATTGCCCATCAGGCAGACGATGTTGTCGCTTGACGCGACCAAACCCATTGCCCGTTCAATGACACCGCGTGAATCAGGGCCACGGTCTGCAAGGTCGCCCAAAAGGATCAGGGTGGTGCGCGCTGGTGCGCGCGCTGCATCATCGGCATCGATGGCCGCGAGCAGTCGGTTGAACAAGTCTAACCGCCCATGAATATCGCCAATCGCGTAGGCTCGCTCTCCCTCTGGTAATGACCAGAGACGCTGTGGCACAGGATTTTGTTCCTTGCGGTTAAAGAGACGTTTGAAAACCATAGGGTGAAGGCGCGATATAAGGCGCTGCAACCAATTTGCTAGCCCTTCACACCGGTTCGCGGACAATCAGGTCCTGCAAATCAATACCCAGACGACTGATATGCGCGCGCATGCGGGGCCAGGTTTTAGTGAGAAAAATATCTTTTTCCTGAACGGTCAGTCGTTTAACTGCACCGTCAGCGACGAACATGCCGACCCCGCGCTTGACCGTAACATGGCCGTCATCCTGGAGACATTGATAGGCTTTTGCGACGGTCAGCGGATTGGCTCCTACCTTGGCCGCAAAGGCGCGGACGGAGGGCAATTGCTCACCTTCTTTATAACGACCCTCAAGGATTGAAACCGCGATCATACCGCGCAATCTCAAATAAACGGGGATATCATCTTCATTCATTGCTGTCATGCAAGCTTAATACACTAAATCACACCAGAGTCAGCAATTAAATTTTTTAGCGCTGCCAATGGCTGATAACATCGCGCGGATCAGGGCGTGGGCGTTCTTCAAGGGCGGCGGTGACGGAGCCGAGAAACAGAAAGCCGGCGATCCGTTCATGGCTGTTGCCAAATGCGTTACGCACCGCGTCTGAATATGTCGGCCATCCGGTCAGCCAACTGCCGAGGTAGCCCAAGGCATGTGTTGCGTTGAGCAGCTGCATGCAGGCTGCGCCCACCGACAGTTCTTGTTCCCACGTCGGAACTTTGCTGTTGGTAACGGGGCAAGAAAGCGCGACAATCAGGGTGGGGGCTTGATGCGCAAATTGCACCAATGATTCAATTTCCAAACGCCCTGCATCCGGTTTTTCAGCACGATAGGCTGTGGTCAACACGTCGGAGAGTGTCGCGCGTTGATCGGGTGCCACAATGACAAAACGCCACGGGGCCAGCTTTCCGTGGTCTGGCACCCGCGTTGCCGCTTGCAAAATTGCGGAAAGGTCATCAGCACTTGGGCCTGGCGCAACCATATTGCGTGGCTTGCCGGACCGGCGCGTCTGAAGCAGGGCGATGGGGGAGGATGTGTCATTGAACATCGCCGCGCGGTATCAGGGCAACAACCGCGCTGCAATCCTCACCGTTCCACACCCTTCACCTTTCCCCATTGGCGTGCGGCGGTGTAGCCCAAGTAGCCAGTGCCAAAGACGGCCCATAGTGATTCTGGGATGCCGCCCAGATAGGCATTCATGCCTGCTGCAATGCCGGATGCCACGTCAGGACGAAACGCGGCAATCAACCCCATGGGTAGCGCCCAAAGGATCATCACATACATAACGTAAAGGAAGCTGGGTCGCGCACGGCTGGTCCACGGGTCGGGGGACTGTGCTTCGGCAATGATCGCGGACATTTGTGCTTTTACGGTTTCAAGGTCTTGGCTGCCCTCAAGTTTAAGCAATTCAAGTTTTGCGGCATCGCGTGCGCGCGGATCAGGAATGATCTTGTCGATGATTTTGGATAAAGGGCCAATCAGGCCTTCGATTAGTGACATAGGTTGTTCCTCAAAGTTTAGGGCGTTGTTTTTGATAAATACTGGGATCAGCCAATCCGGTTTGCAATCCAGCCAAAGAGAAAGGCTTCATTGGCCGGACGCGTTTCAGTGAGCCGGATATAGCGTTCGCCTTGCAGCGCTTCGACGGCTTTGATCAGCACGTCTTGCCCAGCCCTGCCGCGTTTTGCCACAAAATGAGAGAGGGCGGTGACGACGGCGTCATCAAC
This sequence comes from Chakrabartia sp., assembly GCA_040079575.1. Lineage (GTDB taxonomy): Bacteria > Pseudomonadota > Alphaproteobacteria > Sphingomonadales > Sphingomonadaceae > Aquisediminimonas. The sequence goes on along the minus strand of JBEBKH010000052.1, from coordinate 2,207 downwards.
CAAGCCACTGCTGGGGAGATCATCAAAATCGGCGGCCGAACGATTGAGCGCGTTTAGCGCGCGTCTTAAAAATCCGGTCGCAGTCGACGGCCCCATGTTGACGCCGGTATCAAACAGTTCAGCTGCCAAATTTGGCATGATGGCCGCAACGCGTTCCAACCCCGGTTTAGACCAATAGAGCCTTCCATAAATTTCAACCGCTTCGGCGCGTGAAAATGTGCGCATATCGCCGCGATAACCATGTGCACGGGCGACCGCCTCAGTCACGCCCCACCGTGTCGGGCCGCCTTTGTCAGCCGGATGATTGACATAGCCACCTTCACGGCCAATCACGTCTTCGATCAATTTGTCACGCTGTCTTTCAATGGTCATTATGAATCTCCGGTTTGTAAAACGAATCATAATTAACCTATAAGGATTTATGTAGGACAGGATTTTCGCGTCAACGGTACGCAAATTTACCAGCATGCGCTGTTATCTCCGCTTTGCAGTAGCATCACGGCGCGCTATGGCATGACGATGAACAAAGATCGCATTTGGACCGCCGCAATTGTCATCATTGGGGATGAGATCCTTTCTGGTCGGACGCAGGATAAGAATATCGCGCAAATTGGGCTTTGGCTTAATTTACAGGGCATTCGTCTGCGTGAAGTGCGGGTTGTCGCCGATGTTGAAGAATCGATTGTTGAGGCAGTGAACATTTTGCGCGCGCGTAATGATTATCTGTTTACAACTGGCGGCATTGGGCCAACGCACGATGATATTACCGTCGACGCCATTGCCAAGGCGATTGGCGTTCCGGTGATCATCCACCCAGCAGCGCGCGCCATATTGCAGGGCTATTACGAAAATCGCGGCGGATTAACAGAAGCGCGTTTGCGGATGGCGCGGGTGCCAGAGGGTGCGGACCTGATTGAAAACCGCATGTCCGGTGCGCCCGGTATTCGCCACGGCAATATCTTCATCATGGCCGGGGTGCCCCATATTACTGCTGGGATGCTTGATGCTTTATCGGGTACTTTAGAGGGCGGCGCCCCCCTCCTTGGCCAGACAATCGGCTGCTGGGTTGCAGAAAGCGAAATTTCCGACATGCTTGGCGCGACTGAAAAGGCGCATGCAGGGTGCCAGATCGGCAGTTACCCTTTCTTTCGCGAAGGAAAGGTTGGATCAAATTTTGTGATACGGTCGACAGATCAAGCCGCATTGGATGGGTGCGCCACCGCCTTGTTTGACGCGCTGGTGGCCGATGGTCGCACAACCGTTATGGGTGGGATTTAGTCAGAACCGGATCGGGGGTTGCCGCTGGTGCAATCCTAAGCAGCACGATCAAGGCAAAGCCTGCAATAGCAGCGGCAATGGCAAAGGACGCTCCGGGAAAAACAAAGGGCGCGTCGGTGCCGGCAAACAAGGCTTGCACCGGATTATACAGTAGCGGCGCGATGAGCGATCCTATGGCCATCACACCTGAAGCAAAACCCTGCACCTCTCCTTGGTTGGTGGCATCCGCGCGCCGTGTCATCATCGCGGTCAGGCATGGTTGAGTGAGCGATCCTATCGCGATCAGCGGCATCACGGCAAAGGCGATCCAGCCATTGGAAACAAAGGCAAGGACCGCCATACAGCACATGCCACCTGCCAACCCAATGCTCGCCGTTCGCCGGTCGCCAAAGCGCGCAATTATTTTTGATGAAATGAATATCTGGTTCAACGCCATTGCGACCCCCATCATCGCCAGCGACAGACCAACCATTGTGCCCGACCAGCCATAACGGCTGATCGCATAATAGCTCCAGATCATCGGGTAGATCAGGCTGGCCAATTGCCACAAAAAATAGACCGTCGAAATCGGCAATATGCCGGTCAGTCGTCTGACGTGTAACAGCGACCCAACAGGATTGGCGCGTCGCCAATCAAATGGCCGCTGATTTTCAACCTTGAGCGTTTCTGGCAATGCGAACCACCCATAGATAAAATTGGCCATTGCGAGTGCTGCTGCTGCGTAAAATGGGACGCGTACGCCGAGTTCGGCAAGGAGGCCGCCAATGGCAGGGCCGATCACAAACCCGACCCCGAACGCCGCGCCGATGAATCCGAAATAGCGGGAGCGCTCCTCCGGCGCGGTAATGTCGGCGATAACTGATTGTGCCGGGCCATTGGTTGCGCCGAACACACCTGTGAGCGCGCGCGCGATAAACAACCAAAACAGG